>NZ_JBSHFH010000134.1:0-1017 GCF_053617235.1 Streptomyces sp. NPDC055749 | reverse complement strand
GCCACCGCTCTGGAATGGCTGGCAGCGTTCGGACTGCTCACCCTGTTCTCCCTGGCACTCACCTGGATCGCGGTCGGCATGGGCATGGCCAGCCCCAACGCCGAAGCCGCCAGCAACATGGCCATGCCACTAATCCTCCTCCCCTTCATCTCCAGTGCCTTCATCCCCGCCAACACCATGCCCGGCTGGTTCCAGCCCATCGCCGAGTACCAGCCCTTCACCCCCGCCATCGAAACCCTCCGCGGCCTCCTCCTCGGCACCGAGATCGGCCATAACGGCTGGATCACCGTCGCCTGGTGCCTCGCACTCACCACTCTCGGCTACCACTGGACCAAAACCCAGTTCAACCACAACTCCGAATAACCCGTCATGACAACACAAACCACCCCGGAGAACGAGGCACCCCACCCGCAAAGACCACGTCGAACGACAGGCCCTGAACGCCCGCGACCACACCCTGCCCAGCCGGCAGGCGGCCATTGCGCATCCCCGGTGGCGTTGGCACCCGGCCGGCTTGACGAGCCGGGGGCACCGAACGGTCAGGCTTGTTCGGTGGCGCGGATGAGGAGTTCGTTGAGCGCCAACGTGGCGCGGGCGGATAACGATGCAGCCGACCGCGTCAGCCCGGACGACGCCGGCTGGTCACGCTGATGCGGCCCAAGGCCCCGCGGATGACCGAGCGGCGGGTCGAAGGCATCCTCACTCCCCTGGACGAGCAGACTGTCACCGTTCCCGGCACGAATGCGGCTGCTCTGATCGTCCCAAGCCTGACCGGCCTCCTTGACCAGCGCCAATTGCTAGCCGGAATGGGGAGCTGGGTGCGTGCAGGCCGGCGAATGGATGCGCCACGCGCAGGTCTCTGATCAGGCCGGTGAACGCTCAATGACACCAACCGTGCAGTGGTCCAACTTCAGTGGCAATCAATCATTGAGCGTTTTCAGCCTTGCCTCTCCAGGGTGAGGACGGCTTTGGCGATTGACGTCATGCGGTTCGGGCTGCATCGCGATCTTCGGAAGA
>NZ_JBSHFH010000133.1:0-1032 GCF_053617235.1 Streptomyces sp. NPDC055749 | reverse complement strand
ATCGTGGCCCGGAGGTCGAGCCAGACCCGCTCGCGGGTCGCGCCCTCAGCGGGGGTGATGACGCCGCTCCAGGTCGCCTGGCGGCCGTCGTGGGACTGCATGGTGAGGATGTACAGGAACTCGCGCATGGGGGCCTCCTGGCGGTGGTTGGGGCGGGGCACCGGCCGGTGCCCCGCCGAGGGGGCGTCAGCTGGCGTCGTACCGCGCCTGCTCCAGCGCGTCCCGGACGGCCTGCTCGCCCTGGATCTCGCCGCGCTCGATCGCGGCGTACACGGCGGCCGAGCCCATGTACATCCGGTCCTGGAAGTTGACCCCCTCGGAGGAGGAGGAGTCGTCGTTCTTCTTGCCACCGAACAGGCCCATGATGATCTCCCTTGCGGTTGTGTCAGCTTGTGCCGACCGCTTCACTATGACACGACTGTGTCAGTCTGCGCAAGCCCCGTCGAATAGAGAATGCCTAGGTGTGTGTCGTGGCTCGTGCTCCTGGCGCTCGTTGATCCCGGCATGAGTACGAGCGATGACGTTGCGGGTGGGGCCGAGCCGACGCAGGAGTACGGCGTGCTGTGGGTGCCGGTGAGGTGTCCGGGCGACTGCCTGTGCTCGGACTGCTCGGGTGCGGGGGACATGTGGGCCGACGCCCAAGCGGAGATGCGGGAGGAGCTGGGCGAGGACCCGTTGGGTCCTGATGCCTAGGTGTGGCGGTCGAAAGTGCCAGAGGTGTGGTGCGGAGCCGGATGATGTGCACGTGCAGAACAGTGATGCGAGCAGGGCGGAGCGGGCGCGGTGGTGTGGGTGGTGTGGGCTGCCGATTCCGGGGCCGCATCCGGTGGTGGGGCGGCCGCGGCTGTACTGCCGGACGGGTGGGTGCCGGACGCGGGCGGCGGAGCACAGGCGGGAGCAGGCCCGGACGCGGGCGGCGGTGCTGGCGGCGGAGCGCGCGGTGCTCGGCCGACCGGAGGAGCCGATCGTGCCGCCCGCGCCGGGCAGCTGGTGCGCCAGCGAGCAGTGGATGAAGCCCTCCTCGTGGACGGT
>NZ_JBSHFH010000132.1:0-1096 GCF_053617235.1 Streptomyces sp. NPDC055749 | reverse complement strand
TTCAACCCCTATTGGGGCGTGCCGCAGTCGATCATCGTCAACGAAATGCTGCCGAAGCTGCGCCGCGATCCGTCCTATCTCGACCGGCTGGGCTACGAAGTGCAGGTGGGCGGTCGTGCCGTTTCCTCCACCAGCGTCAATTGGTATGGCTCTACCAACGCCGTTTCCGTGCGCCAGCCGCCGAGCAGCGACAATGCGCTGGGCGACCTGAAAATCCTGTTCCCCAACGCGCATGCCATTTACATGCATGACACGCCTGCCAAGAGCTTCTTCAACCGCGACATGCGGGCGCTGAGCCATGGCTGTATCCGTCTGGTCGATCCGCGCCGCATGGCTGCCGCCGTTCTCGGCACCAGCGTCGAAAAGGTCGGCGAGCAGATCGCGTCCGGCAAGAACCGCGCCGTGCAGGTGCCGGAGAAGGTTCCGGTCTATGTGGCCTACTTCACCGCCTGGCCGGACAAGGACGGCAAGGTGCAGTTCTTCGACGACGTCTATGACCGCGACAGCTATGTGCAGAAGGCGTTTGCCGTGACGACGAAGGCGCGGGCCGCGTCGATCTGATCAGAATAGCATCAAGAAAGAAGCGCCGGAGACGGCGCTTTTTTGTTTGAAGGAAGGCCTGCCCAATTTGTTTGGTGCTGGAGTTCGCCTGCTACATTTGGCGTCAACGGCAACCCCGTACTCCGTCACCCCGGACTTGATCCGGGGTCCAGCGCGATCAAGTCCTTGATCGCGAAAGAGTCTCTTCACGGCGCAGACGCGCCGTGGCTGGATGCCGGATCTAGTCCGGCATGACGGAGGAGAATTCATCCACCGTCGAATCGTACATTCCGTACGATCCCTTGCCTTCACACGCCGCGAATATCTTCCAGAATGGAAAGCACCATCTGCTTCTTATCGAGATTATAGGCCTGCGCCACGGTGATGCGCTCCGAGAGCGCCGAGGAAAGCCGTGCATGTTTTTCCGCCGCCGCTATATCGCCCGCCATCGCCGCCGCCCGTGCGCGCTTCATGAGCTCTTCCGTCACATGCTCCATGAAGAAGCCGAGAACGATGTCGCCGTCCTTCTGTGCCAGAACCTCGGCAAGCTTATGCA
>NZ_JBSHFH010000131.1:0-1245 GCF_053617235.1 Streptomyces sp. NPDC055749 | reverse complement strand
ACGGTTCCCTTGCGCGAGTGCTCCTGAACGTCTACTCAGCCAAAGGAAGAGATACGCCCCAGGCCGGTGAACCTTTGCGGTCACAGCACTAGATGTTCTCTGCCTGCGGTCGGCCATGACTGCCATGACGGATTTTTCTGCCCGTGCCCAGCGAGACGAGGTGGCCAATGACGACCACGGTGTCTGTCGGTGCTGTCGACGACGACTGGGGCATCACGTCTTCCAGGTTCGCGCCAACAGCTCACTGATGCATCTGCTGGGATCCCGCGCATACCCCGTTCTGTCTTCAAGAGAGCGAAGCCGACACGCCCGAACATCTGGCGCTTGAGCATTTTGATCCTGTTGACGTGCCGAGGTCTCGGCATGTGGAGTGCGCTCTGAGGCCGGGGAGCTGGTTGACGCCGACTGCCTTGATCCAGGTGGGGAGTGTGGAACCGAGGCGATCGGTGAGCATCTCGCCGAAGTCGCGGACGTGTCTGGGCGCCTTGTCCAGTTCGGGCGGTCGGAGCCGCGGCGTACCGATGGGCGGCCCACATGAGCGGGGGCTCCATGGCCGGACAGCTGCTGGCGTCGACGATCACCGGTGCGGAACCCGAGTGGGCAGGGCTGTACGACCCACATCGTCTGTGGAGCACCGTCCAGGAGGGATCAGCTCTGCTGAAACAGCAGGCAGAGGTCGTCCGCCACTTCGTGGGCGACCGGTTGAGGACCGCCCACGCCGTGTCGGCGCGCCGTACACATCTCGGTTGTCTGGTCGCCTTCAACGAGGCGGAAACCGCGTGGGAGAGCCCTTGCCACGGTTCGCGCTTCGGTGTCGACGGCGAAGTACTTCACGGCCCGGCTGTGCGCCCACTATCTCCTCGGACGATCTGAGCACCGGTCATCCATCCCGCCGCGCGGCTTCATGCAGTGGAATCAGAATTGCCTTTCGATCAGCGCCGACTGCCCGGTCCGCCAGGTATTCAGCAGGTGAGATGCCAGTCGGTTCTCCAAGTGCGCAGTGACGTCGGCTCCGAAGGCAACCTCTGAATCCAGGTGCGGCTCTTCGGCGAGCGGACCGCCGATCACTTCTCGGCGTACGACTTGTTCATGTACGGCGTCCGCCTCCACATGCTCCGCGTAGAAGCGCTCGGCCGCAGGCCCGGCGCCCGTGCGCCGCATCGCCGCGGCGAGCCGCCGCGACCCCGGCGACGAGGTCACCTCGACGCAAGCGAAGTGGCCCACCAATGCTCCGCGCAACGCTCG
>NZ_JBSHFH010000130.1:0-1383 GCF_053617235.1 Streptomyces sp. NPDC055749 | reverse complement strand
TGACTAACTACCACTATGTTTGCCTATCAACATACTTAGGAAACATTACTTGAGTTAACGACTCCACCTTACTTTTAGTATCTCGCAATGAATCTTCCGACCGCCGTTGTGTTGAAGTTCTATTGCGCCACCGGGGTATAAATCACTTTCGTTTAACTCAATTAAAAGCTCGTTCTTGTGAGCATCCTCTAAATAAAGGTAATAACACCCACCATAAAGGTTCTGCGTATCTGGCACGGCAACAAAAGATTTCTTTCCGAACAGTAAAACAGCCTCTTTTTCTCCATGCTCTGTTAGCAATAATCGAAATTCTTGTCCATCAGGCGCGATCCCCCATATACGCAAGATCGGCGCTCTATGTGGCTTATACCAAAATTGATAGTAAAGACCTGCCACTACAACCAGTGAAATTAATAAGGCCATTTCAATCCTCAAAAACAAGCAACATTCCAAAATCGTTTTTCATTCATTTTTACTGCTGGGCATGATGCCCACCTTCAATCCTCTTTTCGCATGAAAAAACGACCTATACTTAGATGGTTAGTGACCATATCCACTTTACCTTTAAGCAGGGAACCTATTATGAATAAAAAAACGCTGTTGGCGGCCATGATGGTCGCGTTGGTGACCTTTGCCGCTGCTGGATGTTCTTCAAACCAAGAAATAAAAACCACAGATGGTCGCACTATCGTTACAGACGGCAAACCCAAAGTTGACAGTGATACGGGGTTAGTATCCTACAAAGATGCCCATACAGGCCGAACCGAACAGATCAACCGTGACAAAATTACCAACATGAGTGAACTAGACAACTGATACGGATAAAAGGAGCTGGCTTTGAAAAAGATTTTTGTTTCAGTGTTCGCAGCGGCAGTTGCGCTTTCAGCCCTAACCGGCTGCACGCGCACAAGCTATGCCATCCACACCAACGACGGGCGTACAATTGTCAGCGACGGCAAGCCTACAGAATCAGACTCAGGCCTGCTGGGCTATAAAGACGCAAATGGTGTCAAACAGCAGATCAATAAAGCCGACGTTAAAGAAGTCTCTGAAATTCCGCATTGAGGCATCGCTCTCTCCGAAAAGGGCCGCTAATGCGGCCCTTTTCTTTATCTGCCCCAACAACAGGCAAAAAAAGCCCCCGCTGGGGGCCAAATACCTGCAGTGGCTGGATAGTACTGCATTCCTGATGAAGGAGACGAATAAGTATGGGCCGGATTTTTGCGTCTGCAGGCTCGGTCGCCACAATTTTTCCGTACCCGCCAGGCATCATGCTTTTACCATAACATCCGTTGTCTGCACCGCCGGATCGGCACTGACGGCGCAGACGGCACCTGGCACCCGAAAACCCGGCTTAAGCAACGCTACATCCTCCGTTAAGCC
>NZ_JBSHFH010000129.1:0-1401 GCF_053617235.1 Streptomyces sp. NPDC055749 | reverse complement strand
ATATTGGCGAGGGCCGCACCATGCGCATCAGCGGCCCCTTCTCCTTCGACAATGAGGGCTATCTCTCCGGCCAGTTCAAGCTGGAAATCGAAAAGCTCGGCGCATGGTCGGACAATGCCAAGCAGGTCTTCCCGCAGCTGCAGTCCACCATCGATACGGCCCGCAAACTGCTCGGCGCGCTCGCCGGCGGCGGTGACCGGGCATCCGTCGATCTCGTTGTGGATCGTGGCCGCGCCACGGTCAGCGGCTTTATTCCGCTTGGGAAAATCCCGCCGATTTGACGTTTAGCCCCATATTCGACGTCATCCTCGGGCTTGTCCCACTGCTGTCCGGTTTAAATTTGGTGGACATGGCGCACGGTGTTGATTCTACTCGTATTCGAGCGTTTGGCGACGATCTCGGACACGAAAGAGGAGCAACACCGTGCGGCACAAGAATAGCGTCTTTCATGATCTTTTGAAGCGTATTCCCTGGGCGGCGTTTGAGCGGCTTGTGGATGAACACGGGGCTGACAAGCATGTCCGCCGGCTGTCGACCAAAAGCCAGTTCGTCGCCCTCCTGTATGGGCAGTTGGCGGGTTCGGTGAGCCTGCGCGAGATCGTCTTTGGCCTGGAGAGCCACTCTGCACGGCTCTATCATGTCGGCGCAAAGCCGGTGTCGCGCTCGACGCTTGCCGATGCCAATCGTCTGCGTCCGAGCCCTGTCTTTGCCGGGCTGTTTGCGCAGATGGTGGCGATGGCGGGACGCGGCCTGCGCCGGGCGGTGGGCGAGGCAACCTACCTCATCGATGCGACAGGGGTTCGCCTCTCCGGTGCCGGATCGCAGTGGGCGCGGTTTTCCCATCAAGCCTGCGGCGTCAAGGTCCACATCGTCTACGATGCGGATGCCGAACAACCGATCTATGCGGCGGTCACGCCGGCCAATATCAACGACATCACGGCTGCAAAGGCCATGCCGATCGCATCAGGCGCAACCTATGTCTTTGATCTTGGCTATTATGATTTCGGCTGGTGGGCCAAGCTGGACAAAGCCGGATGCCGGATCGTCACCCGGTTCAAGTCGCATACGCCGCTGACGGTCACCCATGAGCAGGCGGTGGACGGCGACGGTGTCATCCTGTCCGACCGCATCGGCCTGTTGCCGGCCCGCCAGGCCAAAAGCCGCAAAAATCCGTTCAGCGATCCGGTCCGCGAGATCACCATCAGGACCGAGACGGGAAAGGTGTTGCGCATCTTCTCCAATGATCTCGATGCACCGGCTCACGAGATCGCCGATCTCTACAAGCGCCGTTGGGCGATCGAACTGTTCTTCCGCTGGGTCAAGCAGACGCTGAAGATCAGCCATTTCCTCGGCACGTCAGAAAATGCCGTGCGCATCCAGATCGCTGTCGCCCTGATCGCG
>NZ_JBSHFH010000128.1:0-1510 GCF_053617235.1 Streptomyces sp. NPDC055749 | reverse complement strand
GAACTCGCCATCTAGCGCGTCACTCTCTACCGATATTTATGACCCAAAGGCGAGCTCAGAGACCATGGAAAGCATGTTCTCGGACTTACGTAGCAACTCGTTTCTTTTCGCAGGTTGAGCCACCTCCGCGCTTCATCAGAAAACTGAAGGAACCTCCATTGAATCGAACTAATATTTTTTTTGGTGAATCGCATTCTGACTGGTTGCCTGTCAGAGGCGGAGAATCTGGTGATTTTGTTTTTCGACGTGGTGACGGGCATGCCTTCGCGAAAATCGCACCTGCTTCCCGCCGCGGTGAGCTCGCTGGAGAGCGTGACCGCCTCATTTGGCTCAAAGGTCGAGGTGTGGCTTGCCCCGAGGTGATCAACTGGCAGGAGGAACAGGAGGGTGCATGCTTGGTGATAACGGCAATTCCGGGAGTACCGGCGGCTGATCTGTCTGGAGCGGATTTGCTCAAAGCGTGGCCGTCAATGGGGCAGCAACTTGGCGCTGTTCACAGCCTATCGGTTGATCAATGTCCGTTTGAGCGCAGGCTGTCGCGAATGTTCGGACGCGCCGTTGATGTGGTGTCCCGCAATGCCGTCAATCCCGACTTCTTACCGGACGAGGACAAGAGTACGCCGCAGCTCGATCTTTTGGCTCGTGTCGAACGAGAGCTACCGGTGCGGCTCGACCAAGAGCGCACCGATATGGTTGTTTGCCATGGTGATCCCTGCATGCCGAACTTCATGGTGGACCCTAAAACTCTTCAATGCACGGGTCTGATCGACCTTGGGCGGCTCGGAACAGCAGATCGCTATGCCGATTTGGCACTCATGATTGCTAACGCCGAAGAGAACTGGGCAGCGCCAGATGAAGCAGAGCGCGCCTTCGCTGTCCTATTCAATGTATTGGGGATCGAAGCCCCCGACCGCGAACGCCTTGCCTTCTATCTGCGATTGGACCCTCTGACTTGGGGTTGATGTTCATGCCGCCTGTTTTTCCTGCTCATTGGCACGTTTCGCAACCTGTTCTCATTGCGGACACCTTTTCCAGCCTCGTTTGGAAAGTTTCATTGCCAGACGGGACTCCTGCAATCGTCAAGGGATTGAAACCTATAGAAGACATTGCTGATGAACTGCGCGGGGCCGACTATCTGGTATGGCGCAATGGGAGGGGAGCAGTCCGGTTGCTCGGTCGTGAGAACAATCTGATGTTGCTCGAATATGCCGGGGAGCGAATGCTCTCTCACATCGTTGCCGAGCACGGCGACTACCAGGCGACCGAAATTGCAGCGGAACTAATGGCGAAGCTGTATGCCGCATCTGAGGAACCCCTGCCTTCTGCCCTTCTCCCGATCCGGGATCGCTTTGCAGCTTTGTTTCAGCGGGCGCGCGATGATCAAAACGCAGGTTGTCAAACTGACTACGTCCACGCGGCGATTATAGCCGATCAAATGATGAGCAATGCCTCGGAACTGCGTGGGCTACATGGCGATCTGCATCATGAAAACATCATGTTCTCCAGTCTG
>NZ_JBSHFH010000127.1:0-1689 GCF_053617235.1 Streptomyces sp. NPDC055749 | reverse complement strand
TCCTGGCGGACTGGTGATCTTGGTCGTGAACCCGTCTACCAGGAGCGTTCTTCATGCCCGCCGCCGGGGCTGCCGGTCCAACCACCCGTCAGGTTGTAAACGGCTCACTGTCGGAGGGGTGGGCTACTCTCCGGCCATGGATCTGCCGTACAACACCAGGCCCTCCACGGAGGAGATTGTCGCAGCTGTGCCCGGACTCGCACCGTACGCACGGTCGGCGGTTGTACTGGCCCCCGAACCGGGGGAGCCGGCGGTTCACCAGAGTTCTGTGGGCGGACCGCTGCTCTGGCCGGCCGACGAGCCCTGGCCGCACTGCGTCATCCCGGACGAGAAGTCCGGTTCCGGGGCGCCGGCGACGGCCATGGTGGCGGTGGTGCAGGTGTATCGGCGGGACGCACCGGGTGACTGGTGGCCGGAGGGCAAGGATGTGTTTCAGCTTCTGTGGTGTCCCAACGTCCACTGGGATCCGCCCGCTCCGCATGCCGATGGCAGCCCGGTCGTCGAGATCCGCTGGCGCAGCAGCGCCGACGTCACGCGCGTACTCGGGTCGCCCCCGCTGCCGGTACGGCAGGAGGAACCGGATTACGGCTACACCCCGGTGCGATGCGTGCTCACTGCGGTACCTCTCGTCGACTTCCCCTACCCGCAGGCCCTGCCGGACGGGGAACTCACCAAGTCCGTGCGGGAGTACGCCAAGGCGACCGGGGGCGGAAGCGATGTCATCACCCGGGTGGCCGGGATCAAGTTCGGCGGATGGCCTACCTGGCACCTGACAGACCCCTACGAAGTCCCGTGCCATACCTGCGGCGCCCCGTGCCGTCTGCTCTTCACTGTGGCTAGTGACGACACCACTGGGATCACGGTGGGCAGGTGGGGCGACTTCCGGGTCTTTGCCTGCCCAGACGGCGACGGGCACGGCTACGTCTTCGACCAACACTGACCCTTTTCCAAGCTGGCCGTGCTGACCGCGAGTTGGATAGTCCTGCGCAACGACGAAGCTCCTGGTAGACGGGTTCTCGACCAAGATCACCCGTGTCCACCAGGAGCTTCGCGTGCTTGACTACCCGTCCTCGATCGATCTGTCCAGCCGCACCTTGCGATTCCTGACCGGACAACTGACAGCCAGGCGGCAGAAGATCGGGACACGGTGGCGGCGCCTTCCCGCCGCACGTCAAGCCCTGCTCGCCCTGGCCCACCTACGGTGCGGTGACACCTACGCCCAACTCGCCGCCGGATTCGGCATCGGGATCGCGACCGTCTACCGCTACATACGTGAAGCCATCGAAGTCCTGTCCGCCATCGCCCCATCCCTGACCGAGGCGATGAGGACGATCCGGTTGAAGGTGTTCGTCATCCTCGGACGGCACCCTGCTGCCGATCGACCGCATCGCAGCCGACACCCCCTACTACTCCGGGAAACACAAACGCCACGGCATGAATGTCCAGGTCCTCACCGATTCGTTCGGACGGCTGCTCTGGGCCTCGCCCGCTCTGCCCGGCTCGACTTACGACCTGACGGCCGCGCGACACCACGGAATCATCGAAGCCCTCGCCGATGCAGGACTCAAATGCTGGGCGGACAAGGCGTATCAGGGCGCTGGCGGACCCGTCCGGGTGCCGTTTCGGGGCCGCCGCCTCAAGAGATGGAAGCGCCGCCACAACACCACCCACGCCAAGATCCGCTGCCTC
>NZ_JBSHFH010000126.1:0-1700 GCF_053617235.1 Streptomyces sp. NPDC055749 | reverse complement strand
GATCCTAGACGCATTGCACAGATGGCGGACGCATTCTCTCGTGCGCTGGACGTCGATCCGCGTCGCCTGCTCGACCAGGCGTACGCTTATGGGTGCCTTTCCGCAGCTTGGAACGCGGATGGAGTAGAGGAGCAACGCGATCTAGCTATCGCGGCCGCGATCAAGCAGGTGCGACAGACGTCATACTAGATATCAAGCGACTTCTCCTATCCCCTGGGAACACATCAATCTTACCGGAGAATATCGTTGGCCAAAGCCTTAGCGTAGGATTTCGCCCTCTCCCGCAAACGACCCCTTCTTGGGGTTTATCACGGGCCGGCATCCGTCAGCCCAGCGTCGGTCCTTTGTAGGTTTTCTGCGGCTGGCGCTCCAGCTCCAGTGTTTTCTGATACTCATTCTCCCCCTGCCGGAACTCGGTGGCATTCAGTTCCCGGACAAGCGGCGCAGCTGCTCGCTTAAACTCAGCACCTGCGTGCTCAAGTCCGACACGCGCTCGTTCAGCACCGCGTTCTCCCGTTGCATAAGCCCAGACATCTTCTGCCATTCCGCGAAGGCGCTCTCCCATTCGTCCAGCCTTTGCGAGTAGTCCTGATGTAGCTGCTCTAATGCGGTCAGCAACTGCTTTTCCAGCTCTGTCATTTTCCGCTACTCCTGTTTCAGGCGGATCCAGGTCGTCCCGTCGTAGGGGATGGCTTCGGCTTGCATCCCCGGCGGCAGGATAAGGAACCTCCGGCCGTCGCTGCTCTCCTGATAGCGCACTCCCCACGTCCGGGCAGTCATTTTCGCCAGGGTATCTTCCTGCTGACGAAGATGTGTGTAATTGTCGGTTATCTGCTGCCCCTGCCACCACAGAATGCTCCCGCTCGTGGCGATCAGCAGCGCTGACACCATCAGGATGGTGAGCCATGCCCTCCCGGCTGTCAGCAGCACGCTCCGCCGGTTTTTCTCCATCGCCTCGCTCATACTCTGTTCGTGGGCGCTGATGGCGTCGCTGATTCTCCTCGCGCTTGCGCTCAGTTCCGCTCTGACAGACTGCTCGTGCTCGCTGAATGCGGCTTTCAGCATCTCGCCGGTACTCTGCTGCTGCGCTTTCGATTTCTGCTCCAAGTCCTTCGCCAGCGTTAAAAGACTGCTCATAGATGGCTCCCTTCAGTCGGATGTTTCGCCCCCCGTCCGGGTCGGCAATGCTGATGCTGCTTTTCGTGCTGCGCACCACCTCAAAACCTGCGCTTTCCAGCGCCTCAGTGACGTCCTGACGGGTTTTCAGCTCCCCGGATGAGGCAAGGGCAAGCAGGCCGCGCGTAATCGCCTGGGCAGCTTCCTGCTTCGCTTCCGGCAGCGCGGACGGCGTGACCAGCGCCCGCCGGTTTTCCGGCGCGTTCGGGTCGTGCAGCCCCAGCCGGCCGTTGACCACCGTCTGCCAGGCATCGATGCGCGGCCGGTCGGCGCGGTCGTAGTACGGCTGGAGCCGCCTGCCGGTCAGCAGCTCGGTATTGGGGATCAGAAAGTTCAGCTCCAGACGCCCCTTGTCCGCGTGCTCCACCCACAGAATGCTGTACTGATCTTTATCGAGGCCGGGCATCAGAACACGCTCGAAGCTGGCCATCAGTTTTTCCCGCTGGCCGGGAGCCCGATCAGACACCGCAAACCACATAACGCCCGAGGTGTAATTCATCTAGTAATGCGACACAAAAAACAGC
>NZ_JBSHFH010000124.1:0-1935 GCF_053617235.1 Streptomyces sp. NPDC055749 | reverse complement strand
CTAGTGCTGTGACCGCAAAGGTTCACCGGCCTGGGGCGTATCTCTTCCTTTGGCTGAGTAGACGTTCAGGAGCACTCGCGCAAGGGAACCGTCGCAGGAACGCAGCGCGTCACACGCCGGCGGATGAGCTTTGTCGTCGGGAGAGGGATAGCCTGCGTCGCTCTCGGTCGATCTCGGTGACGACCACCGTGATCTCGTCGCCGACCTGGACGACATCTGCTGGAGTCTCCACCAGGGTCCAGGCGAGCTCGCGCAGGTGAACGAGTCCCTCGATCCCGTCGGCGACCTGGACGAAGACGCCGAACGGGATCAGCTTGGTGACCTGGCCAGGCAGTTTCCGCCCCACCACGATGGTGTCGGCGAATACCTGAAAGGGGTCCGGCTGTGTGGCTTTCAAGGACAGTCTGGCCTCCAGGTTCCACGTGTCGAACTGGAGAAACTCGCAGGAGACGCGCTGCCCGACCTGGACGACATCGGAGGCTGCCTCGAAGCGTCGCCAGGACAGTTCAGCGAAGGAGATGAACCCGACGCCAGGGAAGACCGGATGGTCGGGTCCGTCGTCCAGCCCCACGAACACACCGAACCGTTCGATCGCTGTGACGGTGCCGGAAAGGAACTCGCCGCGGTGCAGTGACTCCAGGAACGCCCAGAGTTCTGGGCTCTCAGACGGTCCACCCATCATGCTCCCAGCCTTTCACGAGGAGCTTCGCATTGGGTAGGAACCACGCTCACGCTGCGGTCTTGAGGGGACGTCCGCCCCAGCGAATGCCCTTCTCGCTGCGGATGCGGGCGCGTTCCTTGCGTTCGGCGGCCAGGACGTCACGGTGGCGGGCGTTGGCGTTGCGCCAGCGCAGGTAGGCGTGCAGAGCCCGTGTCTGAACGGTGTGGTTGGGGTGGTGGGAGTTGGCGATGGTGAACTGCCGCAGCGGTCCGAAGTGGGCCTCGATCGGATTCGCCCATGATGCATAGGTCGGGGTGAAGCACAGCTCGACCTTTTTCTTCTCCGCCCAGCGACGGATGTCGGCGCCTTTGTGGGCGGACAGGTTGTCCAGAATCACGTAGATCGGGGCACCGTCGAGCCGGGCGGCACGGATCGACTTCAGCGCGGCCAGCGTGTTGGCAGCACCCTTTCTGCGGCGGTTGACGCCCCACAGGGTGTCGTCGCCGACCGAATAGCAGCCGTGGAAGTACCGCACGCCGTGGGTGCGGTGGTAGGTGGCGGGCAGCCGGTCGGGGCGCTTCTGCTCGGCCCAGCCCAAGCCCGCGGTGGGACGGATCCCGAGCGGGCCGAACTCGTCGAAGGCGAAGACCCGGTCGGGGAAGCGGTCGAGGACCTCCTCGATCCGGTCCAGCTTCGCCTCGCGGTCGGGGTCCGGGGATTCCTTCCACGTCTTGGTCCGCTGGAAGGTCACGCCGCGGCGGGCGAGCAGGCAGCGTAACGCCTCGCGGCCGATCCGAATCCCGCGGCCGTGGACTTTGCGCAGGTAGGCGACGAGCTTGCGCAAGGACCAGCGGGTGAAGGGCTGGCCGAGCTTGGTCGGGCGAGTGGTGGCCGTATGGACGACGAAGTCTTCGTCATCGGTGCTGAGTTGGCGGGGACGGCCTCCCGCCCACCGAGGGTCCAGGCAGGCCAGGCCGATCTCGTTGAAGCGGTGGATCACGTCCCGGACGGTGTCCTCGTCGGCCTGCACCAGCTGGGCGATCACGGGCACCCGGTTCCCGCCGGCCGAGGCCAACAGCATCATCGCGCGCCGGTAGCGAACCGAGTTGGTGCTGCCCCGGCGCACGATCTGCTGCAGTTTCTGCCCTTCCTGGTCGGTCAGTCTGCGCACACGGACAGGCTCGGCCACCGCACCTCCAGCGGTCGGAACGGACGTCCCCCCATCCAACCGCCGCGATCACCAAACCGGCCAACCTATGCGGTCAGAGCACTAG
>NZ_JBSHFH010000123.1:0-2388 GCF_053617235.1 Streptomyces sp. NPDC055749 | reverse complement strand
GGCCCTGATGGTCATCCGCTCGGCCCGCGAGGAGGCGTGATGGCGACCCCGGCCGACATGTCTCACGCGATGCTGATCGCGATCCTCATGCACCACGGCGGCTCGCTCGACCTGCCCGCCGGCGCTTTCCAGAAGGACGCGCTCGGCGGCCTGGACGGCGCGTTCCACGCCGTGGCGATGGAGCCCCGCCTCGATGGCACGGTCCGCATCAGCGTCCAGCCCCGCCCCGCCGGGGACGAGGGAGGAATCACCACGATCTGACCGACACGACGATGCCCCGCCGGTGATCCGGCGGGGCGTCTCGCTCGTAAGGGATGATCACCCCTCAGAAATGGCAACGGCCCGGGCATCTCACCTCCCGGGCCGCCCGCCTCCGCAGGTGCCAAACCACCGAACGGAAACGTTGCTGTGACCAGAGTACGGAGCGAAGCGCCTCCTTCGCCACAGCGGCCCGCCCGCCGCACATGCCGCCGTAGCGGCTGCTCGAAGAAGTTCACCCCAAACCCCCGCACACCGGGCCAAACGTACTGCTCCCCGAACTGCCGGAAGCGCGCTTCCGAGGCGGACGCGGTTCGACCCCCGAAAACGGGGTCTGACCTGCAGAAAGACACCTCCCGAGGTGTCCGCTTCTTGGTAACTGACGAACAGAGTTGTCAGATCGCCGAAACCGCAGGTCAGAGCGGTGCGGTCGATGGGGCCACCGAGGGGGGTCCGGTCACGGTCGTCACCCCGGCTCTGCGGCGGTGGCGGCGCCGCCGGATCATGCAGGAGATCACCGCGATCGACCGGTGCCGGAAGTGCGCGCGCCGCGCCGTGGCGCCGGAGCTGGGCACGCTGACGGCCCGCACCGAGGACGGGAAGGCGTCCGGCCGCGGGGTCCAGCTCTGCGAGTCGATCTGGGCGTGCGCGGTGTGCGAGAGCGCCAAGCGCGCCGAGGACACCCACGAGCTGACCACGGCCGCTCTGCGGTGGCTGGCCCGTGGGGGGACTCTGGCGGCCGTGGTGCTGACCACCCGGCACACCCGTGCGGACGCACTGGACGACCTGGTCTGTGCCCTGTGGGGGACGCGGCAGCGCGTGGACGAGACGACGGGGGAGGTCACGCCGAGGGTCCCGGGCGCCTACCAGCGGCTCCTGACATCGCAGAGCTTCCGGCGCCACGTGGCCCCGGCGGTCGGCTACATCGGCATGGCGCGTAACCCGGAGATCACCCGCTCGCAGGCGGGCGGGTGGCACCCGCACCTGAACCTGCTGGTGTTCCTCGGTGGCCAGTTGGAGGGCACCCCGGCCAACGGCCAGCTGATCTACACGGATGAGGACGGCAACGGGTACTTCGAGCCGGGCGAGGGCCGGAGCTGCACGTTCGAGCCGCCCGCCGAGGACCTGGAGGCGTTCGAGGAGTGGATGCACGGCTTCTGGGCGGGGGCTCTGCGGTCGATCGACCCGACGTACGAGACGTCGACCGAGTGTGAGCGGGCCAACTGCAAGTGCGGCGGCAAGGGCCACGGTGTGCGCATCGACGTGATCCGGTCGCCCGATGACAAGGCGCTGATCGAGTACCTGACCAAGGTGGGCGGGGAGACGGCCAAGTCGGTCCAGGCCGACGTGGACGCGGCCAAGGGCGCGGCGGCCGAAGTCGCCCACTCGACGGCCAAGGGCGCCAAGGGCACCCGGTCGATGACCGCCTTTCAGTTCCTTGACCGGCTGTGGGCGATCGAGCGCGACGGCCTGGCCGAGGCCGACGCCCCGGGGTACGGGACGGCCGAGCAGTGCCGTGCGTGGTCGCTGGAGTACGAGGCCGCGACCCGGGGCCGGCGGGCGTTCGAGATGACCCGGGGCCTCGCCCGGCACACCGACCTGGCGGGCGAGCTGGAGGCGTACCGCTACCAAGAGATGCACCGCCGCCTGCTCGGCGGTGTGGTCCTGACCTCGGAGGCGCACGGCCAGGTGGCCGAGGCTGGGAGCGACTTCGCCGTGGCCGAGCTGGTGGCCGCCAGCCTCGAGGCAGAGGTGGCCGGCCTGGTGGCCGACGCGGGTGGCCGGGCGGACCACGCGCGGGTCGTGGACGAGGCCGGAGCCGCGGAGTGGGTGGAGTCCCTGGCGGAGGTGATGGCCGCCAAGGCCCGGCAGCGGGCGGCCGAGAGGGCGGAGTGGGACCGGCTGGCCGAGGCCGGGCACGGCCTGGTGCCGTGCGAGCCGTGCGGCGGCACCGGCCACCGCGAGGAGTACGCCGCCATCCACGGCGGCCAGTGCTTCCCCTGCGGCGGCACCGGCCGGGTCATCGGCGACGCCGACGACGACCAGGAGCACGACGGCTGACCGCGCATTGTTCCAATGCGCACTACCTCGCTGTGGTGATCTGCTGCGGGACGGCGGGCGTTATGGGGC
>NZ_JBSHFH010000122.1:0-2542 GCF_053617235.1 Streptomyces sp. NPDC055749 | reverse complement strand
GTCTGGGGAGAACCCCAGACCCCCATCGCTGCAACATCGACGGTCTGCGACCACCTGCCAACCGAGTAACTGCCTGTTCCGTGCGAATAGGCTTTACAGGGGGCTGGCGCGGTTCCTGGCGACCTGAAAGCCCCTGGTTAGGGGTATCGGCGCGCCTGACCTCCTGAGAGCCTCTGTAACGCATTTTCGCGCCTCCCATGCCCTGGCGGGCATTTAAAACCCGTTTCGTGCGTCTGAGAGCGTTTGAAGGGCTATCTGACGACTCATCCCCGAAAGAACAACGACGGAATCACCGACAACATGCGAGAGGTGGCACCGCTCGCCGCAGCCCCAGCGACCGAACGTTAGTGAGCGAGTGGGCGAGGAAGCGGAAGAGAACCGGTAGTTAGATTGAGCACGTACGCACTGATGGGTGTCGGGGCACAGCCCTGACCAGATGGCAAACGGAATATCGTCGTGGGTGACGGTATTACATTTGCACATCCTGTCCCGATTTCTGAGGCGTTTTAGCGGTGAACGGACGGCAAAAACATGATGGAACTGTTGAACGTGGAGAGCACGAAATCGAACAAAAATCACGGCTGACGAGGCTTGCAGAGGAATAAGCCAGTATACACTCCGCTATCGCTACGTGACTGGGTCAGGGCTGCGCCCCGACACCTCCAAAGGGTGTTGCGCTGAGCGAAACACCCTTGCCTAGAATAGATCTTTTACGCCGATTTGTAAGTTGTTGTTTTTTTAGTGTGTTTTTTGTTTACCTGTTGCATCCAGGGTGACACAACGTTGTCGCATCCTGGATGCGACAACACGCAACAAGGTGTTGCACAGATGTATCATGATGGCTTAGATTTGAATCAACGTTAGTGCATGGGATTTTCAGAGGGAAAAATCATGTTTATTGATTCAGAAAAACGGCTGAAACAACTTTCAGATGAGGCAAAGAAAAACACCGAGGATCTCGAAGAAGCAAAGAAGAATTCAAGGTTTACACAGGTATCCCCAAAAGGTTGGGAACGCGTTCGAGAGCTGTTGAAGGATAGCCAAGGCATATCAGCACTGAAGCTGTACTCATTTTTAGCGGAGCATATCGATCCTACGTGTGGCGCTGTCGTTGCGGATCAGCAATTCCTAGCTGAAAAACTTGGAGTTAGCAGAAGCACAATTATTCGGTGGCTCAATTACTTAGAATCAAAAAATGCATTAGTTAGAATCCCCGTTGCTGGTAAGGTTTGTGCGTATGCCCTCGATCCACATGAAGTCTGGAAGGGATACAACACTACGAAAAACCATGCAGCGTTTGTCACTAAAACACTGGTCAACAAAGACGGTGATATTCAGCGCCGAATCATGGCCATGTTTTCAAATTGAGCCAGCGGCAGGCGGACAATCAGGGGCTACGTGTTAACGTTTTGACCATGATTGTCTATCCTGCATTGCTCTTTTACCACCTAGACAGCACCATAGCGATAAGATAAACATGCTCAAACGTTTTATGTAACATTAGAAAAATTCAGTTAATTAAAAAAGGTTTTCTAAATGAGCAAAAAAAATAACGTGCCAATGATACAAAATAATGGAAATCTCCAACCTTTTAGCATGGGTAATTTACCATCTATTGCTAAAACATTCCCAATGGAAATCCATACAACTATACTTCAACAGCTTAACCCATTGGAGCATATATCCAATGCTATAAGTAGGATTTGTTACTATAAAGAACAGTGTAAAGCACTTGAGCTTGAGTCACTCAAAATAAAAGAACAAGCCAGTTTGATGCACCTTAAAATAGATACTAATTTTAAAAAGGCAATGTATGAGCTAGAAACAAGAAGAAAGAGTAATGAGTTGAAGTTGATAGCTGCTGCAAATGATTTTAAGCAAATATCAATAACAAAATCAGACTTAATTAAAGAGATATCAAAGCTTGTTTCAAGCATATGTAGCAATGACGTTTCGTTGGAAAGTAAAAAGGCGATGAACGATACTCTTATCATTATGAAAGGCATGCTCAGTGATCAACGGTCTGAGTCATATGAAAAATTCAAATCTTTGTTAAGTAGTATTGATTCTAGTTACAATGATGCGTTGTTGATAGAGGATCATCAGGATAATTATGTTTAATATCATACTCGGAGTTGCTGCTGTAGGTGTTGGTTTATATATCTTGAACGAGCTTGATGAACGCGCCGGAGAAGAAAAAAAGCGATGGGAAAATCAACGAGAATCAGTATGTAAAAGCATCGAAGAACATAAGAGATATATAGAACAACATGTCGAATATGTTCAATCAATGTATGATTTTCATCAGTTAGTTGACCTTCATTATTCATGTATGAAAGTGGCAAATGAAGCATATAAACTTCTTAATGATGCTAAAAAATCAATGGGCGCTATTTATGATGCTATCAATAAACTTAAAGCTCACCGCTCTAAATTATTTAATGATAAAAAAGAAAGCAATGATTATGAAAAGAAAAAAGAAATACAAGCAGAAATAAACATGATCAAAAAAATCATAGATGGCCTATACTCTGAATTAGCT
>NZ_JBSHFH010000121.1:0-2655 GCF_053617235.1 Streptomyces sp. NPDC055749 | reverse complement strand
GTTCATGGAAGTAAATTGTGGGATTGGCTTTGTGATCAGCGGCCTAGTTTCTCCCTCACGGCCCAATTTCATAAGTCCCGAAACAAAAAACTCCCGTAGCGTTTGCTGCGGGAGTTTTTGCTATTTGGTTGCGGGGGCAGGATTTGAACCTGCGGCCTTCAGGTTATGAGCCTGACGAGCTACCGGGCTGCTCCACCCCGCGTTGACTGGTTTTATTATAGCATAAAGGCCGCATTTGCGGCCTTTTGATTTGGGCTTTTTTGCCCTTTAGTGATTGAGAAGATTTTGAGTTGCGTTTTGCAGACCTGGCAGCGACCTACTCTCCCGCGTCTTGAGACGAAGTACCATTGGCGCTGGGGCGTTTCACGGCCGTGTTCGGAATGGGAACGGGTGCAGCCGCCCCGCGATAACCACCAGGTCGGCAAAACGCAACATATGATCCATGCGTTTCGCATGGATCATATGATTGCTTGTTGATTGGTGTACCTTATCCTGTTCGCTTGCCGCTCACAGGGGACACCAATTGGCCATACGGTCACCTCGCATATGAGGCAACGTCTGATCCAAGCGATCACAGACCATGTTTTCACATGGAAACTGTTGTTTTCGAGAAGCTGGAGAGCCAAAGCTCTATTTAATTTACACGTCTTTCTGTGACCGATCCGCATTCCACCTTTGCTCGAGACCGAGCGAGGCAGCCATACAGGACGCCAGTCCGTCGCGCCTTATGGCGCGCGCCGTCCGCAGGGCCTTTGGCCCGTGAGGACAGAAGATGATGTCATCGAACTTTGTTCGATGAACATATTCAATGGGAACGAAGAAGTCGATCGAGCTATTAGTAACGGTAAGCTTCACACATTGCTGTGCTTCCACACCCGTCCTATCAACGTGGTCGTCTTCCACGGCTCTGATAGGGAACACTCGTTTTCAGGTTGGTTTCCCGCTTAGATGCCTTCAGCGGTTATCCATTCCGTATATAGCTACTCTGCTATGCCCTTGGCAGGACAACAGATCCACCAGAGATACGTCCATCCCGGTCCTCTCGTACTAGGGACAGATCCTGTCAATATTCCTACACCCACGGCAGATAGGGACCGAACTGTCTCACGACGTTCTGAACCCAACTCACGTACCGCTTTAAATGGCGAACAGCCATACCCTTGGGACCTGCTCCAGCCCCAGGATGCGATGAGTCGACATCGAGGTGCCAAACAACCCCGTCGATATGGACTCTTGGGGGTCATCAGCCTGTTATCCCCGGCGTACCTTTTATCCGTTGAGCGATGGCCCTTCCACACGGGACCACCGGATCACTATGACCGACTTTCGTCTCTGCTCGACTTGTCAGTCTCGCAGTCAGGCTAGCTTATGCCATTGCACTCGACGACCGATTTCCGACCGGTCTGAGCTAACCATCGCGCGCCTCCGTTACTCTTTCGGAGGCGACCGCCCCAGTCAAACTACCCACCATACACTGTCCCGGATCCGGATAACGGACCGCGGTTAGACATCCACGAAGATAAGGGTGGTATTTCAAGGATGGCTCCACAGAAACTGGCGTCCCTGCTTCAAAGCCTACCACCTATCCTACACATGCCTTGGCGAATGCCAGTGTAAAGCTATAGTAAAGGTGCACGGGGTCTTTCCGTCTGACCGCAGGAACCCCGCATCTTCACGGGGAATTCAATTTCACTGAGTCTATGTTGGAGACAGCGGGGAAGTCGTTACGCCATTCGTGCAGGTCGGAACTTACCCGACAAGGAATTTCGCTACCTTAGGACCGTTATAGTTACGGCCGCCGTTTACTGGGGCTTCAGTTCAGAGCTTGCACCCCTCCCTTTAACCTTCCAGCACCGGGCAGGCGTCAGACCCTATACGTCGTATTGCTACTTCGCAGAGCCCTGTGTTTTTGATAAACAGTCGCTACCCCCTGGTCTGTGCCACCCCATCATACTTGCGTACAAAAGGGTCACGCTTCTTCCGAAGTTACGCGTGCAATTTGCCGAGTTCCTTCAACATAGTTCTCTCAAGCGCCTTGGTATACTCTACCTGACCACCTGTGTCGGTTTCGGGTACGGTCTATACGGTGGAGCTATTTCCTGGAACCTCTTCGCCGCCCAACCAATCCAGTAAGGTTGAACAACACACGAGATCCGTCACTACCACCAGGCCCACGAATATTAACGTGGTTCCCATCGACTACGCGTGTCCGCCTCGTCTTAGGGGCCGGCTAACCCTGCTCAGATTAACTTTAAGCAGGAACCCTTGGTCTTTCGGCGAGGGAGTCTCTCACTCCCTTTATCGTTACTCATGTCAACATTCGCACTTCCGATATCTCCAGCAGCCCTCACGGGTCCGCCTTCACAGACTTACGGAACGCTCCGCTACCACTTGCGATTACTCGCAAATCCTCAGCTTCGGTGCATGGCTTTAGCCCCGTTACATTTTCGGCGCAAAGACCCTTATTTAGACCAGTGAGCTGTTACGCTTTCTTTAAATGATGGCTGCTTCTAAGCCAACATCCTGGTTGTTTTGGGATCCTCACATCCTTTCCCACTTAGCCATGACTTGGGGACCTTAGCTGGAGGTCAGGGTTGTTGCCCTTTTCACGACGGACGTTAGCACCCGCCGTGTGTCTGCCGACTAGTACTCCTC
>NZ_JBSHFH010000120.1:0-2665 GCF_053617235.1 Streptomyces sp. NPDC055749 | reverse complement strand
TTGTGGTCGTTTTCTGGCCCCCCCCGGTTTTTCATTTTGCCCCTCTAAAAATCGTGCGCCCCCGCTGGCGTTTGGCCCCCCGGGGCCCACGAGCGGCGGGCGATCACTTCAGCCCGCCATCCTTCACGTGTTGGCGCAGGTGTTCCCGAAGGCCGGGTTCAGCAGACCGATGACGTTCACGGTGTTGCCGCAGACGTTGACCGGCACGTGGACCGGAACCTGCACGAGGTTGCCGGAGAGAACGCCCGGGGAGTGCGCGGCGATGCCCTCGGCACCGGAGTCGGCCATGGCCGGTGCGGCTGCACCCAGAGCCATGAGAGTTCCGGCGGCGACGGCGGCAACCTTGGTGTACTTCACTTTTCGTCCCTTTCTCGCTGCGGAGTCCGGAGCGGCCACGACTTTCGTGCCGCACGAGCGCTGTCCTGCTCGCTCGTAACTCCGAAGCTGTAATTCGTAACGACCCACGACCGAGATCGAAACTCATTCCTGAGCAGATTCTCGGAAAATACCCCGATCGGCACAGCAGCAGGCCCGGGCCGCTCGGAGGAGGAATGCCGGCGGCCCGGGCCTGCGGTGCGGCCGGGTCAGCTGTTGTGCGCGCCGTTCCCGGAGAGGATCGGGATGCCGTCCAGGATGTGCGACAGGGGCTCGTCACCCTTGGCCTGGGTGGAGTTCTCGGTGCACTGCTGGTTCTGCGGCGAGGACAGGACGTTGACGTCCTGGACCGAGATCGGCACGACGCCGATGAGCGAACCGACGTTCCCCTTCAGCGGCAGACCGACACACGGCTTGTTGAGCGAGCCCTGGACCAGACCGAACTGGGGGCTCCAGTCACCGTGCGTCTCGGCGTTGCCGAACGCCTGCGAGGCGCCGTTGCCGTTGATCGAGGTCGTTCCTCCGTCGTCGCCGATCGCCATGGCCTGCGTAGCCGAGAGACCGAGGACGGAGGCGGCGACGGCACCCGTAGCCAGAACCTTCTTGATCACGATTAACCCTTCTCGTACCGATTGCCCCGTGCCGGAGCGCCCTGCCCAACTGGTCACGGCACGTTTGGTTCTCCGCATTCACTCGAATGCCGGGCGCTCGGGGTGGCGCGAAGGGGGGCACGCACGAGTTCCGTTCCCCCGCGGTGCCCCGACAGCACGAAAGGGCCCCCCGTCGGGGGCCCTTCCTCGTGCGCCGGCTGTCGTCAGAGCAGGTCGATGCCCAGGTCGACGTCCAGGAGGTCGTGGTCGTGGTGCCAGCCGCCGTGCGGGCCGCAGACCCACTGTCCGTGCCACCAGCCGCAGTCGGAGGGGGCGGCGGACTGGGTGGCGCCGGACGGCGCCTGCGCCGCTGCCACACCGGCGAGGGGAATGACGGCGAACGCGGCGACTGCGGCCGAGGCCGCGGCACGGCCGAGGAACTTGCGCATGGCTCTACTCCTAGTGCGCTGAAAATGGGGACACCAGAAGTATTACCCGATGAATCGGAATGGCGCGCTCTGTGCCCGCGAACGGCGAAACGGTCCGATCCGAACCATCTTCAGGCTTACGTTCGTACGGCCTACTGTTCGTGAAGAAATTGCGGACTCGGCAACGAAACAGGTGCCGCCGAACGTGGGCCGAGGCG
The DNA here is from genome assembly GCF_053617235.1 of Streptomyces sp. NPDC055749. NCBI lineage: Bacteria > Bacillati > Actinomycetota > Actinomycetes > Kitasatosporales > Streptomycetaceae > Streptomyces > Streptomyces sp. NPDC055749. The sequence continues at coordinate 1,054 of NZ_JBSHFH010000120.1, read as the reverse complement.
TGCACGCACAGGCCGGTCAAGGGTGAGCGCGCAGTTCATTCAATGATCAATGTCCAGCGCGGAAGGGAAAGTTGAATCCCGCGCCCCGGTGGTCCCCTACGTACGCGAACGCACATACGTCATCCGTTCGGGTGGTTACACGATTTCCACGCGTCTTCAAGTTTCCCGCGCATGCCCCGTTCGTTATGGCTGTCGTCCGGCGCCCAGCTGGACTGCTTTCCCGTCGGGTGTGGAATGTCCTAGGAAAGGACAAGTAATGCGGCAGGTTTTGAGTAAAAGCATGATCGTCATGGCGGCGGCTTCGGGCATCCTGTCCGCGGCCGGCGGTTATGCACATGCCGACGCCTCGGCAGATGGTGCCGCTGTCGGTTCACCCGGGGTCGGTTCGGGCAACGCCGTGCAGGTGCCGGTGCACGTCCCGGTCAACCTCTGTGGCAACACCGTCAACGTGATCGCGCTGCTGAACCCCGCGTTCGGCAACACGTGCGCGAACGTCGACTCCGGCAAGGGCAAGGACAACGGCGGCCACCAGGGCGGCGCTTCCGCCGACGGCGCGGCCACCAACTCCCCGGGCGTGCTGTCGGGCAACCTGGTCCAGGCCCCCGTGCACCTGCCGGTCAACGCCTGTGGCAACACCGTCGATGTCGTCGGCGCGCTGAACCCGGCCATCGGCAACAACTGCGCCAACGTCAGCGGCCCGGACCACCAGCCGCCGCCGAAGGAAGAGCCCCCCACCGAGCAGCCGCCCACGGACAAGCCGCCGGTGGAGGAGCCCCCGGCCCACGAGCCGCCGCCGCAGGAGCCGCCGGCCAACGGGCCCCCGGCCGACGAGCCGCCCACCGACGAGCCCACCGAGCAGGCCCCCGCCGACCACGGTTCGCACCGTGCCGGTTCCGAGCTCGCCGAGACCGGTTCGGCCGGCCTCGGCCTGGCTGCCGGTGCGAGCGCCGTACTGATGCTCGGCGGCGCGGTGCTGATGCGCCGCACCCGCGGCTCGCAGGGCTGAGCCGAGGGCGACGGAGTGCAAGAGGGGCCGGCCGGACAGCTGTTGCTG
>NZ_JBSHFH010000119.1:0-2719 GCF_053617235.1 Streptomyces sp. NPDC055749 | reverse complement strand
CCGTGGGGGAGGGCGCGGCGGTCGCGGATTCGGTGCTGCCGGGCGGCGGCTGCCGGCCGCCGCCCGGCCACTGCTCGTGGGCCGGTTACTCGACGACCTTCAGCAGCTTGTTCGCCGTGCCCTCGGTCGCGTTGGAGATGGCGTCGGGCGTGGCCCCCTCGGTCAGCGCCGTGGCGACCTGCTCCGGGGTGGCGTCCTGGTGTCCGGCCAGGTAGACGGCGGCGGCGCCGACGACGTGCGGAGTCGCCATGGACGTACCGGAGATGGTGTTCGTCGCGTCGTCACTCTCGTTCCACGTCGACGTGATGTCGGAGCCGGGGGCGTAGATGTCCACGACCGCGCCGAAGTTGGAGAACGAGGACTGCTCGTCGCCCACCGTGGACGAGGCGACCGTGATGGCCTCCGGGACGCGCGAGGGCGAGCCCTCGCCCGCGTCACTGGACTCGTTTCCGGCGGCCACCCCGAAGGTGACGCCGGAGGCGATGGCCTTCTGGACCGCGGCGTCGAGCGCCGGGTCCGCGCCGCCGCCGAGGCTCATGTTGGCGACGGACGGGCCCTCGTGGTTCGCGGTGACCCAGTCGATGCCCGCGACGACCTGCTCGGTGGTACCCGAACCCTGGTCGTCGAGCACACGGACGGCCACGATCTTCGCCTTCTTGGCGACTCCGTGGGCCGCTCCGGCGATGGTGCCGGCCACATGCGTGCCGTGGCCGTTGCCGTCGTCGGCGTTGTCGTCGTTGTCCACGGCGTCGAAGCCCGAAGTGGCGCGGCCCTCGAAGTCGGCGTGCGTGACCCGGACACCGGTGTCGATGACATATGCAGTTACACCTTCACCCGCGGCGTCCGGGTAGGTGTACGCCTTGTCTCCGGCGGTCTCGGCCTGGTCGATCCGGTCGAGACCCCAGGACGGCGGGTTCTCCTGGGTGGCGTTGATCGTGAACTTCTTGTTCTGTACGACCTTGTCGACGGCCGGGTCGGCGGCGAGGCGCTTGGCCTCGGCCTCCGAAAGGCCGCTGGCGGAGAAGCCGTTGATGGCGGACTTGTAGTTCCGCTTGAGCTTGCCGCCGTACTCCTCGGCCAGCTCCGCCTTGTCCGCCTTCTCGTCCAGCATCACGATGTAGCTGCCGGAGACGGCTGTTGCCGCGTCCGCGCCGTAGACCGTGCCCGTCGCAGGTGTCGGTGCGGCTCCCGCGAACGAGGTGGAGATGAGGGTGACTCCGGCTGCCGCCGCTACGGCGGTGATGGCGGCGGTGAGCTTGATCCGGCGTGCGCGCTTGTGAATTGCCATGAAGAGGGATCTCCTCGTCATTCTTTGTGGGGGGATTCGCCCTCGGCCGGAAGATCTCCGGGGGCTGGCTCGAAACCCTGACCGATTGACACGCTCAGATCAAGACCTTCATACAGCTGTGACTTACTCAACAAGGTTTCGTAATAAAAAATCGGCCATGACCGGTCAAGTCGGACACAGTCACCAACCGCCCCTATATGTAAGGGCCTTGTATCGCACGACAGGGCGCAGCCGGCGTCAGGCCGGCAGTTCGGCCTCGATGAGATCGGCGGCCTGCTTCGTGCCGCCCTCCCCCGCCATCTGCGCCTGTACGGCCGCGGCCCTGGCCGACACCTGCGGATCACCGACAAGGGCGAGCACGGCCTCGCGCAGGGTCGCGGCGTTCGCCTCCTCCATCGGGAGGTGCCGGGCGACGCCGAGCCCCTGGAGCATGTCCGCGTTGCCGAACTGGTCGACGGCCTGCGGAACGGCGACCATCGGGGTGCCGGTGGCCAGCCCTTCCTGGCTCCCGCCCGCGCCCGCGTGCGTGATGAAGGCGTCCGCCTGCCGGAGCACCGCGAGCTGCGGCACCCAGGAGTGCACCTCCACATTGGTGGGTACGTGCCCGAGTTCGGACGGGTCGACATGGGCGCCGATCTGGAGCACGACGTGCCAGCCGGGCAGATCGCCGAAGGCCGTGACGCAATCGCGGTAGAAGGCGGGCTGCTTGGTGTACGAGGAGCCGAGGGAGACCAGCAGCACCTTCTCGGCACCGGCCGGGCGCCGCCACTCCCCCTGGTCGGCCCGGTCGCCCTGGCACGCGCCGACGAAGGTGTGGACCTTGCGGTCCACCCGGTCGGCGTTCGGCTGGAGCGCCTCGGGGATGAGAACGATCGCGCGGCGGGGCCGGGCCACGAAGTCGTCCGACGACACAGCGCCCAGGCCGTTCTCCGCGAGCCAGTCCGCGAAGCGCGCGTAGTAGGCCCTGCCCCGCTCGGTCTGCCTGAGCTCGGCGGTCATGGGCTCGCCGATCTCCTCTTCGTACCCGCGCCAGGGGGTTCGGCACGGGGCTTGCTCAGCGAGCAGAACCATGGTGTAGAGCGCCAGCTCGGGTTCACGTGCCGCCTGGAGGGCGAAGGCATAGGGCATTCGCGCGCGCCCATCCCTCTTCTTGCGTGGGCATCGGCCTACGGGCCGGGCGGGTATCGCAACCTGCTATCCCGAGCCGCGCAGCAGCATGCTACGCTGCGGTTCTGCTTCGGCAGCGGTCAGGGCTTGGCCGTCATGAGACCCTTCGGGTCGAATGAGAAGCCGCCTCGTTTGCGAGGCGGAGGAGTCACGTTCTCCATCGCCGTCCGAGACGGATCGCCTCGTGCACTGGCTGGAGCGCCGGACCTGTCCGGCTGCCGTTCGTCCCCAGTCGTCGGACGGGCTTGTTTTGCAAGCCCGTCC
>NZ_JBSHFH010000118.1:0-3012 GCF_053617235.1 Streptomyces sp. NPDC055749 | reverse complement strand
GCGGAACCTCCGCTGCAGCACCAACCGAATCACCGACGTCGTGAAGGCCGTCCTCGTCCTTCGCCACACATCAGCGTGAGGTTGGAAAACGCTCAATGTCGGCCTTCAAGACCACAATTGGGTCTTCAAGGCCGACGTCACGCAGAGCCCCGATAGACCAACAGCGTGCGATATGTCGGTGGCGCCCCTCGGCGTTCGGTCTGGTGCTCGCCTACTCCAGGTAGATGCCGGCGAATACGCCGTCGAACCCGAGCGCGGCCAGACCCGCCTCGACACTCGGGTAGGTCGTCCCGTGCCGGCCGCCGACCAAGGCGTCGAAGTCGGCGCGGCTGATCTCGGGCTCGAGCCACTGGTTGCCGCACCGGCAGCGGACCCAGACGTTGCGCCCGTGGGTGATGAGCAGCCAGTCGCGTCGGGCACGGCAGGCGGAGCACATCACGGGGATGCCCGCGAGAGCGAGTTCGCGTGAGTGGCCAACGCAGCGAATCGCCCCGGGTCCGTCGGCCGGCCGCGTCTCGGCCTGGAGCTGCAGCAGGGGGTCGGTACCAGTGGGGAGGACGGGCAGCGCGGGTGCCGGCTCCGTAGTGCGGGTGGTGGTTCTGAGCACGAGCGTCATCTCCCGGTTGTCGGTCCTGTCTTCATCCGTAACAGCCGGTGGAGCCAGTTGTCCATACATTTCGCAGCGTCCGCTCGGTCGGTAGTCGACTACCGGTTCGACCTGGTCAGCGACGTGACGAGCGGCGATTGGGGTCTTGAACAGCGCCGAGCGGCGCGGCTGCCGTCGCGTTTCGTTCACTGGTGCTGCTGCTCGGCGTGGTGGCCTGGCGGGTGGCGGCCTGCGGACGACGGGCACCGTCACCCGGGTGTGCCGGGAGCTGGGCGATGCGCCGCAGGCGCCAGACCAGGACGTCGCTCACGTCATCGGCGCTGTCGAGTTCGCGCATGTCGATGGCCTGGCGCAGGAGGGCTTCGGAGTCGTGGCCTGCCCGCTCGGCCTGGGCGAGGGTGGCGACCAAGGCGTCGTTGCTCGCTTCCATGCCCCCTGCCCGTACGACCTCCTCCGGCAGGACGGCGCGAAGGGTGGCTTCGTGCGTGAGGCGCTGGGCTTGGGGAAGGGCACGGCCTTGGTCGTGCAGCACTCGCATCGGGGTGGCGGCGGCCTGGCGGTAGGCGGTGCGCAGGTGCGCGGCGGCTTGTTGCGAGGCGTGGGCCTGCTGGGCGTGTCCACGCGCGGAGTGCCAGCGGGCGGCGGCGAGGGTGACGAGGACGAGGGTGGAGACGAGCATGGCGGTGGTGCCCCCGTCCTCGCCTCGGCCGAGCGCCCCGCCGGCCTGGACAATGCCCCGAGCGGCTGAGCGGAGAGCCCGGGTGTCGGCGCGTTCGGCGCGGACATGACTGCGGGTCGCCCGCTCGAAGGCGCGAGCTGCGGCAGCCAGCTCGGCGCGGGTGGTAGCTGGTGAGGTCTGGGCCACCGCGTCGAGGAGCTCTCCGACGCCGACGAGCTGGGCGGCGGCCTCGCCGTCCTCGTCGCGTTCCAGGAGCGTGGCCGAGCTCTCGGCGATAACGACTGCGTTGCGTCGTTGACGGGCGGGCGGTGACCAGTTCGTCCGGTCAGCGGCGACCGCGGGCGCGCTCGGCTCGGCGGCCCCGTCGGTGAGGCGTAGGCGGATCTTCGGAAGGGAGAGGTCGGGGGCCAGTTTGGAGCCGGGGTACCAGACCGGGTCTCCGTCGCGGTTGCGGTCGCCGGGCAGGGCCACGTTGTAGCCGAGCGTGTCACCGGACGGAGCGTGCCGCAGCTTCACCCGCACCCCCGCCTCGCGGAGCCGCGTGAAGAACTCCTCCTCCGAATCCGCTCCCGCCACGGCTCGGCGAACGGCCTCACGGAGCGTCTCGCGCGAGGTCTCCGGGCGGCCGATGCGCTCGGCCTTGAACTTCTCGGCGCTGCTGGGATTCTTCGCTGCGGTGCCGTCGCCAGCGTTGAGGCGACGCAGGCCCATCTCCTTCTCGATGCGGCGGCATTCGGCCTGGGCCTTGTTGAAGTCGTAGTTCAGGCGCGGGTTGCGCAGGTCGCCGCGTACGAGGGTGGCGACGATGTGGATGTGGTCCTCCGCGTGGCGGACGGCGATCCACCGGCAGCCGTCGGGGTCTCCGGCCGGGGCGATGCCGGTGGCGTGAACGATGCGCTGGGCGACGGCGTTCCACTCCTCGTCGTCCAGCCGCCGGTCCCCGGGGGCGGTGCGGACCGAGCAGTGCCAGACGTGCTTGGCGGGCACGCGGTCGCCGGCCTGCTTGACCCGCAGGTCCAGGGCAGCGGTGAGCCGGGCGAGGGTGACCTTCGGGTCGGGGTCGAGGCCGGTGTCGCGGCCGGGGTCGGGCGCGAAGCCGTCCCAGGAGCCGACGAGGTGCGCGTCGGTGTGCTCCTCGCGCCGTCCGGGGCCGTACAAGTAGACGAGGAGGCCGTGGGTGCGGGAGCCGCGTCCGATGTCGGGAACCATCACAGCCGCCGAGTCACCAGGTCGTTCGCCGCATCGTCGACGCGGGCGAGAAGTCCGGTCAGCGTGCCCAGCGCGTGTTCGAGTTCACCGGCGCGCGGCTGGCCACCGCTGTTGAGGACGAAGGCGATCTGGTTGATGTTGTTGCCGATCCGGGCCAGCGCGGTGCGCAGGGCAGCGAGTTCGTCGATGGCGGTGTCGAGGTGGTCATTGCTGTGCACGGCGGCGCGTCCGCGGGCGGCGCTCAGGCCAGCGGTGGCGAGGAAGCGGGCCACGGTGACGCCGCGCTGGGTGGCGGCGTCGGTGATCTCGGCTTTCTCGGCGTCGGAGAGGCGGGTGGTCGTCTTGCGGGCGCGCTCGCTCGGGTTGCGGCTGCGGCGGCGCGGGGTGCGGTCGGGGAAGGCGGGCGTGCTCGGGCTCGGCTGATCGCGGTGGTCGTCGTGGTCGGCGTCTCCCCCGGTAACCGGCACCCCCTGGTGCCGGTTGCCCGGCTGGTCCCCGTGCGCCCTCGCTCGGGGAC
>NZ_JBSHFH010000117.1:0-3665 GCF_053617235.1 Streptomyces sp. NPDC055749 | reverse complement strand
AGCGCGAGTGTTACAAACGCGTCGATCGACATGGTTTCATCCATCAGTTCAACCGTTCATCATGAAACGGTGCGCAAACAATGCCTGAAATCTCTTTAGAAAGTCTGAATCTTCCTTATTTTCCGGTATGTAGCGGGGTGATACAGGGGGTGGTCAAGTTGTCGGAATATGGAACAGCAGTGCCGATTTGGCATGGCGTAACTGGAGAAATGCGATTCCAGCGGTTGGGAATCATGACGACGCTCTACCTACCGCAGTAAGGGCAGGGGGCGATAATTCCGAATACTCGAGGGCTTATCGCATAGCGAAAGCAAACACGAACAACCTCGGTATCAGGGGTGATATTTAAATCTTTCGGGGAAATGGTGGGCGATGAGAGACTCGAACTCCCGACATCCTCGGTGTAAACGAGGCGCTCTACCAACTGAGCTAATCGCCCAATCTCAATTCTTATCTACACTGCGAGTCTACCGAAGTAGATGGTGGGTGATGACGGGCTCGAACCGCCGACCCTCTGCTTGTAAGGCAGATGCTCTCCCAGCTGAGCTAATCCTCCATTTGCCTGGCAACGTCCTACTCTCACAGGGACAAGGTCCCAACTACCATCGGCGCTGAAGAGCTTAACTTCCGTGTTCGGTATGGGAACGGGTGTGACCTCTTCGCTATCGCCACCAAACAAATTGAGAGTGTTCTCTCAAAACTAGATAACAGGTGTGACATCATTCAAAATGTGGTTAAGTCCTCGATCTATTAGTATCTGTCAGCTCCACGTGTCGCCACGCTTCCACCTCAGACCTATCAACCTGATCATCTTTCAGGGATCTTACTTCCTTGCGGAATGGGAAATCTCATCTTGAGGGGGGCTTCATGCTTAGATGCTTTCAGCACTTATCCCGTCCGCACATAGCTACCCAGCGATGCCCTTGGCAGAACAACTGGTACACCAGCGGTGCGTCCATCCCGGTCCTCTCGTACTAAGGACAGCTCCTCTCAAATTTCCTGCGCCCGCGACGGATAGGGACCGAACTGTCTCACGACGTTCTGAACCCAGCTCGCGTACCGCTTTAATGGGCGAACAGCCCAACCCTTGGGACCGACTACAGCCCCAGGATGCGATGAGCCGACATCGAGGTGCCAAACCTCCCCGTCGATGTGGACTCTTGGGGGAGATAAGCCTGTTATCCCCGGGGTAGCTTTTATCCGTTGAGCGATGGCCCTTCCATGCGGAACCACCGGATCACTAAGCCCGACTTTCGTCCCTGCTCGACTTGTAGGTCTCGCAGTCAAGCTCCCTTGTGCCTTTACACTCTGCGAATGATTTCCAACCATTCTGAGGGAACCTTTGGGCGCCTCCGTTACCTTTTAGGAGGCGACCGCCCCAGTCAAACTGCCCACCTGACACTGTCTCCCCGCCCGATAAGGGCGGCGGGTTAGAAGGTCAATACAGCCAGGGTAGTATCCCACCGATGCCTCCACCGAAGCTGGCGCTCCGGTTTCCAAGGCTCCTACCTATCCTGTACAAGCTGTACCAACATTCAATATCAGGCTGCAGTAAAGCTCCACGGGGTCTTTCCGTCCTGTCGCGGGTAACCTGCATCTTCACAGGTACTATAATTTCACCGAGTCTCTCGTTGAGACAGTGCCCAGATCGTTGCGCCTTTCGTGCGGGTCGGAACTTACCCGACAAGGAATTTCGCTACCTTAGGACCGTTATAGTTACGGCCGCCGTTTACTGGGGCTTCAATTCGCACCTTCGCTTACGCTAAGCGCTCCTCTTAACCTTCCAGCACCGGGCAGGCGTCAGCCCCTATACTTCGCCTTACGGCTTCGCAGAGACCTGTGTTTTTGCTAAACAGTCGCCTGGGCCTATTCACTGCGGCTTCTCGGGGCTTTAACACCCTAAGAAGCACCCCTTCTCCCGAAGTTACGGGGTCATTTTGCCGAGTTCCTTAACGAGAGTTCTCTCGATCACCTTAGGATTCTCTCCTCGCCTACCTGTGTCGGTTTGCGGTACGGGCACCTCTCACCTCGCTAGAGGCTTTTCTTGGCAGTGTGGAATCAGGAACTTCGCTACTATATTTCGCTCGCCATCACAGCTCAGCCTTTATGGGAAACGGATTTGCCTATTTCCCAGCCTAACTGCTTGGACGCGGATATCCAATACCGCGCTTACCCTATCCTCCTGCGTCCCCCCATTGCTCAAATGGTGAGGAGGTGGTACAGGAATATCAACCTGTTGTCCATCGCCTACGCCTTTCGGCCTCGGCTTAGGTCCCGACTAACCCTGAGCGGACGAGCCTTCCTCAGGAAACCTTAGGCATTCGGTGGAGGGGATTCTCACCCCTCTTTCGCTACTCATACCGGCATTCTCACTTCTAAGCGCTCCACCAGTCCTTCCGGTCTGGCTTCACAGCCCTTAGAACGCTCTCCTACCACTGTTCGAAGAACAGTCCGCAGCTTCGGTGATACGTTTAGCCCCGGTACATTTTCGGCGCAGAGTCACTCGACCAGTGAGCTATTACGCACTCTTTAAATGGTGGCTGCTTCTAAGCCAACATCCTGGTTGTCTAAGCAACTCCACATCCTTTTCCACTTAACGTATACTTTGGGACCTTAGCTGGCGGTCTGGGCTGTTTCCCTTTCGACTACGGATCTTATCACTCGCAGTCTGACTCCCAAGGATAAGTCATCGGCATTCGGAGTTTGACTGAATTCGGTAACCCGGTAGGGGCCCCTAGTCCAATCAGTGCTCTACCTCCAAGACTCTTACCTTGAGGCTAGCCCTAAAGCTATTTCGGAGAGAACCAGCTATCTCCAGGTTCGATTGGCATTTCACCCCTACCCACACCTCATCCCCGCACTTTTCAACGTGCGTGGGTTCGGGCCTCCATTCAGTGTTACCTGAACTTCACCCTGGACATGGGTAGATCACCTGGTTTCGGGTCTACGACCACGTACTCATGCGCCCTATTCAGACTCGCTTTCGCTGCGGCTCCGCATCTTCTGCTTAACCTTGCACGGGATCGTAACTCGCCGGTTCATTCTACAAAAGGCACGCCATCACCCGTTAACGGGCTCTGACTACTTGTAGGCACACGGTTTCAGGATCTCTTTCACTCCCCTTCCGGGGTGCTTTTCACCTTTCCCTCACGGTACTGGTTCACTATCGGTCACTAGGGAGTATTTAGCCTTGGGAGATGGTCCTCCCGGATTCCGACGGAATTTCACGTGTTCCGCCGTACTCAGGATCCACTCAGGAGAGAACGAAGTTTTGACTACAGGGCTGTTACCTCCTATGGCGGGCCTTTCCAGACCTCTTCATCTACCTCGTTCCTTTGTAACTCCGTACAGAGTGTCCTACAACCCCAAGAGGCAAGCCTCTTGGTTTGGGCTGGTCCCGTTTCGCTCGCCGCTACTCAGGGAATCGCATTTGCTTTCTCTTCCTCCGGGTACTTAGATGTTTCAGTTCCCCGGGTCTGCCTTCTCATATCCTATGTATTCAGATATGGATACCACTCCATTACGAGTGGTGGGTTTCCCCATTCGGAAATCTCCGGATCAAAGCTTGCTTACAGCTCCCCGAAGCATATCGGTGTTCGTCCCGTCCTTCATCGGCTCCTAGTGCCAAGGCATCCACCGTGCGCCCTTTCTAACTTAACCGTTAA
>NZ_JBSHFH010000116.1:0-3912 GCF_053617235.1 Streptomyces sp. NPDC055749 | reverse complement strand
GCGGATGACCATCAGGGCCGCCTGCGGGAGGTCGGCCACGGCGTCGAAGTGCGCGAGGGTGACGCCGTGGCTGCGAGCGGCCTCCAGCAGGTCCCGCAGGAGAGCGGCTGCGTCTGCCTTCTCGGCCGGGGTGGCGGCCGGTCCGCCGAGCCGCGCGGCGGACGCGGTGATACGGGCGGGCACATCGTCAAGCTGGGTCTCGTGCATGGTTCCTCCTGGTGGTGGCGGCGCCCCGCCGGGTGAGGGTGGATCAGGCGGACGTGAGTCAGTCTGACACAATGTGTCAGCCTGCGCAAGAGGGTCAGGGGAGGTGTCCCCTGACCCTCTCTCGGTCACGCGGCGGCCGGGACCTCAATCTCGGTCTGACCCTCGATGTGGTCGTCGTCGTGTCGCGGGTGGACGGGGGCGTTCTCGGTGTCGAGGCGTGCGTACACCCGCTGCACCTGCGAGGGGGCGCGGGTGGACACCCGGGCCGCCTCACGGACGCTCAGGCCGTCCCGCCATGCCTGCTCGATCGCGGCGCGGGCTTCCTCGGTGCTCAGCTTCGGGCGGGGGGGGACAGGCGGGATTTCGAGGTGTGCCCCGCAGATGACCTGCGGCGATGCGGTGGCCGGCACAGGCTCCGGCAGGGGGGTGGGGGACACCGGGGCGTCCACTGTGGACACCTCGGTGTCCCTGCCCGGCTCGACGGCGGGTGCGGCGTCGTCCACGAGGCCGTGGACCTGCCTCATGAGGAGCCCGAAAGCCAGCAGTGCGGCAGTGGGGGGGACAGCGGCGGTCACGTAGTCGAGGAAGGGCACGTGCTGACCGTCCCTCGCTCCGGCCACTCCGGCGACGTTGAGGACGATCGAGCCGATCGACCCGGCCGCCGTGGCGGTGATCGCCCACCAGTCGGTGCGGCCCTGGAGACCGGCCCGCAGCATGAGCAGTTCGCCGCCGACGATGAAGGCGTCGAGGGTCGCGGGCCATGCCCACTGGCGGATCGGGGAGCCTGCCAGGCCGTGCTGGCCGGCCACCTCGGCGAGGTGTGCGTAACTGAGCCAGAAGGCAAGGGCGGTCAGGGTCACGATCACGAGCCCGGCCGCGATCAGCGCGGCCCTCTCCATCGTCTGCTTGCTCATGCCGACACCTCCTTGCCCGCGATGACGATCCCTGCCGGGGTCTTGGCCACGTCGCCGGACTTGACGAGCGCCGCGACGGCGCGGGAGACGCCGCCCTTGTCGATGCCGGTCGCCGCCACGATGTCCTTCTGGGCGAGCGGGCCGGACGCCGACCGGACCGTGTCCAGGACCCGATTCCGGTTGGTCGGGGTACCGGCCGGGGTCGCCGCGGATTCCTCAGCGCGGGGCGCCGGCGCTTCCTCGGCCGCCGCTTCGGGTGCCTCCTTCACCAGGGTCAGGCGCGGCCCGCCGCCCGGGTCGGCGGGCTCCGGCGCCAAGGTGGCGACGTGCTGCCACGGGGTCACCTTCGGGAGCGCCTCCACCGCCTCATCCAGGACGTGCCAGATCCGCACCGGGCTGGGTTTGCGGTCCTTGTGCTTGATCAGGGCCCGGCCAGGGATGCCGCCGAGCGTCGACGGCTCCCAGCCCGTCGTCGCCGCGTTCTCGCCGTAGACCACGCGGTCGGACACCGGCGAGTCCACCGTCAGCGACATGACCGTGAGGCTGTTCTCGCTGACCATCGCCGTGACGCCGCCGTTCGTGCGGGACGGGTACTGGGTCGCCCAGATGATCCAGATCCCCGTCGCGCGGGCCAGGGTGTACAGGTCGTCGATCAGGTCGAGGACGTCCTTCCACCGGTTGTCCTTGGCCATCTGGAGGATTTGCCGTCCCTCCTCGATGACGACCAAGAGGCTCGGGTGCTCCGGCGTCGGCACCCACTGCGTGACGTCCGCGATCTCCTGCCGGTGCTGCATCTCCGCGACCAGCTCGCAGATCGCGTCGTAGATCGCCTGCCGGATCTCCTCGTTCGAGCCGCGCTGGTGACCCTCCGTCCGGACCTTCCCCTGCCACAGCCGGGCTTCCAGCCGCTTCGGGTCGAGGAGGATGCCCGCCCACAGCGGGTCGGCCACGGCCTGCATCATCCACGGCCGCCACGAGACGCTCTTGCCCATGTTCGTGACGCCCGCGATCAGCTTGTGCGTGCCCGCCATCGGCACGTCCACGATCTCGCCGGTCACCTCGTCCACGCCGATGCCGGTGTGCTCCGGCGTCCAGGTCATCGAGATGCCGTCCGACGCGGACCGGGTGCGGATCACGATCAGCGCGCGGTCGCCATGGCTGCCATCGCTGATCTGCATCCGCGTCTCGGTCCGCATCCCGAGCAGGGCGCGGACCGCCGCGGACTCGGCCGCGAGCTTCTTCGCCGACCAGCCCTTGCCGTCCAGCCGGACGCCGCACACGATCCCGGCCGCCGTCACTTCGGGCCGCTCGGTCAGCGTGCCGGACAGGCCGCGCGAGTCGGCGTGCTGCACCCAGTACGACGGGTCCAGGCGCTCCAGCAAGCGGCGTTCCTCCGCCGTGACCCCATCCTCGACCTGCACGGAGACCGACCGGCGACCGAGCCACAGCGCCGAGGCGTTGGCCGCGATGACCGCGACCGAGGTGGCCAAAGGCCACGTCTCCCAGTCCGCAGGCGTCGACCACGCGTACGTGCCGACCGCCGCCGGGACGACATGCACGGCGTGCCACCGCCGGGCTACCTGCGCCATCGTCGCCGGGTAGTTCGCCCGCGCCTCCTTCAACGCGGCCCGCGCGGCGATCCGGTGCGACCGCGCCGCCCTGTCCGCCGTCTTCGCCGCCCGCCGGGCGCCGTTCCACGGGTTCTTGCTCGCCTGCCGTGCCGCCGTCCGCTGCCCCTTCGCGGTCGCGGCCGTCGCCCTCGCCGACGTGTTCTCACGCTGAGCGGCCATGAGCTTCTTGAGATTTTCCGGCGTCCGGAGCGCCTGGCGCCGGTCCGCCGCCGCGTCCCACCGAGCCGCCACAGGGGCGCACATGGGGGACAGGGCATCGACCACGTTGGTCACCTCGGTGGCCGATGCCCGCCAGGCGGACTTGGTCGAATCGGTCGCCTTCCGCCAAACTTCCTTCACGTCCACGGTTCTCCTTCAGGTGCGTGGATGAGGGTCGGATCGCCGTTCGCTGCGGCGGTCCGGCCCGTCTTCGTTTGCTGGTTGCGCCTCTGGTTGCAGGTTGCGGTCGGGTTGCGGGGTGCAACCGCCTCTGACCTGCAAGGTTGCGGGTTGCGGTCGGGGGAGGGGAGGGGGGCCCTACGCACGCGCGCATATACGCGCGCGAGGAGCCCCTCAGATCACTCCGCCTCGGCCGCCTTCCGCCACGCGGCCGAGGTGTTCGGGGAGACCCCTGTCAGGTCCCGAATCCTGCGGTAGGGGACCTCCATCCGGACCGCCTCCACGATCACCGGACGGATCTCCGCGTCGAGCTGCTCCAGCTGAGCCAGGAGCCTGATCCTCTTCGCTCCCAAAGGCTTGAGTGCTGCTTCGGCTTGGGCCCTCAGTTGGGCCGGTGTCTGCGTCATGCGACTGACTCTGACACATCGATCCGCCTTTTGCAAGCGTCTCAGTCTGAGTCATCATTGCCCCCCGGTGATCACGCGGCGACCCTAGGCGCCCCTCTGCGGCCCTGTCAGCCGGATACCGGACCCAGAGGGCACGGCGCCCCTCATCGGCCGTCAGCGGGCCACACAGGGACGCGGGGAGGGGTGCGGGGGAGGCCGGAGAGATCGCGCGGGTCACTACGCAGGGGCGCTCCGCCCCCTGCACCCCCGGGCCACCGCTCCCAGAGGGGGAGGGGGCGCCGTACGCCACTGCGGGTCCGTGGGTGGGTCGGCAGGGGTCGCGGGGGGGTCCCTCCGGTCGGACAGCCCTCCGCACCCTGCCACGGAACCTGGGGG
>NZ_JBSHFH010000115.1:0-4054 GCF_053617235.1 Streptomyces sp. NPDC055749 | reverse complement strand
GATCCCTGAGCGCGCGTGAGCCGGGAAGCAGACCCATCCGGGGGCCCGTCGGCGACGAATTACGAGTATGAGAGTCGTCGTACCCGTTGTGACCCCTTCCCGGCCCGGCCGTGGTCAGGCCGCGGTGCCGACCGATGCTGCTGCTGAGGCCAGAGCCGTGATCAGCCAGTATCTGGCGCAATGGGGCTTGCGAAGTGTCGCCGACGACGCACTGCTGGTCGTGACGGAGCTGCTGTCCAACGCGGTCCGTTACGGAAGGCCTCCGTGGGGTGTGCGCATGTGGCTGGTGTTCGAGGACGGCGGACGGCGGCGTGTGCGGCTGGAGGTCGCCGACGCGGGCGCCGGTATCAACGTCGACCGGGTACGCGCCCAGTGGCGCCATCCCTCCGCCTCACTGCTGACCGGCGGGCGCGGTCTGTTCATCGTGGACACACTCGCGTCCCGCTGGGGCGACGACCGTTCCGGCCCCGGGCACACGGTCTGGGCCGAACTGGAAGTCGAGCCCGGTCACCCCGGCCGCACCGCCGCAGCCGGCTGACCGCGCCCGCCCGTCGTGACCGCCCGTCGCAACCGTCTGGGGATCCGGACCAATCCGATCGGCTCCGAGCTGCGAATAGGTGCTGACGGGGACCGCCGCCAGGACGCGACGCCCGGCGGAACCGAGAGGCAGAAACATGACAAGGCCAAGGACAGCGGTGGTCGGCGCGGGCGTGGCGGGACTGACCGCCGCGTACGTACTCCAGAAGACCTGCGACGTCACCCTGTACGAGGCGGATGCCAGGCTCGGCGGGCACGCCCACACGCACGAACTGCCCGGAGCCGACGGCCGGCCGCTGCGTGTCGACAGCGGATTCATCGTGCACAACGAGCGGACCTATCCGACGCTGCTCCGGCTGTTCGCGGAGCTCGGCGTCGCCACGCAGGACTCCGAGATGAGCATGTCCGTACGGTGCGAGGGCTGCGGACTGGAGTACGCGGGGGCGCGCGGGCTCGGCGGTCTGTTCGCCGGGCGCCGGGCGATGGGCAGCGGCTACCTCCGGATGCTGGCCGAGGTGCCCGTGTTCCACCGGGCCGCCCGCCGGGTCCTGGTCTCGGGCAGTGAACCGTCGTACACCCTGCGTCAGTTCCTGGACGACGGCGGCTACTCCGCCTACTTCGTGGCCCACTTCGTCACACCGCTCGTCTCGGCCGTGTGGTCCTGCGCGCCGGAGACCGCCATGGAGTATCCCGCCGGGTATCTGTTCCGCTTCCTGGAGCATCACGGTCTCCTCTCCGTCAAGGGTTCCCCGCAGTGGAAGACGGTGACGGGCGGCTCCGTCGAGTACGTCGACCGCATCGCGAAACAGCTCGCGTCCGTCCGTACGGACACCCCTGTACGCGCTGTGCAGCGCTTCGCCGACCGCGCCCATGTGGTGACCGCCGACGGCGACATCCAGGAGTACGCGTCGGTCGTGGTGGCGGTGCATCCCGATCAGGCCCTGCGCATCCTGGCCGACCCCACGGACGACGAGCGGCGGCTTCTGGGAGCGTTCCGCTACTCCCGTAACCCCACGGTCCTGCACACCGACACCACGCTCCTGCCCAGCTCCCCGCGAGCACGGGCGTCGTGGAACTACTTCATGCCGTCCTGCGCGGCACCGGTCGACGCCGTGCAGGTCAGCTACGACATGAACCGCCTTCAACGGCTGCCGGCCGGGAACGACCACATCGTCACCCTCAACGCCGACGGACAGGTCGACCCGGCCAAGGTGCTGGCCCGCATGGTGTACGAGCATCCCGTGTACACACCGGAATCGGTGGCCGCCCAGCCGCAACTGCCGGAACTGAACACGGCCGTGACCGCGTTCGCCGGGGCGTACCACGGGTGGGGCTTCCACGAGGACGGCTGCCGTTCGGGCGTCGATGCGGCGGCCGCCCTGGGCGCGCGGTGGTGACGCCAGTGACCAGTACATCGGTCCGGTCGCGGGCCCCGGCGCTCTACGACTGCGTCATCTCCCACGCCCGCACCGCGCCCCTGCGCCACAGCTTCCGGCACCGTACGTACATGTGGCTGGTGGAGCTGGACGACCTGCCCGTGCTGCCCGCCGTGCTCCGCCCGCTGGCGCGCTTCGATCCGCGCGATCACTTCGACGGTACGGCGCCGACCATCCGCGCCGGCCTCGACGCCTGCCTCGCCTCGAACGGGGTGAGCCTGGACGGCGGCCGGGTACTGATGCTGGCGCACGCGCGGGTGTTCGGCCATGTCTTCAACCCCATCAGCGTGTACTGGTGCCACGACGCCACCGGTCAGCTCGTCTGTGTCGTCGCCGAGGTCCACAACACCTACGGGCAGCGGCACTCTTATGTGCTCCGCACCGATGACCGCGGCAGGGCCGAGGTGCCGAAGGACTTCTACGTCTCGCCGTTCTTCCCTGTCGACGGCAGCTACCGCATGCGCCTGCCCGCCCCTGACGAACGCCTCGACCTGACCGTCCAGTTGCGGCGCGGCGAGTCCGTCCCCTTCACCGCCACCGTCCGCGGAATACGACGGACGGCGACCGCCCGGCATCTGCTCGGCGCCGCGCTGCGACGCCCCTGGTCCACGGCAGCGGTCTCCGCGGGTATCCGCCTGCACGGCATACGTCTGTACCTCCGCGGACTCCCCGTGCATCCACGCCCTTCCCCTTGCACGAAACACGCCGTACCCATTGCACGAAAGAAGGCACGAAGTGACGGTTCCGACAACGCGTGACACCGACCGGGCACTCCTCGTGCCGCGGCAGGACACGAAGGCCGAAGAGAGCGCTTGGCCGGACGTGGCCCGGCTGCCCGGCAGTTCACGGGCACGGACCGCCCTGACCCGGCTGATCCTGCGCGGCGCCTTCGCCCGGCTGCCGCTGCGGGTACAGCTGGGCCAGTCGCTCCCGGAGGGAACCGGACCGCTGCTGCACGTCAAGGACCCCGATGCCTTCTTCCGGCGGATCGGCGCGGGCGGGCTGGTCGGCTTCGGTGAGTCGTACATGGCCGGGGAGTGGGAAGCGGAGGACCTGGTCGGCGTCCTGACCGTCCTGGCGGCACACGTGGACGACCTGGTGCCCGCGCCGCTGCGACGTCTGCGGGGAGTCTGGGTCCGCCGCCGGCCTGCGGCGCACCGCAACACGGTCACCGGTGCGCGGGACAACATCCGCCGCCACTACGACCTGTCGAACGAACTGTTCGCCCTCTTCCTCGATCCGACCATGAGCTACTCCTCCGCCGTCTTCCCCACGCTTCCCGCGACCTGGGAGTCCTTCCCGCCGGCCCAGCACCAGAAGATCGACCGCCTGCTCGACCTGGCGGGCGTGGGGCCGGGCACCCGGCTGCTCGAGATCGGCACGGGGTGGGGCGAACTGGCGCTGCGGGCCGCCTCGCGCGGCGCGGTGGTGACGACGGTGACCCTCTCGTCCGAGCAGCGCCAACTGGCTCTGAGCCGGCTGCGGGAGGCCGGGGTGGCCGACCGCGTGACCGTGGACCTCTGCGACTACCGCCAGGTGCGGGGTACGTACGACGCGGTGGTGAGCGTGGAGATGATCGAAGCGGTGGGCGCTGACTACTGGCCCGTCTACTTCGCGACCTTGCGGGAGCGCCTGGCCCCCGGCGGACGCATAGCACTGCAGGCGATCACGATGCCGCACCAACGGATGCTGGCCACCGGCCGGACGCACACCTGGATCAGCAAGTACATCTTCCCCGGCGGGCTCATCCCCTCGATGACCGCCATCGAGCAGGAGTCGGCGCGGGCCGGCCTGCGCATCGCGGACGACCAGGGCTACGGCGAGCACTACGCGGAAACGCTGCGGTTGTGGCGCGAGCGCTTCTGGCAGGAAACGGACCGCGTGGACGCCCTCGGCTTCGACGCGGTCTTCCGTCGTATGTGGGACCTGTATCTGGCCTACTCCGAGGCCGGCTTCCGCGCCCAGTACCTGGACGTACGCCAACTGCTGCTCACACAGAGGGCCTAGGGCCCGGCCTGACGCCTGAAAAGGCCGGTCCCCCGGAGCCTCGCTCCGGGGGACCGGCCTTTTCAGTGACGACT
>NZ_JBSHFH010000114.1:0-4352 GCF_053617235.1 Streptomyces sp. NPDC055749 | reverse complement strand
GCGACGGTTCCCTTGCGCGAGTGCTCCTGAACGTCTACTCAGCCAAAGGAAGAGATACGCCCCAGGCCGGTGAACCTTTGCGGTCACAGCACTAGCTAAAGCTAATTACGGCTAGGTTTCGGAGCGAATAGAAGCAGGAAGGACGCCGACCTAGCCTTATGTCGACGCAACCGTTGATCCAGACGATCACGGTTCCCCCTCTTCCGTAGCCCCCTGTGGCTTGCCCGCAACACCCTGCCGCGGAAACCCGCTGTGGCGACACCGTTGTGGCGGCATGACCGGCCGGGCCCGCCGGAGGGCGTCCCACTGTACGAGTCCGCGCGCCCCGGTCCAGGGTGCGAACGGCCGTAACGGGAGGAGCAGGAGGTCGTTGGAGCCTTCATCGGCCGGTACGACGAGGGGGGCGCGCCATGCGCCGGACAGTGCTTGAGCAGTTTCCCGCAGGCGGGCCGCGGGGCAGCTGGCCCGCGGAAGAGTTCGCCGCGGCCCGCCGCGGGGAAGGCATGGCGGCCGAAGTGGTGATGGACCTGGAGCAGGACGCCTTCCTGGTGATCGTGCCGCAGCAGGCGAAGGACCGGGGCCGCTGAAGCCGGTCACCTGAAGCCCGTAGCCATCGGACGCGGGAAGCGGCCCAGGGGGTGTCCGGCCTGACGAACCGGGCACCCCCTGGAAGTCCCGCGCGCGGCCTCTACCTGACGGCCCCGGCCGGAGATCCCTTCGCTCCCGCCCTCTTCGCCCCCGAGGCCCAAGCGGCGGCTGCGGCGCCCACCAGGCCCGCGTCGGTGCCCATCACCGCGGGCGCCACCTCGAGGTTGCGGACGAAGGAGAGCGTGGCGTAGTCGCGCAGGGACCGCCGCAGCGGCGCGAAGAGGATCTCACCGGCTCCGGCCACTCCCCCGCCGATCACCGCGATGTCGATCTCGGCCAGCGTCGCGGTGGCGGCGATTCCGGCGGCCAGTGCCTGGGCGGCCCGCTCGTACGAGGCGATGGCCACCGGGTCCCCGGCGCGGGCGGAAGCGGCGACGGCCGCGGCGGTGGAGTCGCCGTCCGGGCCGGGGAGCCAGCCGCCATCGAGGGCGCGGCGCGCGATGTTCGGCCCGCTGGCGATGCGCTCGACGCAGCCGCGCGCGCCGCACGGGCAGGTGTCGCCGTCGAGGTCCACACAGATGTGCCCGATGTGCCCGGCGTTGCCGGAGGGACCCGGGTGCAGCTTTCCGCCGAGCACCAGCCCCCCGCCGACGCCGGTGGAGACGACGAGGCAGAGCGCGTTGTCATAACCCCGGGCGGCGCCGAGCCAGTGCTCGGCCGCCGTCATCGCGACGCCGTCGCCGACCAGCACGACGGGCAGCCCGCCGGTCGCCGCGGCCACCCGCTCCACCAGCGGGAAGCCCCGCCAGCCCGGGACATTGACCGGGCTGACCGTGCCGGCAGACGCGTCCACCGGGCCCGCGCTGCCGATCCCGACGGCCACGGCCCGCTCCCACAGCGGGGACGCCCTCAGCTCGGACAGGACGTCGTCGACCGCTCCCATCACCGTCTCGGCGCCCTCGCGGGCGGGCGTGGGACGCTGCGCCCGTACGAGGAGGGCGCCGTCGCCGTCCACCAACCCGCCGGCGATCTTGGTGCCGCCGATGTCGAGCGCGGCGACGAGGTCGGTATGCATCGGTGTGGGATCTCCGGATGGTGAGGGGGGGTGGGACCTGCGGGTTCGGCCAATAGTCTGCACAGTCTCTATTCAGCTGACAACGTTGTCCAGGGCCTATGCTCGACGCCACAGCCTCCGGCCCCTCCACGGCACCGCCCGCGCGGGCCGCCGGACCACCCGCACCCGACGACAGGACAGCGCACCGTGGCCGAGACCGCCCGTCATTCCGAGAGCCGTTACGGCAACCGGCCGACCATGAAGGATGTGGCGGCCCGCGCCGGAGTGGGCCTCAAGACGGTCTCCCGGGTGGTGAACAGCGAAGCAGGCGTCACGCCCGACACCGAGCGACGCGTCCAGGAGGCGATCGATGCCCTGGGATTTCGCCGCAACGACAGCGCGCGCGTCCTGCGCAAGGGCCGCACCGCCTCCATCGGACTCGTCCTGGAAGACCTGGCCGACCCCTTCTACGGACCGCTGAGCCGCGCCGTCGAAGAGGTCGCCCGCGCCCATGGCGCGCTCCTGATCAACGGTTCGAGCGCCGAGGACCCCGACCGCGAGCAGGAGCTGGTCCTCGCGCTGTGCGCCCGCCGGGTCGACGGCCTGATCGTGATCCCGGCGGGTGACGACCACCGCTATCTGGAGCCCGAGATAAAGGCGGGCATCGCCACCGTCTTCGTGGACCGCCCGGCGGGCAGGATAGACGCCGACATCGTCCTCTCCGACAGCTTCGGCGGCGCCCGCGAAGGCGTCGCCCATCTCATCGCGCACGGCCACCGCAGGATCGGCTTCATCGGTGACCAGCCCCGCATCCACACGGCGACCGAGCGACTGCGCGGCTACCACGCGGCCATGACCGACGCCGGAATCGACGTCGACGACGCCTGGGTCTCCCTCGGTTCGACCGACCCGGCCCGGGTCCGCGCGGCGGCCGAGACGATGCTCGCAGGCCCCGAACCGGTCACCGCGCTCTTCGCGGGCAACAACCGTGTGACGGTGACGGCGGTACGCGTCCTGGCGGACCGGAAGCGCCCCGTGGCCCTGGTCGGCTTCGACGACATCGAACTGGCCGACCTGCTCGGCATCACGGTCATCTCCCAGGACGCCGCCGCGGTCGGCCGCACGGCCGCCGAACACCTCTTCCGCCGCCTCGACGGCGCCGACCACCCCCCGGCCCGCGTCGAGCTCCCGACGACACTGGTCCCCCGCGGCTCCGGCGAACTCCCTCCGGCCTGAAGGCCGTTCGCGCGGGGCCGCGGACGCGAACCGGAGCTCCGTACTACGGCGCCGTGACCGTCAGTCCGCCGCGGCGGGGTGAGGCGAAGGCGTCGAGGTCGGCGCGGGTGAGGCCGGTGAGGCGGGCGACCTCCGCGGTGTCGAGTGCTCCGCAGTCGATGCCACGCAGCAGGTAGCCGCTGAGCGCCTTGGCGGTGGCGGGTTCGTCCATCACGTCGCCGCCGGCCTTGGCCACGTAGGCGGCGAGGCGGGCCGCCGCCGGCTCCAGGCCCTCGCGGTAGAAGGCGTAGACGGCCGCGTAACGGGTCGGCAGGTGGCCGGGGTGCATGTCCCAGCCCTGGTAGTAGGCGCGGGCCAGGGCGCGGCGGGTGAGGCCGTAGTGGAGGCGCCATGCCTCGTGGACCTGGGCGGTGGGACCGACGGGCAGCACGTTGGTGGAGCCGTCGGAGACGCGTACGCCGGTTCCCGCGGCGGCGACCTGCATGACGGCCTTGGCGTGGTCGGCGGCCGGGTGGTCGCTGGCCTGGTAGGCCGCGCTGACGCCGACACAGGCGCTGTAGTCGAACGTGCCGTAGTGAAGGCCCGTGGCGCGGCCCCGCGCGGCGTCGATCATGCGGGCGACCGCCGCGGTTCCGTCGGCGGCGAGGATGGACTGGCTGGTCTCGATCTGGATCTCGAAGCCGAGCCGCCCCGACGGCAGTCCGTGTGCGGTCTCGAAGGCTTCGAGCAGCTGGACGAAGGCGGTGACCTGCTCGGGGTACGTCACCTTCGGCAGCGTCAGGACGAGTCCGTCGGGCAGGCCGCCAGCCTCCATCAGACCGGTGAGGAAGACATCGGTCGTACGGATGCCCCGGTCGCGTACGGCGGCTTCCATGCACTTCATCCGGATGCCCATGTACGGGGCGGCCGTCCCGTTCCCGTACGCCTCGGAGATCAGCCGTGCGGCGCGGGCCGCGGCCTCGTCCTCCTCGGCGTCGGAGCGGGGTCCGTAGCCGTCCTCGAAGTCGATGCGCAGGTCCTCGATCGGCTCGCGCTCCAGCTTGGCGCGTACGCGGTCGTGGACGGGGCCCGCGAGTTCCGCCGGGATGCCGAGCACCCCGGCCAGCGCCGCCGCGTCGGGGGCGTGCTCGTCGAGGGCCTTCAGCGCCTGGTCGCCCCAGGACCGGATGGTGCCCGAGGTGAAGGTGTCCCCGGGGACGTAGACGGTGTGGACGGGCTGGCGGGTGCCGGGGTCTCCCGGGTAACGGCGGGCGAGTTCCGCGTCCACCGACGTCAGAGAGGCACTGATGCTCTCGCTGACCGCACCGGCGAGGCTCGTCGCCACCTTCTCCTGCTGACCCATTCCCACACCCTCCAAACGCTCACTGTTTCCGCTTCCCGGAATCAGTAATCCACATAGCGAAGTTAGTAGGCGGCTGCGACCTGCGTCAATGGTTGCCCGAAAGCGGCCGGGGCCGCGCGGTGAGATCACCTG
>NZ_JBSHFH010000113.1:0-2504 GCF_053617235.1 Streptomyces sp. NPDC055749 | reverse complement strand
ACTACAGTCGTGACTGCGTGCCTTTTGAAGAATGAGCCTGCGAGTTAGCGGTGTGTAGCGAGGTTAACCCGTGTGGGGAAGCCGTAGCGAAAGCGAGTCCGAATAGGGCGATTGAGTTGCACGCTCTAGACCCGAAGCGGAGTGATCTAGCCATGGGCAGGTTGAAGCGGAGGTAAGACTTCGTGGAGGACCGAACCCACCAGGGTTGAAAACCTGGGGGATGACCTGTGGTTAGGGGTGAAAGGCCAATCAAACTCCGTGATAGCTGGTTCTCCCCGAAATGCATTTAGGTGCAGCGTCGTGTGTTTCTTGCCGGAGGTAGAGCACTGGATAGGCGATGGGCCCTACCGGGTTACTGACCTTAGCCAAACTCCGAATGCCGGTAAGTGAGAGCACGGCAGTGAGACTGTGGGGGATAAGCTCCATGGTCGAGAGGGAAACAGCCCAGAGCATCGACTAAGGCCCCTAAGCGTACGCTAAGTGGGAAAGGATGTGGAGTCGCAGAGACAACCAGGAGGTTGGCTTAGAAGCAGCCACCCTTGAAAGAGTGCGTAATAGCTCACTGGTCAAGTGATTCCGCGCCGACAATGTAGCGGGGCTCAAGCGTACCGCCGAAGTCGTGTCATTCCAGCACATACCCCCAACGGGGGCTGGGATGGGTAGGGGAGCGTCGTGTGCCGGGTGAAGCAGCAGCGGAAGCTAGTTGTGGACGGTTCACGAGTGAGAATGCAGGCATGAGTAGCGATACACACGTGAGAAACGTGTGCGCCGATTGACTAAGGGTTCCTGGGTCAAGCTGATCTGCCCAGGGTAAGTCGGGACCTAAGGCGAGGCCGACAGGCGTAGTCGATGGACAACCGGTTGATATTCCGGTACCCGCTTTGAAACGCCCAGTACTGAATCAGGCGATGCTAAGTCCGTGAAGCCGGCCCGATCTCTTCGGAGTTGAGGGAAGTGGTGGAGCCGATGAACCAGACTTGTAGTAGGTAAGCGATGGGGTGACGCAGGAAGGTAGTCCAACCCGGGCGGTGGTAGTTCCCGGGGTAAGGGTGTAGGCCGTGTGATAGGCAAATCCGTCACACATTAAGGCTGAGACCTGATGCCGAGCCGATTGTGGTGAAGTGGATGATCCTATGCTGTCGAGAAAAGCCTCTAGCGAGTTTCATGGCGGCCCGTACCCTAAACCGACTCAGGTGGTCAGGTAGAGAATACCGAGGCGTTCGGGTGAACTATGGTTAAGGAACTCGGCAAAATGCCCCCGTAACTTCGGGAGAAGGGGGGCCATCACTGGTGATCCGATTTACTCGGTGAGCTGGGGGTGGCCGCAGAGACCAGCGAGAAGCGACTGTTTACTAAAAACACAGGTCCGTGCGAAGCCGTAAGGCGATGTATACGGACTGACGCCTGCCCGGTGCTGGAACGTTAAGGGGACCGGTTAGTGCACTTTCGGGTGTGCGAAGCTGAGAACTTAAGCGCCAGTAAACGGCGGTGGTAACTATAACCATCCTAAGGTAGCGAAATTCCTTGTCGGGTAAGTTCCGACCTGCACGAATGGCGTAACGACTTCTCGACTGTCTCAACCATAGGCCCGGTGAAATTGCACTACGAGTAAAGATGCTCGTTTCGCGCAGCAGGACGGAAAGACCCCGGGACCTTTACTATAGTTTGATATTGGTGTTCGGTTCGGCTTGTGTAGGATAGGTGGGAGACTTTGAAGCAGCCACGCCAGTGGTTGTGGAGTCGCCGTTGAAATACCACTCTGGTCGTGCTGGATGTCTAACCTGGGTCCGTGATCCGGATCAGGGACAGTGTCTGATGGGTAGTTTAACTGGGGCGGTTGCCTCCTAAAGAGTAACGGAGGCGCCCAAAGGTTCCCTCAGCCTGGTTGGCAATCAGGTGTTGAGTGTAAGTGCACAAGGGAGCTTGACTGTGAGACCGACGGGTCGAGCAGGGACGAAAGTCGGGACTAGTGATCCGGCAGTGGCTTGTGGAAGCGCTGTCGCTCAACGGATAAAAGGTACCCCGGGGATAACAGGCTGATCTTCCCCAAGAGTCCATATCGACGGGATGGTTTGGCACCTCGATGTCGGCTCGTCGCATCCTGGGGCTGGAGTCGGTCCCAAGGGTTGGGCTGTTCGCCCATTAAAGCGGTACGCGAGCTGGGTTTAGAACGTCGTGAGACAGTTCGGTCCCTATCCGCTGTGCGCGTAGGAATATTGAGAAGGGCTGTCCCTAGTACGAGAGGACCGGGACGGACGAACCTCTGGTGTGCCAGTTGTCCTGCCAAGGGCATGGCTGGTTGGCTACGTTCGGAAAGGATAACCGCTGAAAGCATCTAAGCGGGAAGCCTGCTTCGAGATGAGTATTCCCACCCCCTTTGAGGGGTTAAGGCTCCCAGTAGACGACTGGGTTGATAGGCCAGATGTGGAAGCCCGGTAACGGGTGGAGCTGACTGGTACTAATAGGCCGAGGGCTTGTCCTCAGTTGCTCGCGTCCACTGTGTT
>NZ_JBSHFH010000112.1:0-5341 GCF_053617235.1 Streptomyces sp. NPDC055749 | reverse complement strand
GCCCGGGCGGGCAGCCGCTTCCCCCGTCACTCCTTCACCCCTTTACCGCCTCCCGGTCCGCGGCACCCACCTCGGGCACCGGGCCGTCGGTCACGTCCCTCGGCGCCGGCCGGTCGGGCCACCAGCAGCGGTCACCCAGCAGGGCCAGCGCGGACGGCAGGATCAGTGCCCGCAGCACCACCGCGTCGAAGAGCACCGCCACGGTCAGGCCCACCGCGATCTGCTTCATCTCCACCCGGTCGATGAAGAGGAAGCTGGCGAAGACCGACACCATGATCACTGCGGCGCTGGTGACGACACCGGCCGAACCCGCGATCCCCTCGACGACGGCCTGCCGGGTCGACACACCGCGCCGTACCGCTTCCCTGATGCGGCTCACCACGAAGATCTGGTAGTCGGTGGAGAGGCCGACCAGGATCGCGAACACCAGCAGTGGAGTACGTGATCCGACGAAGCCCAGCGACTCGAAGCCGAGCGGCCCGTCCGCCCAGGTCCCCTGGAAGACCAGGGTCAGCACACCCCAGGACACCATCACCGCCGCGAGGTTGAGCAGCACACCGAGCACCGCGAGGGCGACGGACCGGAACGCGGCGAACATGATGCCCAGCGTCGTCAGCGAGACGAAGAGGATCACCCACGGCAGCCGGGCGCTCTGATGCTCGGCGTAGTCCACACCGCCCGCGATCTCACCGCTGACCGCGGTCTCGGCGCCCGGACCGGCCGTCTTCCCGACCGTCGCGGGAATCAGCTCGGTGCGCAGCACCTCCAGGGAGCGGGTGGCCTCGTCGGAGTTCTGGGCGTACGGGACGGGCAGTTTCAGCAGGGCGGTGCGTCCGTCGTCCGAGGTGGTCAGGCGCGGCTCGCCGTCGTGGGCGAAGAGCGGCTCGCCCTCGACCTGTTCGGCCAACTGCCGCAGCGCGGCGGCGGGTTCCTTGCCTCGTACGACGACGAGGTGAGCAGCCCCCTGGGCCGGGTACGCCTCGACGAGCCTGTCGTAGGCGGCGACCGCGGGGACGCTGTCGGGGAAGGTCTCCTTGCCCTCGGTGCCCATCTTCATGCTCATTACGGGCAGGGCGAGCGCGGCCGTCAGCGCCGTACCGATCAGCAGGGTGGCCAGGGGCCGCCGCATCACGGGGCGCAGCATCGCCGTCCACATCCGGCTGCCGCCGTCAGGGCGTCCCCGCCGGTTCGTGGCCTTGCCGCGACGGGTCGCCCGGCTGTCGAGGCGGCGCCCGAGCTTGGTGAGCAGTGCGGGCAACACGGTCAGCGAACCGGCCACCGCGACCAGTGTCACGAGGATCGCGCCGGACGCGATGGACGCGAAGATCACGTCGTCCATCAGGTAGAGGCCACCAAGCGCCAGCACGACCGCGATGCCGGAGTCGACGACCGCACGGCCCGAGGTCGCTGCGGCCACTTCGACCGCTGCGGCGTGGCTCATGGTGCCGCCGGACCGTTCCCTCTCCTCGCGGGCCCGCTTCAGATAGAAGAGGGAGTAGTCGACCCCGACGGCCATGCCGATCATGAAGATCACGCTGAGGGCCGCACCGCCCGCGTCGGGAGTGACCCAGGACGCCAGTCCGTACAGGCCGACCGCTCCGGCGAACGCGGAGAGCGCGAGCAGCACCGGGATTCCGGCGGCGAGCACGGCGCCGAAGACCACGAAGAGGATCACGAACGTCACCGGGAGGCTGATGGCCTCGGTCCGCTGAAGGTCCTTCCCCTGCTTGTCGTTGACCCCGACGGAGATGGACGCGCTGCCGGTCTCCTCGATCCGCAGCCCGTCGTGGGCACGCTGGACCTCGGCCGTCTCCACGAGCAGGGCGTCGACGTCCTCCTTGGCGGTCTCCCTGTCGCCGCGCAGGGTGACTTCGACCATGAGGGCCGAACCGTCCCTGGCGGGAAGGGGAGCGGCGACCGAGACAACGGCGGGCAGCTTCCGCATCCGCACCGCGATGTCCCGCGCGGCGGAACGGGCGTCGGCCGAAGCGGCCGTGCCGGTGGCCGGGGCCGTGCCCCTACCGGTGATGAGGATCTGCTCGAAGGGTGCGGGGGTGAGCCCGCTCTCTGAGGCGAGCTGCTCCGCGCGTCCCGCCTCGCCGACCCAGAAGTCCTCGAACGTCCCCTTGTTGGTGCCCACAGCCGCACCCGCGCCGACGCAGAGGGTGACGAAGACGAGCCACCCGACGACGGCTCGCCATGGATGAATCGCACACCAGCGTGCGATGCGAACCGTGACCGGTTTTCTGCCCGTCATGCGGGCACCTCCCCCTGCTTGGACGCTGTTTGCTGTCGTTGATCAGCGTCCCGCCGGGGAAGGCGGAGGTCATTGGTGCCTACCGCCCAGTGCCTCTATGGCTGTCCCCACCCTGGTGCCACCCCTAGGGGGCGGGCCGGGCAGGCCGGCCGTGTCAGGCCGGCGGCTTGAGTACGGGTGCGGTGAGGCGGAAGCTCATCCGGCCGAAGCTCACCTGGTCCCCGTCGCGCACCGGTACGGACCCGGTGACCCGCTGGCCGTTGACACAGGTGCCGTTCGTGGAGCCGAGGTCGCGCAGAATCCACCGGCTTCCGTGCACGGTCAGTTCGGCGTGCATCCGGGAGACGGTCTCGTGGCTGAGCCGCAGTCCGTTGCCCGGGTCGCGGCCGATGAGCAGGGGGTGCGGGCCGGGCACGGGCAGCAGGAGCTTCGGCAGCCGCTCGGACTGCCAGGCCCTGCGCAGCCGTACGGAGAAGGCCGACACGCCGCCGACCGCGCGGAACAGCCCGCGCGACCAGCGCGCGCCGGATTCCAGGTCGCAGGTGAGTGCGTCCAGTTCCTCGGCGCGCCGGGCGGTGAGGGCCAGCTCCATGCGTCGCATGAACGTGTCGTGCGAGAGCTTGCCCTGCGCCGCACCGTCTCTGAGCACACCGAGAACACGGTCGCGCTGGGCGTCGGAGAGCCGCGCGGGATACGTGTGGAACTCGAAGGAGGACGTCACAGTCCTGATTGTCGGTCCGACCGGGCCGTAGTGTCCAGAAGAACTCCTCATTCCCCCCTGCTGACCTGCACGGCTCCGCTCTTGCTAACGTCAGCGCCCTTGGGCCGCCGGCGGGAAGCCGGCGGCCTTCCGCCTCGAAGGAGACTTTGTGCCCGTAGCACCACAGGAACTGACCGTCCGTCCGCTCACCGGACCGGACGAGCTCGATCTCTTCTGCCGCCTTTCGTACGTTCTCGACCACGAGCTGGCGGACGACCTCGCCAACGGCCTCCGCCGCCCCGACTGGATGTGGGTGGCCCTGCACGGCGAACGCGTCGTGGGCCGGATCTCCTGGTGGACCTCGACGGACGGCGGCGCCCCACTCGCGCTGGACTTCTTCGACCTGGACGACACCCTGCCCGCGCAGGAACGCCACGAGATCGGCGTACGGCTGCTGGAGACGGCCACGGCCGCTGTCGTACCCGACGGTGCGGAGCGCCCCGAGTACGGCCGGTTCATTCCGCCGGACTGGCGCGAGGACCCGGCGGCGCGCGAAGTCGTCGAGGCCCGGGTACGTGTCATGGAACAGACCGGCGCCCGGATGCTGGTCGAGCGGCTGCGCCTGGAATGGCGCGAGGGCACGCCGGTTCCCGAGGACTCGGGCCGGCTGGTGTTCCGTCCGGTCACCGGGCGCGAGGACCTGATCGCGCTGATGACCCCGGTCATGGAGGGCACGCTCGACGCCCACGGCCAGGCGGACATGGCGACGGGGATCGGTGCCCGCAAGGCGGCCGAGAAGCACTACGAGGAGGAGTTCGCGGGCTTCAGGACGCCGCAGGAGTGGTGGCGGATCGCGGAGCTGCCCAGCGGTGAGCCCGTCGGGTTCGTCATTCCCGCGCGCAACAACTACCACCCGATCATCGCGTACATCGGCGTGCTGCCCGCGCATCGCGGCAACGGCTACATCGACGACATCCTCGCCGAGGGCACCCGGGTGCTTGCGGCGACGGGCGTGGACCGGATCAGGGCGGCGACCGACCTCGGCAACGTACCGATGGCGAAGTCCTTCGAGCGCCTGGGGTACGTGAACTTCGAGCGCGCGTTCAACATGGTCTGGGACTGACCGGTCTGGGACTGACCGGCCCTTCGGCTGACGGGCCGTTCACAGGTGACATTGCAATAACCCGTGGACGGCCCGCCGGGGTCGCGTTACCGTAAGCCGCGAAGTCAACGGCCCAGGTCGAGGAAGGAGGCGAGAAGAGTGCGTACCACCACCGGTAACACCTCACATTGCACTTCATTCCCGCGCTCCCGTCCCGTCCGCAGGGCGGTGTCGGACTCCGTCTGACCGGGAGCGCGCTTCGTCCCGGAGGACATTTCCATGACCGATCTGGTCATTCGCGCGCTCACCCAGAGCGACGCCCATCTCTTCGATTCCCTGCACGACGCCGACCTCGTCGGCCGCGCCGCTTTCGGACACCGCTACGCCACGGTCGCCGACGGTGGGGACTACCGCCCCGAGTGGACCTGGATCGCCCTGCGCGAGGACACCGTCGTCGCCCGCGCCGCCTGGTGGGCGGGGCCCGACGACACCGAGCCCGTCCTGCTCAACTGGTTCGACTTCGCCGACGGCGAGGACGAGGCGGGCGCCGAACTGCTGCGCCGCTCCACGCTGCACGCCGAGTACGAGCTGATCCTGCCCGCGAACTGGCGGGAGGTTCCCGAGGTCCGTGCGGCGGCCGAGGCCCGGATCGCAGCCGCCACCGCGGCCGGCATGAAGCCGCTCGTCGAGCGGTTCCGCTACCTGTGGACGCCGGAGTGCGGGCTTCCCGAGCGTCCCGGCCGGCTGACCTTCCGCCCGGAACCCGACGACGCGGTGATCCTCGACGTACTGCGCCGCGTCCACTCCGTCACGCTGGACGCGCATGCCCGGCTGGCCATCGAGGGCCCCGGTGGCCTCGATGCGGCGGCGCAGGAGGAGCTGGACTTCTTCAACTGGTGCCCCTCGCCGCGTTCCTGGTGGCAGCTGGCGTACACGGCGGACGGTGAGCTGGCCGGGATCCACGTGCCCGCCCGCAACCCCTCGGGTCCGTGCATCGGCTTCATCGGAGTCGTACCGGAAGCACGCGGGCACGGCTACGGCTACGACCTGCTCGTGGAGTCCACGCAATTCCTGGCCGCGGAGGGCGCCGAGTTCATCGCGGGCTCGACCGACCGGGGGAACGCGCCGATGGCCGCCGCGTTCGCGCGGGCCGGCCATCCCGTGACGCAGGAACGCGTGAACATGGTCTAGGGCCTGTCCGGCGGATCAGGGTCGGATAGGGCGCGGCGTCTGGTGCGGTGCATCGCAAGGCGCCGGAGCGTCCTCATAGCGGAGCTATGCG
>NZ_JBSHFH010000111.1:0-6976 GCF_053617235.1 Streptomyces sp. NPDC055749 | reverse complement strand
GCCTGGGCGATGGGCGCTCCGGCGGCCCGCAGCCGGCGTACGGCGGCGGTGATCGGTCCGTACGTCGAACCCCAGCCCAGCACCAGGGTCGTGGCCGCCCGCTGCAGGTATGGATCAGGTCGCGGCGCCGGCGAACACCTTCACGGCTCCGGTCTGGTCGACCAGCAGGCCGTCCGAGCGGATGATCGCCCGGAAGGTCACCAGGTCGGAGTTGAACGCGTAGTCGTCGGACCGCTCGAACCGCACCCCGCCCGCCATGCGCACGAAGTACTGGGAGAAGTCACCGAACGCGACGGACTTCGCGGTCGTGCCGACAGCGGCCACGTTCGGGTCGGTGTGGACCGGCTTGCCCAGCAGCGTGTCCGGGACGCCGACCTGGATGGACGGCTGCCACAGGTACTGGTCCTGCTTGTCCTTCAGCTTCCGGGCGGTGCCGAGGGTGGCGTCCCGCATCAGCCAGCCGCACGAGGCGCTGTTCCGGTACGGGGCGATGACGCTGTAGTACAGGTCGATCAGGTCGTCCGCGGTGAACGCGCCGCCAGCGCCGGTGCCGCCGGTCTTGCCGGTCGACGCGGAGGTGATGATGCCGGTCGGCTTGGAGGAGCCGTCGCCGGTGATGGCGTGGGTGCCGAACGCGTTGCCCAGCGCGCGGCCGGCCTGCATGGCGAGGTAGCTCTCCAGGTCGACACCGGTGTCGGTGAGCAGCTCGGTGGACGCCTGGAGCAGGACGCCGTACTTGTAGGCGCCCAGGGTGCGCTTGGCGAACGCCGGGTCGGACTTGGGCAGGTTGGCGGCCTCGGCGGTGAGCGCGGCAGTCGAGTGGGCCGTGGTCACCGGGATCTCGATGGTCTCGCCGGAGGCGGTGTTCAGGACCGTGGGCCCGGCCATCATCAGACCGGACACCTCGATGAGGTGGGCCATCAGGCGGCCGTAGAACGTGGTGGGCACGGTGTTGCCGCCCGCGGTCGCGGTGCCCTTGGTCAGGTCACGGAAGCTGACCCCGTCGGGCTTGGCGATGTCGATGCCGCGCATCTCGCCGCGCGCCCACCGGCGCAGCTCCGAGTCCTGCTCCTGCGGCTGCTGCCGCTGGTCGGCCGGCTTGGCGAGGAGCTTGGCGAACGCGTCCTCGGCGTCCTTGGTGCGCTGCTCCGCCTCGAGGAGGTCCTTCGCCCGGGCGTCGATCTTGTCGAGGTCGGTGTTCAGCGCCTGGTACTGCGCCTCTTCCTCCGCCGACAGGTCCCGCTTTTCCTTCTCGGCGGTGTCGAGCAGCGCCTTGGCCTGCTCCCAGATGTTCGCCCGGCGCTCCTGCAGCGCCTTGATGTGGCTGGACATGTGCCCTCCTGGGCATGACGACGACACCCGCGACCGTGCGCCGGGGTGCCAGTGGATGGGTGGGTGAGGTGGGTGTCGCCCTGCCTCAGAAGGTGCGGCGCTTCACCAGCTCGGCGCGCCGCTGCCGTACCGCCACGAGCGGGTGGGTGTCGCCCTGCCCGCCCGGCGGGATGATCGTGGGGGCCGGGGCCCCGAGGAACCGCTTCAGCTCACCGGCCTCGGCCGCCGCCCGCACCTCGGCCAGCTCCGCGCCAGCCTTCTCAGCGAGGGACCGCAGGCCTGTGGACGTGTCCAGGTACGCCGGATCGTTGACCGGGGCCACGTCGACCAGCTGCCCGGACAGCAGCGTCCGCACCGGGAACCCGTCGTCCGTCATCGCCCAGTCGTCCTCGAACGTGTAGAACGCGAAGCTGGATTCGGTGACGTCGCCGCGCTGCACCAGCTCGAACACGTCCGCCCGGGCGGCCGGCACGTCGACGCTGTAGTCCAGGCCCGTGCCGTCCGTCTGCAGCCGCAGCGTGCTCGCCCGCGTCGTGCCGAGCAGCATGTTGTTGTCGTGGTTGTAGCGGGCCATCACGCGCGGCCAGCCGTCACCCTCGGACTTCGCGAAGAACCCCGGGTCGATCCGCTCGACGAACCCGCCCAGGTTGCGTGACAGGGTGTTGAACTTCGCGGCGTACCCGCCGATCGTCCTGCTGTCGCCGGCCGCCCGGACCTCGACGAGGCCGCGCGTGAACCGACGCTCACTGTCGCCGTTCACTTCTTCTCGCTTCCGTCCGGGGCCACATTGCCCAGTGGCGTGTAGTCCTGCCCGAGCCCGCCGGGCAGCGGCGGCTCATCCTCGTGACGCCGCAGCTCGTCGATGTTGTTCAGCCCGATCGAGCGAGCGATACGGTGCGCCTGATAGCGGGTCAGCGTGTCGGTGCGCAGCATCGCGCTCGCGTTGAATCGGGCCTCCTCGGTGGGTGGCCGCAGCCAGGAGAACGCTTCCTCCAGGCGGGCCAGCCACGGGCGCAGCGTCCACGTCAGCAGGTCGATACTGTTCTGCTCGACCGTGGCGTAGGTGAGGCTGCCACCCGTCTCACCACCGACCTTCTCCGGCGGCACCCCGTAGATCGCGGCGACCTGGTTCGCCGTCGCCTTGATGGTCTCCAGGAACTGCGACTCGTTCGCCGGCACCGAGATCGCCCGGTACTTCACGCCGTTGCCCAGCGCGACCACGTCCCGGCCTTGGGCGGCCTCCTTGAACCGTGCCTTCAGCACGGTCGCGGCGCCCTGGTCCACGGCCATGTCCGTCTCCAGGACTGCGCTTGGCGTGGACCCGTTGGCGAACCAGTCCCGGCCGAACTGGTTGGCCAGCAGCCCGGCCTCCGTCGTCGTCGCGAAGTACGCGATCGGCGACAGCCCCAGGATCTGCCCGGGCACCGTGTAGGCGGGGATGTGGAACATCTGCCCGTCCTCGAGGCGCCGGCCCTTGTAGCACCAGACCGGGACGGCGGCGAGGTTGTCCTGGATGCTCACGTCGTCCGGGTGCAGCCACTCGATCTGGCTGGGCCAGCCGTCCGGGCCCCAGGCGACGATCAGCCCGTAGGCGTTGCCGCGCAGCGTCAGCGACGTCATGCACCGGTGCAGCCAGTCATACCGGAAGCCAGCCGCGGCCGGGCGCCGGAACAGCGGGGGCAATGGCAGCCGCTGCCGGTCCTCTCCGTCCGCCCGGTAAAACTTCAGAGGCAGGGAGGCCACGGAGTCCGCGAGCAGCCGTGTGGCCGCGTAGACGGGCCCCAGCCGCAGTGCCCGTTCCTGGCTGGTGCCGCGCAGCACGGCCGGGTCCGAGCCCGACCCCCACACGTCCTGGTACGAGATCGCCCGCTTCAGCGCCGTCCGGCGGAAGGGCCACCACTTCACGACTGCCCCCTCACCACACGTTGTTCAGGATGTCGCCCGGCGGTTCTTCTACCTCGGCGGTCAGGCCCCACTTGGCGAGGGTCCCGGCCACCAGCGGGCTGATGTCTACGGACGGGATACGGCGGGCCCACGCCCACGCGTCGCCCAGCGTCCGCTTCTGCGCGCCGGCCAGAGCCGACGCCAGCGGCGCATCGTCGAAGTGCGTCAGGGTCTGCGTCGTTACGGCGTCGTAGAACTGGGCGCACGCCGCGGCCATCTCCCGCGCCTTCGGCTGCACGACTGTCACTCCGAGCCCGGTCTCCTTGTCCTCCAGGTCGCCGATCAGCGACCCGGCCGGCCCCGCCCCGTCGATCACCCAGCACCGCGGGTTCCATTTCCCGTGCAGTTCCTTGGCGCGCTCCAGGATCCAGCCCGTACCGGGCCGGTGGTCGATGACCGTCACGTGCACGCCGCCCAGGTACCGGAACGCTGCGCTGATGGCCGCGTGCGACCGCTCCGGGGTCATGTCGATGGACAGCGCCACCGGCCCGGCCTGCCGCGCCTCAGCGACCGCCGAGACGTCCCCGACGGCCAGGGCCCGCCACGCCTCCTCGGCGATGACCTGCCACGTGTCGGCCTCGTCGGACGGGTAGTCGCCTACACCGAGCCGCTCACGCTCGAAGATGCCGCTGGACCCCAGCGAGGCCCGCTCGTTCCGGACGAACTCCGGGGTGATCAGGAGGCCCAGCGACGGGTTCGCCTTCGCCCACGACGCCGGATCGTCCGAGCTGTCGTGCTCCGTGCAGCCGGGCGGGCATTCGTCCAGGTGCGGGTCCACCGACCACTCGAAGTAGGCCAGGGACGGGTCCGGCTTCCCGGCCTCCAGCGCGGCCAGGGCTCGGCGCCGCAGACGGGCCAGCTGCACCGAGGGGGCGCCGATTCCGGCGCTGCCCAGGTACCAGAGCTGCGGGTTCTCGACGGCGGACATCGTCGGCATCAGCGCGCCCATCGCGTCGTCGCCGAGGATCATCGCCTCGTCCAGGATGTTGCAGTCGCCGGTCCAGCCACGGCCGGAGCCGCCGGAGCGGGCGATGAACTGCAGGGACTGCCCCGTCGTCAGCGTGATCGACGTCTCCGTCGTGTTGTTCAACATCCGCTTGACGCGTTTCCGCAGGTCAGGGCACCCGAGGATCAGGGACTGGATCCGCTGGAACGCGACTCGGCTCGTCTTGAACTCATGCGCGCTGTGAATGATCAGGCGCTCGCCCAGCAGGAACAGCCCCGCCAGCTCCCTGGCCTCGATCACCCCGCCCTTCCCGTTCTGCCTGGGCACGTTCACGGCGCACTCGAACGCCGCCCACTGGCCGTCCTCCCGTTCCCGCAGCCCGACGTCCAGGACGTGCTGCTGCCACGGCATCAGGTCCAGGCCGGCGTGCGCGGCCAGCTCGACCGCCTCCCGGCCAGCCGAGGACAGGAACGTCGGCGGCGCGGTGAACAGGCGGGGCCGCTGGGCACCGCGCAGCAGTTCAGGCTCGGCGAGCACGGAGCCTCCCGTCCTGCCGCTTCCTGGCCAGCTCGTCCACCCGGTCGGTCTCTTCGGCGACCGGCGCGAGCTTGTGCAGGGCCTCGAGCGCGGCCCGTAGTTCGCGAGCGGCGTTCGCCTTCGCCGTCGCCCCGTCCTTCCCGTCCATCACCTGGGCGAGGGTGAGGGCGAGTTGCGCCAGGCCAGGGGCGATATCGCCGACCCGGAGCCGTGCAATTTCGGCGGCGGTCCCTTCGACGTTGGTAGCCATGATCACCCCCGACCTGTCACTGAGAGTCACGTCACGGAGGGTGACCGCCTGCTAAATCGCTGGCGTTCGCCTCGGCGGATTAGCGAGTACAGGCCCCGTGTAAAAAATCGGGCGACAAGGGCGTTTGGGTCGCCCGGTCTTGCGCTCAAAAAGTAGTCGGGGCCTTGATCACCATTCGAGCGTCGCGCCCGTCGTCTCGGTCTTCGTCGCCGATCGTGACCGGTACCAGCGGGTGGCCACCCTGCGCATCTCGGGGTCTCGCATGGCCTCGATGCGGGCCATCACGATGCTGCGCCCGGGGTCGACGGCGATGATCTGTGCGTCCATGCGCCGGTAGCGGGCGAGCCACTTCGAGGTGGGCATGGTGTGGATCAGGTAGACGTCGACCTTGTCGCGGTGCTCGAACGCCTCGAACATCGCGGCGTAGCGGGCCTTGTGGGCGACGCGGAGCAGGAGCGGGTCCTGGTTCCAGTTGGGGGCGCCTGGCCCGGCGAGGGCGCGGGTGATGCGGTCGAGGTCGATGACGATGTCGCTGGGCTTGGCCCTGCTCTCGATCCAGCTCGTCTTGCCTGCGGCCGGCGGTCCGGTCACGATGTACAGCACGGACCGTCACCACCTCAGCTGGGGTCGCCGGGGGCTGGGCTTCGGTGACGCTGTGCGGTTGCCGCGGCTGCTGTTGCAGCGACGGTGCGCGGGCCGGGCGTTGGCCTTGTCGAGGAGCGAGCCGCCTCGCGAGAGCGGCTGTTCGTGGTCGAGGGTGAAGGACAACGGGTGCCGGGCGTCCAGCTCGTAGCCGATGTTGTGGCCGCACCACCAGCAGGGGAGTCGCTGGGCTCGGAGCCAGTCGACGAGGCGGCGGTAGGGGCGCCCGTTGCGCGGGTTGCCGGCCACGGGCGCCACCTCCCACCAATCTACGGCGCGGGGGCCTCCGTGCACGTCGGGTCGTCGAGGCAGTCCTGCAGCTCGTCGCGGTTGGCCCGGTTGAGCTGCTGCAGGCCTTCCATGTAGCGGTCGATCCGGTCGCCCTCGGGCAGGCCTTGGCAGGGGCTCGGCTCCTCGTCCATGCCTGCGTCGGGGCTGTCCTTGATGAGGTCTGCCCAGGCGGTGACGCATGCCTTGCGTGCGGCGGCCTGGTCGACGGTCTTGGTGGCGGTGACGGTGGGCTGCGGCTTGTCGTCGCTGCTGCCGCTGCTGCAGCCGGTGGTGAGGGCTGCGAGGGCGAGCAGGGCGGCGCAGGCGGCTCCGCGGGCGGTCATGGTTCCCCCCATGGGTGTTCGGATGCTGAACGGGCATCATCCGCTGCGTGTTGGTCGCTTGGGGGGTCTGTGGCTGTGTTGTGACGCGTTGGTGTCCGCCGCCGGGCGCCCCGCATCCCGCGGGTGCCCGTGATCCCCGCGTGGGGCCGCCTCCAGCCCCGGGCGCCAGGCGACGGACGGACACGACGCAGCCCCGGCCGGGTGGTCCTGGCCGGGGCTGCGTCGTGTGTTTGTGGGCACAGTTGTGCACGGCGATCGTCACACACCGTCTGACCTGCGGTCAAGCCGCTTGGCGTTCAGCGCGCTTGACGGCGAGCGCGGTGACGTCGACCGCTGCGAAGTACGGGAAGCGCTCGGTGCCTCCGGAGCGCTCGAGCTGGCCGCGGTAGACGAGGTTACGGAGGGCTCCGGCGCTGATGCCGCCGAGGACCTCGCGGGTCTGGGTGGCGGTGAGGTGACCGGGCCGGATGATCTGCGACTCCATGTCTCCATGATGCGGCTGGCCCCGCCGCGACGGGGGATTACGCGGCGGGGCCCGGTCTCAGTGTGGCAGGCGGCTGCTACTTGTCCAGCCGTTCCAGGGTGACCTCGTTCTTGCCCTGCGCGCGCTGCTGCTGCGGCGGGGCGCAACTGCGGCAGCGTGACGCGCAGGAAGGTCCGCAGCGGCCCGTGGCCGAGCGAGCGCGAAACCTCCTCCTGTGCCGGATCGGC
>NZ_JBSHFH010000110.1:0-8135 GCF_053617235.1 Streptomyces sp. NPDC055749 | reverse complement strand
CCCAGGTAGGGGTGCCCGGCCCTCACGCGTGATCCCGGTGGGGGTCAGGCGCCGGTGATGGCCTCCGCCGCGGCCAGGCCGCAGACCCGGGCCGCCCCGTGCGTGGCGATGTGGAACTCGCCCCTCGGCTCCGCCTGGGGCAGGCCCATCTCGACCACGATCGTGTCGGGACGCGCCGCCAGCAGGGCGTCGAGCGCCTCCGTCATCCACACGTGCCGGTGGGCGTCGCGGACGACCGCGACGATGCGCCGCTCCCCCGCCGCCCGCAGCGTGTCCGCGGCCGGGGCCGCGCTGTCGCCGCTGTACGTGCCGGTGCCGGTGCCGGGGTGGATCCGGGCCAGTTCGGCGGCGACGCCCCACGGGGTCTCGTCACCGACCGCGATGTTCGCGACCGGGGTGAACGCGGCGACGTACGCGGGCCCGGTCAGCGGTGCGCCGCCGCCGGTGACCCGTACCGCGCGGCGGGCCGCGACGAGGCCGATGTCCGTGCTGACTCCGGTGCCGGGCGCGGTCCCCTCCTGCACTGCCGCGCCCGGCTCCGAGACAGCCCCCCTGGCCCTCCGCGTCCAGGACGCGAGAGCGCGTACACGGGCGGCGGCGTCGGCCAGCCGCTCCTCGGGCAGCTCTCCGCTGCGTACCGCCGACACCAGGGCGTCGCGCAGCCGCAGCACGGTGCCCTCGTCTACCAGCCCGCCGCCGACGCAGATCGCGTCGGCGCCCGCGGCGATCGCGAGGACGGAGCCGCGCTCGATCCCGTACGTCGCGGAGATGGCCTGCATCTCCATGCCGTCGGTGACGATGAGGCCGTCGTAACCCAGCTCCTCGCGCAGCAGACCGGTGAGGATCTGCGGGCTCAGCGTCGCCGGGCGGTTCGGGTCGAGTGCGGGGAGAAGGATATGCGCGCTCATGACAGATTTGGAACCCGCCGCGATGGCCGCCCTGAAGGGGACCAGCTCACGGGCGTGCAGGGTGTCCAGATCCACATCGATGCTCGGCAGCGCGTGGTGCGAGTCGACCGCCGTGTCGCCGTGTCCGGGGAAGTGCTTGGTGCAGGCCGCGACACCCGCGGCCTGGAGCCCCTCGATGTACGCGGCGGTGTGCCGGGCCACGAGCTGGGGGTCGGCGCCGAAGGAACGTACGCCGATGACCGGGTTGGCCGGGTTGGAGTTGACGTCCGCGGAGGGCGCCCAGTTGAGGTTGACGCCGCATTCGGCGAGCCGGCGGCCGAGCTCCTGGGCAACGTCCCGGGTGAGCGAGACGTCGTCGATGGAGCCGAGGGCGAAGTTGCCGGGGAACGAGGACCCGTGACGGACCTCCAGCCGGGTGACGTCGCCGCCCTCCTCGTCGATCGCCACGAGGACGTCGTCGCGCTCGGCCCTGAGCTGGGCGGTGAGCGCCGCCAGCTGGCCCGGCGAGGTGATGTTCCGGCCGAACAGGCCGACGGAGGTCAGGCCCTCACCGACTCTGCGCAGCAGCCAGTCGGGGGCGGACGTGCCCGTGAACCCGGGCTGGAGCACGGCGAGTGCGTCGCGCGTGACGGTGTCCGTGGTGGATACGAGGGTGGTCATGGCGGCCTTTATCCCTTCACCGCGCCGGAGGTGAGACCCGTGGCCATCTTCCCCTGGATGATCATGAAGAAGATGACAACCGGAATGGAGATGAGCGTGGAGGCCGCCATCAGGGCGCCGTAGTCCGTACCGCGCTCCGTGGTGAAGGTCATCAGCCACACGTTGAGCGTGTACTTGGAGTTGTCGTTGATCAGGATGTACGCGAAGAGGTACTCGTTCCACGCGTTGACGAGCGCGAAGATGGACGCTGCCGCCAGCCCGGGTGCGAGCAGCGGGAAGATCACGCGGCGGAAGGCCCCCATGCGGGTACAGCCGTCCACCATCGCGGATTCCTCCAGCTCCACCGGGATGTTGATCACGAAGCCGCGGATCATGATGGTCGCGAAGGGCAGCGTGGACACCAGGTAGACGACGATGAGCCCCCAGTACTCATCGATGCCCCCCATGGCGTTGAGCTGGAGGTAGATCGGGATCAGCATCGCGGTCGGGGGCAGCATCTGGACGAGGATCATCACCATCATCAGCGCCTTCCGCCCGAAGAAGCGGAAGCGTCCGATGGCGAGCGCCGCGAGCGTCGCGATGATCATGCCGCCGACCACGGCGGTGACCGAGACGATGAGGCTCGACTGGATCGCGGTGGCGAAGTTGTCCTGCTTCACCGCGCGCGCGAAGTTGTCGAAGGTCAGCGAGGAAGGCCAGAGCGTCTGGTCGTAGGAACGGATCTCGTGGTTGGGGCGCAGGGAACTGACGATCAGCCAGTAGACCGGGAAGGCCATGAGCGCTGCCGTGACCAGGGCCAGGATGTTGTAGCCGAGGCGGTTCCGCTTGCGGTCGGGCCGCAGAACCTGGGCAGGAGTGTTCGGGGCTGTGGAGGTGCTCATTCGACCTCTCCCGTCTTGATCAGCTGGCGCAGGTAGTACACGGCGACACCGGAGAGCATCAGGACGGTGATCAAGGCGATCGCGCTGCCCTGGCTGAAGGAGGTGGACTCGAACGCCTTGGAGAACGAGTAGAGGCCGAGGGTCTCGTACTCGGGCTCGGGCTTGTTGCCGCGCAGCAGCCAGATCTGCCCGAAGACGTTGAAGTCCCAGATGACCGACAGGGTGGCGACCATGGTGAAGACGGGCTTGATGACCGGCCAGGTCACGTAGCGGTAGACGCCGAGCGCGGTGGCTCCGTCGAGCGACGCCGCCTCCTCCAACTCCTTGGGGACCTGGGTGAGGGCCGCGTACATCGTGATCACGACGAACGGGATCGCGCCCCAGACGACCAGCAGGGTGATGATGCCGAAGCCCTGCCAGGGGTCGAGGAACCAGTTGTGGCCGAGCCACTTCTCGTTGCCCGTGATGTCGGCGAGCAGCGTGTTGATCAGGCCGTAGTCGGAGTCGGCGAGCCAGCGGAAGACCGAGGCGGCGACCATCAGCGGCATCGACCAGGCGGCGATGAGCGCGACGGTGAGGGTGAGCCTGACCCAGGTGGACAGGCGCAGCATCATCAGGGCGATCAGCAGGCCGATGCCCATGGTCAGCACGACGCAGACCGTCATGAAGACGATGGTGCGGCCGGTGACCTGCCAGAACTCGGGGTCGCCGAGGATGTTGGTGAACTGCTCGAAGCCCACCCACGGTGTCTCGCCGTTGCCCCACAGGGCTGCCCTGCCCATGTCCTGGAAGGACATGATCACGGTCTTGATCAGCGGATAGACGTACACCGCGGCGATCGCGAGGATCGCCGGCAGGATCAG
Source organism: Streptomyces sp. NPDC055749 (assembly GCF_053617235.1). Taxonomy (NCBI): domain Bacteria; kingdom Bacillati; phylum Actinomycetota; class Actinomycetes; order Kitasatosporales; family Streptomycetaceae; genus Streptomyces; species Streptomyces sp. NPDC055749. Next base: position 4,823 of record NZ_JBSHFH010000110.1, on the reverse strand, counting down.
GAAGTACGGAAGGAGTTCGCCCTTCTTCCGCTGCCTCTTGGCGCGGGGCGCGGTGTCCTTCTCGGCGGACGAGGGCCCGGTCTCTTCCGGACCACGTGGTACGGGTACCGGAGGCGGCCCGGCGGCCTTGGTGTCGGCGGCAGTCACGTGGCTGACCTTCCATCGGGATTCCGGGGGCTGCACCCGGAAATCACGGCATACGTCTACGAAGGAAGGCGGGGACCCGGTGCGTGCCGGGCCCCCGCCTGGAGAGCCGAAGGCTCTGTCGTACTACTTGTTGATCAGCGCGTTGATCTCGTCGTCGGCCTTCTTGGCCGCGTCGGCAACCGAGGTGCCCTTGAGGATCGCCAGGAGCATGTTCTCCAGGACCTCGTCCTTCTCGATGGACGTCCAGCCCGGCGCGATCGGCGTGAACCAGGCGTCCGGCACCGCGTTGGCGACGGCGGCCGTCTCGAGCTTGCTCTTCAGCGGCTCGAGCTGCTTCTCGTTGTTCGGGAGGATGTTCTTGGAGGAGAGCACCTCCATCGACTTCTCACTGGTGAAGAGGGAGACCCACTCCTCGCCGAGGTCGGTGACCTTGGACTTCGCGGTGACGGCAAGGTCCGATCCGCCGATGAAGGACGGGAGCGCCTTGCCGTTCGGGCCGGGCATACCGGCCGTCGCGATCTTGCCCTCGAGCTTCGGGTTGCCGTTGTTGGCCCCGTCGGTGATGGAGCCGGCCTCCCAGCCGTTGCCGTAGAGCATGGCGGCCTTCTCGTTGGCCGCGACGTTGGCGTGGTCCTGCTCGTCCTTGGTGATGTCGGCCTTGTTGTACTTCTTCACCAGGTTGACGAAGTGCTCGATGCCCTTCTGGGACTCGGCGGAGGAAAGGTTGCCCTTCCACTCCTTCGCACCCTCGTCGTACTCGGCGATCGAGCCGCCGTACGCCGCGACGTAGGACATGGCCGCGTACCAGTAACGGCCCGGCAGGTAGAGGGACGAGAAGCGCTTGTCCTTCTTGGTGTACTCGGCCGAGACCTTGTCGAGGGCGGCGAGCAGCTCGGTCTCGGTCTGCGGCATCGCGTCGCTGCCCGTACCGGCCTTGAACATGTCCTTGTTGTAGATCGCCACACGCGCACCGGCGTAGTAGGGCACGCAGAACTGCTTGCCCTCGAAGGTGCAGGTGTCCTTCAGACCCTTGATCCAGGTGTCCGAGTTGTCGTACTTCTTGGGGTCGATCTCGGCGAGTGCGCCGTTCAGGATGTACTGCATCGTCTCGGTGTTGCCGAGCTCGACGACATCCGGGAACTTGTCGCCGCCGAGGGCGGTGTCGAGCTTCTTGGCCTTGTCCGCCCACTGCTGGTACTGGACGTTGACCTTGACCTTCGGGTACTTCTTCTTGAACTGCGCGTTGACGTCCTTGACCAGTTCCGGCCAGGTGCTCTGCGCGTCGACCATCAGCCAGACGGTCAGTTCCTCGGTACGGTCCTTCGGGTCCTTCGACGCGTTGTCGCCGCTGCCCCCGCCACACGCCGCAATACCGGACATCATCGCCGCGACGCCGACCGCCGCTATGAGCTTGCGCTTCATGCCACACCCTCCTCAGGGATACCAGCAACCCCCCGCCCACCGCGGAAACGTACGACGAGTACTGCCTGTGGGGCTGGGACTTGGTCTTTAATGGTTTAGACCAGTACCGGGAGCTTGGCCTAGACCTTTAGGGGTGTCAAGGGTGTATAAGAAGTGCACTCGCGTCCGTTATAGGACCGACACCTAGGGGAGGGCGACGACCCGTGACCGGACCGTGCCACCATGTGAGCCGCGACAGACGGAGGAGCCGGTGACGGCAGCAACGCAGCAGTCGGGAAGGCGGGCCATGGGTGCCGACGGGGGCAGTACGGAGAACGAGACCGGTGCGGGTACGCGTACGGCACGCGTACCGAAGTACTACCGGCTCAAGCGCCATCTCCTCGACATGACCGACACCCTGCCGCCAGGCACACCCGTACCGCCCGAACGGACCCTGGCCGCCGAGTTCGACACCTCGCGCACCACGGTGCGTCAGGCGCTCCAGGAGCTGGTCGTCGAGGGCCGGCTGGAGCGCATCCAGGGCAAGGGAACCTTCGTCGCCAAGCCGAAGGTCTCCCAGGCCCTCCAGCTGACCTCGTACACCGAGGACATGCGCGCCCAGGGGCTGGAACCCACGTCCCAGCTACTGGACATCGGATACATCACGGCCGACGACGCGCTCGCCGGTCTGCTCGACATCACGGCGGGCGGCCGGGTGCTGCGGATCGAGCGTCTGCGCCTCGCCAGTGGTGAGCCGATGGCGATCGAGACAACCCACCTTTCGGCCAAACGCTTTCCCGCGCTGCGCCGTTCACTGGTGAAGTACACCTCGCTCTACACCGCGCTCGCCGAGGTGTACGACGTGCGGCTGGCCGAGGCCGAGGAGACGATCGAGACCTCGCTCGCCACCCCGCGAGAGGCCGGACTGCTGGGCACGGACGTCGGCCTGCCGATGCTGATGCTGTCCCGGCACTCGATCGACGGACACGGCGAGCCGGTGGAGTGGGTGCGCTCGGTGTACCGCGGCGACCGCTACAAGTTCGTGGCGCGCCTGAAGCGGCCCACCGACTGAACACCCTTGCCCCACCTGTCGCGACCGCACGACGAACGGCCCCCGTGGAGTCACTTCTCCACGGGGGCCGTTCGCTGCTCACCGGGGGCAATTCAAGATTGGCGTGAACCGGACCCTGTCATTCCCCGTGAGTGTCGGTGAGTGTCACCGACACAGCACCGTTGCACTACCGCAATGCGGACAGGGGGTGACGCTGGCCGGACCACTCGCCTAGATTTCGTGCGCATTACCCAGGTGATCAGCGAGGGGACGGAGCACCACATGCCCGAAAACACCGCCGAAAAACGACCAACGATCACACCCGTGCGGGTGATTATCGCTCTCTGTCTCATCGCGCCGTTCGTGGCGATGCTCTGGGTGAGCTCGTACGCCAAGGTCGATCCGACCTTCATCGGTATCCCGTTCTTCTACTGGTACCAGATGCTCTGGGTCTTCATCTCGACCGCGTTGACGATGGTCGCGTACGTGCTGTGGCAGCGTGACCAGCGCGCCCGCAAGGGAGGTGCGTCAGCATGAAGGACGGCGTGAACGGCGTAGCACTCGCCGTATTCATCTTCTTCTTCGTGGCCGTCACGGTCATCGGCTTCATGGCCGCCCGCTGGCGCAAGGCCGAGAACGAGAACAGCCTGGACGAATGGGGCCTGGGCGGAAGGTCGTTCGGCACCTGGGTCACCTGGTTCCTGCTGGGCGGCGACCTCTACACGGCGTACACCTTCGTCGCCGTCCCCGCGGCGATCTACGCGGCGGGCGCGGCGGGCTTCTTCGCCGTCCCGTACACGATCCTCGTGTACCCGCTGATCTTCACCTTCCTGCCGCGTCTGTGGTCGGTGTCGCACAAGCACGGGTACGTCACCACCTCGGACTTCGTCCGGGGCCGCTTCGGCTCGAAGGGGCTCTCGCTGGCGGTCGCCCTCACCGGCATCCTCGCCACGATGCCGTACATCGCGCTGCAACTCGTCGGCATCCAGGCGGTGCTCGACGTGATGGGCGTCGGCGGTGGCGAGACCACGCACTGGTTCATCAGGGACCTGCCGCTGCTGATCGCGTTCGCGGTGCTCGCCGCGTACACCTACTCCTCGGGTCTGCGGGCGCCCGCGCTGATCGCGTTCGTCAAGGACGGGCTGATCTATCTGGTCATCGCCGTGGCGATCATCTACATCCCGATCAAGCTCGGCGGCTTCGACGACATCTTCGCCAAGGCGAGCGAGGCGTTCTCGCAGACGAACGAGGCCACCGGCAAGCCGCGCGGCTCGCTCGTCCCCGCCGAGATGGGCCAGTGGGGCTACGCCACCCTGGCGCTGGGCTCGGCGCTGGCGCTCTTCATGTATCCGCACTCGATCACGGCGACGCTCTCCAGCCGCAGCCGTGACGTGATCCGCCGCAACACCACGATCCTGCCGCTGTACTCGCTGATGCTGGGCCTGCTGGCCCTGCTCGGCTTCATGGCGATCGCGGCCGGGGTCCAGGTCGACAACGCGCAGCTGGCGATCCCGCAGCTGTTCGAGAACATGTTCCCCGACTGGTTCGCGGGGGTGGCCTTCGCCGCGATCGGCATCGGCGCCCTGGTGCCCGCGGCGATCATGTCGATCGCCGCCGCCAACCTCTTCACCCGCAATATCTACAAGGACTTCCTGAAACCCGACGCGACCCCGGCGCAGGAGACCAAGGTCTCCAAGCTGGTCTCGCTCCTGGTCAAGGTCGGCGCGCTCGCCTTCGTCCTCACCATGGACAAGACGGTCGCGATCAACTTCCAGCTGCTCGGCGGGATCTGGATACTCCAGACGTTGCCGGCGCTGGTCGGCGGTCTGTTCACCCGGTGGTTCCACCGCTGGGCTCTGCTCGCGGGCTGGGCGGTCGGCATGGTGTACGGGACGGTCGCCGCGTACGGCGTCGCCAGCCCGACCCAGAAGCACTTCGGCGGCTCCTCGAAGGAGATCCCCGGCATCGGCGAGATCGGCTACATCGGTCTCACCGCGTTCGTGCTGAACATGGTGGTCGTGGTCGTGCTGACCTTCGTCCTCAACGCGCTGAAGGCGCCGGCCGGCATCGACGAGACCTCCCCGTCCGACTACACGGCGGACGTGGGCGACGCGGGCGTCAAGAAGGTGCTCCCGCCCGCCACCGCGGGCGCGCCGGGCGGTCACTGACCCCCGTAACCCCTGCTCGGCACGGGCCGCCGCGACTCCGGCAACGGAGGCGCGGC
>NZ_JBSHFH010000109.1:0-8908 GCF_053617235.1 Streptomyces sp. NPDC055749 | reverse complement strand
ACCCGCGCGCCTTCGGCCGGGCCAAAACAAAAACCCGTTTATAAACCTTTTCCCAAAATGGGCCGCCCCCGTTACAGACAACTCTCCGGGGCCCGACCCTTGTGTAAGGGGCAGGAGCCGATTTCCGTCAAGGGGTTGACGGCATAGGTATCCTCAGCGGAGCTTTGGAGTTCATAACTTGTACAAGGTTCGGTCACCCAGGGTGACGCGGGCCACGGATAAGGGTGGGTCAATGGAGACTCCGGGGTCGCAGACATCTCTGCATCGCGCCAACCTCGAGCGGGTTGTGCGCGCCGTGCGTATGGCGGGTTCGCTCACCCAGGCGGAGATCGCCAGGAGTACGGGCCTCTCCGCGGCCACCGTCTCCAATATCGTTCGCGAGCTGAAGGACAGCGGCACGGTCGAGGTGACCCCCACGTCGGCGGGTGGCCGCCGGGCCCGGAGCGTCTCGCTCAGCGGCGACGCGGGCATCGTGGTCGGCGTGGACTTCGGCCATACGCATCTCAGGGTGGCCGTCGGCAACCTGGCCCACCAGGTGCTGGCCGAGGAATCCGAGCCGCTGGACGTCGACGCGTCGTCGGCGCAGGGCTTCGGCCGGGCGGAACAGCTGGTCAACCGGCTGATCGCGAGTACCGGGATCGCTCCGGACAAGGTGATCGGCGTCGGGCTCGGCGTGCCGGGACCGATCGACGTCGAGTCCGGCACGCTGGGCTCCACCTCGATCCTGCCGGGCTGGACGGGCATCAACCCCAGTGAGGAGCTGTCCGCACGCCTCGGCGTGCCGGTGTACGTCGACAACGACGCCAACCTCGGGGCGCTGGGAGAGCTGGTCTGGGGGAGCGGGCGTGGGGTCAAGGATCTCGCGTACATCAAGGTGGCGAGCGGTGTCGGCGCCGGTCTGGTGATCGACGGATCCATCTACCGGGGCCCCGGCGGCACGGCCGGCGAGATCGGGCACATCACGCTCGACGAGTCGGGCCCCGTGTGCCGCTGCGGCAACCGCGGCTGTCTGGAGACCTTCGCCGCCGCCCGGTACGTCCTGCCGCTGCTCCAGCCCAGCCACGGCCCCGATCTGACCATGGAACGCGTGGTCCAGCTGGCCCGTGAGGGCGATCCGGGCTGCCGCCGCGTGATCGGTGACGTGGGGCGGCACATCGGCAGCGGTGTCGCCAACCTGTGCAACCTGCTCAACCCGAGCCGGGTGGTGCTCGGAGGGTCCCTCGCGGAGGCCGGGGAGCTGGTGCTCGGACCGATCCGCGACTCGGTCTCGCGGTACGCCATCCCGAGCGCGGCGCGGCAGCTTTCGGTGCTGCCCGGGGCGCTCGGAGGGCGGGCGGAAGTGCTGGGCGCGCTGGCCCTCGTACTCAACGAGATGGGCGATTCGACCCTTTTGGAGAGCACGCTCCCCGCGAAGGCTCCTGCCTTCACTTAGATAACGAATGGCACCGTTGTCATCTCGTTAAGGATTTACTCCTTGACGCTGACGGCGCGGCCGAGTTGACTTCCAGCCACCTCGGCCGCAACGTCGCGGCCTCGTCAGGGAGGTTCGAGAATGAACACGCGTATGCGTCGTGCCGCCGTTGCCGTTGCCGCCACCGCCATGGCTGTCTCGCTTGCCGCTTGTGGCAGTGCCAAGGAGTCCGGCGACAAGGCCAAGGACACCGGGGAGAAGAAGGGCGACGACCTGAAGATAGGTCTGCTCCTTCCCGAGAACCAGACGGCCCGTTACGAGAAGTTCGACAGGCCCCTCATCGAGGAGAAGGTCAGCGAGCTCACCGGCGGCAAGGCGGAGGTCGTCTATGCCAACGCCAAGCAGGACGCCACCCTGCAGTCGCAGCAGATCGACACCATGATCACCAACAAGGTCGACGCGCTCATCGTCGACGCGGTGGACTCCAAGGCCATCGCCAACGGTGTCAAGAAGGCCAAGGACGCGGGCATCCCCGTCGTCGCCTTCGACCGCCTCGCCGAGGGCCCGATCGACGCCTACACCTCCTTCGACAACGAAGAGGTCGGCCACGTCCAGGGCAAGGCCCTGCTGGAGGCCCTCGGCGACAAGGCCGACGGCGGCACGATCGTGATGATGAACGGCGCGATCACCGACCCGAACGCCGCCCTCTTCAAGAAGGGCGCCAAGGCCGAGCTCGACGGCAAGGTCAAGTACGGCAAGGAGTACGACACCAAGGAGTGGAAGCCGGAGAACGCCAACGCCAACATGGAGGCGGCGATCACGGCTCTCGGCAAGGACAAGATCGTCGGCGTCTACTCCGCCAACGACGGCATGGCGGGCGGCATCATCACCGCCCTCAAGGCCGCCGGCCTCTCCAAGCTCCCGCCGGTCACCGGCCAGGACGCCGAACTCGCCGGTGTGCAGCGCATCGTCGCCGGTGAGCAGTTCATGAGCGTCTACAAGCCGTACGCCCCCGAGGGCGCTGCCGCGGCCGAGATGGCCGTCGCACTGGCCAAGGGCGAGAAGCTCGACTCGATCGCCACGTCCACGGTCGACAGCCCCACCACCAAGGGTGTTCCCACCGTCCTGGTCCCGGTCGTCTCGCTGACCCAGGCCAACATCCAGGACACCGTCCTGAAGGACGGCATCTACACGGTCGACGAGATCTGCACGGCCAAGTACAAGGCCGCCTGCGACAAGCTCGGCCTGAAGTAGTCCTGTTGCGGTCTCGGCAGCAAGTCGGCTGATCCGTAAGCGACTTGCGGCCACGAAGCCTGTCCGGTGCCCCGCCCACCAACTGTCCCGCTGCCGGGCGGGGCGCCGGATGGAACTCTTCCCTGCTGCCCCTTCCGCAGCTCTCTTCTGCTCGACCACCGCGCCTTCCCCCAGGCGCGGTATCCCCGCCGGTCAGGCGGCGAAGGAGATGGTTCACGTGTCCGCTACGCCCGTGTTGGCGTTGCGAGGGGTCTCCAAGCGATTCGGTGCCGTTCAGGCGCTCACCGATGTAGAGCTTGAGGTCCACTCCGGCGAGGTGGTCGCCCTGGTCGGCGACAACGGCGCCGGTAAATCAACGCTGGTCAAGACAATCGCAGGTGTGCACCCCATCGATGACGGCGTCATCGAGTGGGAAGGCAGCACCGTCCAGATCAACAAGCCGCACGACGCCCAGAACCTGGGCATCGCGACCGTCTATCAGGACCTCGCGCTGTGCGACAACATCGATGTCGTCGGCAACCTCTACCTCGGCCGGGAACTCCGTAAGTTCGGAGTGCTCGACGAGGTCGAGATGGAGCGGCGCTCCCTGGAGCTCCTCAGCACGCTGTCGATCCGCATTCCCAGCGTCCGCATCCCGATCGCCTCGCTCTCCGGCGGTCAGCGCCAGACCGTGGCCATCGCCCGCTCGATGCTCGGCGAGCCCAAGCTCGTCATCCTCGACGAGCCCACCGCGGCCCTCGGCGTCGAGCAGACCGCACAGGTCCTCGACCTCGTCGAGCGGCTGCGCGAGCGCGGCCACGCGGTCATCCTCATCAGCCACAACATGGCCGATGTGAAGGCCGTCGCCGACAAGGTGGCCGTGCTCAGGCTGGGGCGGAACAACGGGGTCTTCGACGTGAAGACCACCTCGCAGGAAGAGATCATCTCCGCCATCACCGGCGCCACGGAAAACGCCGTGACCCGACGTGCGGCGCGCAACGCGGAGGTCCAGAAGTGAGCATCGACGAAACGACCGACTCCGACGACCGTTCCGTCGTGAACCGGGACGCCGCCAAGGGCGCGCGGACCGCGGTCGACCCCCGGCTGCTCGTCCGCGAGCAGGGCCTCCGCGGATACCTCACCGAGTTCATGCGCAAGATGAGCGCGGGCGACCTCGGCTCGATTCCCGTGATCGTCGGCCTCGTCATCATCTGCGTTGTCTTCCAGAGCCTGAACTCGGAGTTCCTCTCCGCGAAGAACCTCAGCGACATCGCCGTCTCGATGGTCGCCACCGGCATGATGGCCGTCGGCATCATCTTCGTGCTGCTGCTCGGTGAGATCGACCTGTCGGTCGGCTCGGTCAGTGGCGTCTCCGGGGCACTCGTGGCCGTGCTGAGCGTCAGCCAGGGCATGAACGAGTGGCTGGCCGTCTTCATCGCCATCGGCAGCGGCGCGGCCATCGGCGCGATCCACGGCTTCTTCTTCGCCCGGATAGGCGCCCCCGCCTTCGCCGTCACCCTCGCCGGCCTGCTGTTCTGGCTCGGCTTCATGCTCCAGCTCCTCGGTGACACCGGCACGATCAACCTGGACGGCGACGGCGTCGTCGGTCACCTCACCACGTACTACTTCGCCGATGTCGCCGCCGCGTACGGCCTCGCCGTCGTCGCCGTGGTGGGCTACTTCCTCTCCGCCTTCCTGGACACCCGCCGCCGCGAGGCGGCCGGCATCCCGGCCAGGCCGCTCACCGACATCGTGGTGCGCACGGTCGTGCTCGCGGTGTTCGCCTTCGCCGCCGCGATCATGTTCAACCAGTACCGGGGCCTGCCCCTGGCCCTGGTCCTCTTCCTCGTGGTCCTCGTGGTGACGGACTTCGTCCTGCGCCGCACGGCCTACGGCCGGAAGATCTTCGCGCTCGGCGGCAGCGTCGAGGCCTCCCGCCGCGCGGGCATCAACGTCACGGCGATCCGGGTATCCGTCTTCGCCATCGCGGGTACGTTCGCGGCGATCGGCGGCCTGTTCTGGGCCTCCAAGATCGCGGCGGTCAACCAGGGCTCCGGCACCGGCGACCTCCTCATGAACGTCATCGCGGCGGCCGTCATCGGCGGCACCAGCCTCTTCGGCGGACGCGGCAGGACCTGGAACGCGCTGCTCGGCGTCATGGTCATCGTCTCGATCCAGTACGGACTGTCGCTCGAAGGCATCGCCACCCCGATCAACTACATGATCACCGGCGGCGTGCTCCTCATCACGGTTGTCATCGACTCCGTCACACGCAAGACCCAGAAGTCGGCAGGCCGCGCCTGACCGCTCGACCACGCACCCGCCCGGCATCCTCCGAGGTGCCGGGCTTGTGCGTGCCCGCACGGCCCGGTTGCGCACGGGTGTGCCATGTCATACGTAACCCGATCGCGTGACATGGAACGGACCGCCCGCTGACCGCGCACGCGAGCGGAACATTAGACTCGTCAGATCGGCACGCTCGACCAGCTCAAACGCAAGGAGGCACGGGTGGATCTGCTGACCCGCATCGGGGGACCGCGCGACCTGGACCGGCTCAGCCTTGAGCAGCTGGAGCAGCTCGCCGGGGAGATCCGTACGTTCCTCGTCGACGCAGTGTCCAAGACAGGCGGACACCTCGGCCCCAACCTGGGTGTGGTCGAGCTGACCATCGCCCTGCACCGGGTGTTCGAGTCGCCTCGGGACAAGGTCCTCTTCGACACCGGCCACCAGAGCTATGTGCACAAGCTGCTCACCGGCCGCCAGGACTTCTCCAAGCTCAAGAGCAAGGGCGGCCTCTCCGGATACCCGTCCCGGGCCGAGTCCGAGCACGACATCATCGAGAACTCGCACGCCTCGACCGTGCTCGGCTGGGCCGACGGCCTCGCCAAGGCCAACGAGGTACTGGAGAAGGACGACCACGTCGTCGCCGTCATCGGAGACGGTGCGCTCACCGGCGGAATGGCCTGGGAGGCGCTGAACAACATCGCCGCCGCCAAGGACCGCCCGCTCGTCATCGTCGTCAACGACAACGAGCGCTCCTACGCCCCGACCATCGGCGGCCTCGCGAACCACCTCGCCACGCTCCGCACGACGGACGGGTACGAGCGGTTCCTGGCCCGCGGCAAGGACCTCCTGGAGCGCACACCCGTCGTCGGGAAGCCGCTGTACGAGACCCTGCACGGTGCCAAGAAGGGCCTCAAGGACTTCATCGCCCCCCAGGGCATGTTCGAGGACCTCGGCCTGAAGTACGTCGGCCCGATCGACGGCCACGACATCGAGGCCCTGGAGTCCGCGCTCCAGCGGGCCAAGCGCTTCGGCGGACCCGTCATCGTCCACTGCCTCACGGAGAAGGGCCGCGGCTACACCCCGGCCCTCCAGGACGAGGCCGACCGCTTCCACGCGGTCGGCAAGATCCACCCGGACACCGGCCTGCCGATCTCCACCTCCGGACTCGACTGGACCTCGGTCTTCGGCGAGGAGATGGTCAAGCTCGGCAAGGAGCGCAAGGACATCGTCGCGATCACCGCGGCCATGCTCCAGCCGGTCGGTCTCGGCAAGTTCGAGGAGGCTTTCCCGGACCGGATCTACGACGTCGGCATCGCCGAGCAGCACGGCGCGGTCTCCGCGGCGGGCCTCGCCACCGGCGGACTGCACCCGGTCTTCGCGGTGTACGCGACCTTCCTGAACCGCGCCTTCGACCAGGTCCTGATGGATGTCGCACTGCACAAGTGCGGTGTCACATTCGTCCTTGACCGTGCAGGTGTCACCGGCACGGACGGCGCCTCGCACAACGGCATGTGGGACATGTCGATCCTCCAGTGCGTGCCGACCCTCCGGATCGCCGCCCCGCGCGACGCCGACCAGGTCCGCGCCCAGCTGCGCGAGGCCGTCGACGTCGACGACGCCCCGACCGTGGTCCGCTTCTCCAAGGGCGCGGTCGGCCCGGCGGTCAAGGCCGTCGGCAAGGCCGGCGGCATGGACATCCTGCGCGAGGCCGGCACCAAGCGGCCCGACGTCCTGCTGGTGTCCGTCGGAGCGCTCGCCCCGATGTGCCTGGAGATCGCCACGCTGCTGGAGGCCCAGGGCATCTCCACCACGGTGGTCGACCCCCGCTGGGTCAAGCCCGTCGACGAGGCCATGGCCCCGCTCGCCGAGCAGCACCGGGTCGTCGTCACCGTCGAGGACAACAGCCGCGCCGGCGGTGTCGGCTCCGCCATCGCCCAGGCGCTGCGCGACGCCGGGGTCGACGTACCGCTGCGGGACTTCGGTATCCCGCCGGTCTTCCTCGACCATGCCTCGCGCAAGGAGGTCATGGCCGAGATCGGGCTGACCGCTCCCGACATCGCCCGTCAGGTCACCGGTCTGGTGGCCAAGCTCGACGGCCGGTACGAGAGCCGGGACGCCGAACCGCGTTCCGCGGAGCCCGCACGCGACTGACGGCTCACCGCGTCACCGCTCGCGACTGATCGCTTCACCGCGTCACCCGTCCGCGCCCCTCGGTCCCACCGGACCGGGGGGCGCTGTCGCGTCCCGCGCGACCGCCGTCCCGAGCCGCCTCCGGGCTCGCCTCTACTCCGTACGGTCCATTGGGCTTCGCTCTCCCGGGCCCCATCGGGTGAATCGCCCCGTGCGACCGCCCGCATGCCGCGCGCCCTCTCGATCATGGCCGTGAATCGGGTAACGCGAGGGCCCCGGCGACGGACGAGACGAACGATCACGGAGGCAGACCGGTGAGCACAATGTTCCGGACGAAAACGGTCGAACAGTCGATCAGGGACACGGAGGAACCGGAGCACAAACTCAGGAAATCCCTCTCGGCGCTGGACCTCACGGTCTTCGGCGTCGGAGTCATCATCGGCACCGGCATCTTCGTCCTCACGGGCAAGGTGGCGAAGGAGACGGCGGGACCCGCCACCGCCCTCGCCTTCGTCGCCGCGGGCATCGTCTGCGCGCTGGCCGCGCTCTGCTACGCGGAGTTCGCGTCGACGGTCCCGGTGGCCGGATCCGCGTACACCTTCTCGTACGCCTCACTCGGCGAACTGGTCGCCTGGACCATCGGCTGGGACCTGATCCTGGAATTCACGCTGGGCACGGCCGTGGTGGCGGTCGGCTGGTCCGGCTACGTCCGCTCGCTGATGGACAACGTCGGCTGGACCATGCCCGACGCGCTCTCCGGGCCCGATGTGGCCGAGGGCTTCGGCTTCGACATCCTGGCCTTCGTGCTGGTCCTGCTGCTCACCGTCATCCTGGTGCTCGGCATGAAGCTCTCCGCACGCGTCACCGCGATCGTGGTCGCCATCAAGGTGACGGTGGTCCTGATCGTGATCATCGCGGGTTCGTTCTTCATCGACGCGGACAACTACTCGCCGTTCATCCCCGACGCGGTGAAGCAGCCCGCCGGTTCGGGCCTGGACGCACCGCTGGTCCAGCTGATGTTCGGTTACGAACCCACGAACTTCGGCATCATGGGCATCTTCACCGCCGCGTCCGTCGTCTTCTTCGCCTTCATCGGCTTCGACGTCGTGGCGACCGCCGCCGAGGAGACCAAGATCCCGCAGCGGGACATGCCGCGCGGCATCCTCGGCTCGCTCCTGATCTGCACCGTGCTGTACGTGGCGGTGTCCATCGTCGTCACCGGCATGCAGCACTACAGCGAGCTGTCGGTGAGCGCCCCGCTCGCCGACGCGTTCAAGTCCGTCGGGCACCCGTTCTACGCCGGTGTCATCAGCTTCGGCGCCGCGGTCGGCCTCACCACGGTCTGCATGATCCTGCTGCTCGGCCAGACCCGGGTGTTCTTCGCGATGAGCCGGGACGGGCTGCTGCCGCGGTTCTTCTCCGTGACGCACCCGAAGTTCGGCACGCCGTACCGGCCGACGATCCTGCTGGGCGTGCTCATCGCGATCATCGCGGGCTTCACCAGCATCAACGAACTGGCGACGCTGGTGAACATCGGCACGCTCTTCGCGTTCGTCGTCGTCGCCCTCGGCGTGATCGTCCTGCGCCGCACCCGCCCCGACCTGCACCGCGCCTTCCGCACCCCGTGGGTCCCGCTGGTCCCGATCCTCTCGGTGGCCGCATCGGTCTGGCTGATGCTCAACCTGCCGGCCGAGACGTGGGTGCGATTCGGTGTCTGGATGGCGATCGGTACCGCTCTCTACTTCCTGTACGGGCGCAAGCACAGCCGGATCGACCGCGACACGGAGCAGACGCCGGCCAGCTGATCCGCGGATGTAGTGGTGGCGCGGGGCGCGCGGTATGCGGCCC
>NZ_JBSHFH010000108.1:0-9476 GCF_053617235.1 Streptomyces sp. NPDC055749 | reverse complement strand
CCGCGGTGGATTCCGCGGTGACGGCGCCGGTGTGTGCCCTATGAGGTTGTCCGCGCGACGCCGTCGCCCCGAGTCGGACGGCGTCCCGCAGCTCTCGGCCTGGCTCAGCTCTCGGCCAGGATGTGTGAGAGCTCCGTATCGAGGTCGAAGTGGCGATGCTCGGTGCCTGGCGGAACCGCGGCGTCGGTCCTCTTCAGGAACGACTCCAGGGCCCTTGCCGGGGCCTCGAGCAGGGCTTCGCCCTCTGGGGAGCTCAGCGCGATACAGACGACGCCCTGGCCGTGACTACGTGATGGCCAGACGCGGACGTCTCCGGTGCCGGTGGGCCTGTGCAGCCCCTCGGCAAGGAGGTCGCGGGCGAATACCCATTCGACCGTCTCCTCCGCTCCGGTGTGGAAGGTGGCGTGCACGGCATAGGGATCGGCCGTGTCATACCGCAGGCCCGCGGGTACAGGCAGTGAGGACTCGCTCGACACAACGAGGCGCAGGTGCAGCTCGCAGCTGACCGTGGTGTTCATAAGCGCCAGGGCCTTTCGCTCAGTGTGCGCTCGGGGATTCGCACGTCGGCGAAATCGACATGCCACCTACGGTGGCGTTGTAAACCCCTCTGACCCATTTGTGGCTCTTCGGGTCCCTCGTACGGCGGTGTGTAACTTTGAGTTGTGCGCCCATTCCGGTGACGAAATCCGTTCAGGTAGGTTGGTGACCATGAACGCGGAGAGTGACGAGCGGAGCGGAGGCGCCGCACCGGGCCCGGATCCTGTTGCGGGGGGTGCGGTGAAGGCCGAGCGGGAGCTGGGATCGCGCGCGCCGGCCTTCATCAAGGCATCGAGGCCGCTGCACATGAGCTGGCAGGTCGGCGTCTTCGTCGTCGGCCTCGCCGTCGTGGTGGCGGGGGTCGTCATGCTGCCGCTGCCGGGTCCCGGGTGGCTCGTGATCTTCGGTGGCATGGCGATCTGGGCGACCGAGTTCGTCTGGGCGCAGCTGGTTCTGCGCTGGACCAGGCGCAAGGTCACCGAGGCCGCGCAGAAGGCGCTCGACCCCAAGGTGCGGCGGCGCAACATCATCCTCACCACGGTCGGGCTCGTGATCATCGCGGTGCTGGTCGCGATATACGTCTGGAAGTTCGGAATCACGATGCCGTGGAAGATCACGGAGTGACCTGGGGATGGTCTCGGAGCGCCGCTGACATGGGGTAATGTTTGCGGTGCGTCCGGGCGATTAGCTCAGTGGGAGAGCGCTTCGTTCACACCGAAGAGGTCACTGGTTCGAACCCAGTATCGCCCACCCGGACAGAGGGCCCGTGAGACCGAACAGGTCTCACGGGCCCTCTGCGTTCCCGTCACCGCATCCGGCCCAGGGCCTCCTTGAGCCGCCGCGCATCCCGCAGCCGCTGCTCGTACGTGGCTCCCACCACCAGCAGCAGCACCCCGGCCAGCGCCGGCGGCAGCCACCTGGGCAGGGCTCCGGCCACCTGCACCACGTAGGGCGCCAGCTCGTGGAGCGCGTCCAGCGCCAGCACCGTACCGCCGAGCAGAAGCAGCGCCTGGAGCCGGAACCGGGCACCCGCCAGCGTGATCACCAGCGCCGCCACTCCCAGCAGCAACGGCCGCACCCAGTCCGGGTCGACCCACGCCGCCAGGAGACTCGGCACCAGCGTCACCGAGAGACCCGCGCCGTACGCCGTCCACGAGGAGGCCGCCGGATCACGGCGCCGCCGCAGCACACCCACCACCAGTGCGGGCACCGTCACCGGCAGGGTGTACGCCTCCGGGGCCGACACCCCGGACGCGGCCAGCCGCACCCAGGTTGCCGCCACGAACAGGCCCACCGACAGATACCCGGCGATCGGCCTGCGCTCCGGGCGCAGCGCCGTGCCCGCGGCCAACACCCCGCACAAGGCCAGCACCAGGGCCAGGAACGGCGCGTCGGTGACCGCCATCGCCACCGCGACCGCACCACCGAACGCCCCCGAGAGCTCGACCGCCGAGCCCACCGGGCCACCCCGCAGCCGGGCCCCCAGCAGCACGGTCACCGCGGGAACGACCAGCACGACCGGCGCGCCCTCGTAGGCGGCAAGCCCCAGCGACGCACCGGCCGCACAGGCCAGGACGATCCCGCACATCACCGCGACACACGCGAACACCGCCCGCAGCGCCGTCACGCCCGACCGGACCGCCGCACCCGTGAACAGCACCAGCAGCGCCCCGAACACCGCGTACGTGGCCGCCTCCGCCGCCAGCGACAGCACCCCCGCACCAGCCGCCCCGACCAGCGCACACGCTGTCGCGGCCACCGTCGCGCCGGACAGCGAAGCCGGCGGCGCCCCAGAAGGGCCACGGACCGCCACCAGCAACAGCGCGGCCACCAGAACCACCTGCACCACCAGCGCGACCACGTACCCGAGATCCAGCGAGGCCGGCAGCACGAGCAGCGCACCCCAGCCGAGAGACAGTCCAGCGGCAGCCGCTCCGCCGCGCCACCCGGTGCCCGCCCCGGCCGGTGTCCCGGACCCGCCCGCGGGCCCGCTCCACCACCGGTGCGCCGCACCCAGCACACCCGCGGCCACCGCGAGCACCACAGGGGCAGCCGCCATGCCCGACCACGGCACCGAAATCCCCAACGCCGCCCGGATACCGTCCGGAGCGCCCGACCACACGTCGGTCAGCAGCGACAGCGGCCCCAGCAGCACCGCGCCCACCGGAGGCAGCGCCCAGAGCACCGCGCCCGCGATCGTCGCCCCTGCGGCGGTCAGCACCCCCAGGCCCGCATGACGCGGGAGCGGAGCACGCAGCGCGGCCAGGAGCAGCACCCCGCACACGAGATACGCCACGACCGACCAGTCCTGCGGCACCACGGTCCGCAGCACACCACCCACCGCGGCCACCGCGGCCAGCCCCGACACGGTGCCCGCGATCGACGCGTACTCCCACCGGGCCCGCCACGCCGCGTACAGCGCCACCGCGGCACCGGCGAGCAACAGGCACCCCGGCGCCACCGCCGGCAGCGGACCGTCCGACGACACGGACTCCACCAGACCCACCAGCAGCGCGACCAGCCCCGTGACCGCCGCACCGACGCCCGCCGTGACCCGCACCGCGAGCCTCTTGCCCCACAACGCGACCGCGGCGTCCGCAGCCGCTGTCACCAGCAGCACCCAGCCGAAGACGAGCGCCGGCGCCCCGGCCGCCCAGGCCCACAGCACCAGCGGCAGCTGACCGGCCACCACGGCCGCGGGCAACGGCAGCCGCAGCCCGCCCAGCGCCAGCCCGTACACCGTCCAGCCGGTGGCCAGCACCGCCGAGGCAACCGCCGCGAACACCAGGCCGTCCGTGTCCGGCGCCGCAACGGCATGCAGCGCGTACGCGTCGAGGACCGTCAGCACCAGGGCCAGCCAGGCCAGCGCCTCGGCCGTCGATGACAGCTTGCGGCGCAGCAGGACGGCGGGTGCGACGAGCGCACCGACCGTGACAGCCGCCAGCACGGCCGAGCGGCCACCGATGCCCATCGCGCCCCAACTGACCAGGGTGAACGCGATCGCGGCGATGATCAGCAACAGACCGCCGAGCGACAGCAGCACGTTCTGCGCGCTGCGCGGCGGGGCCGCCGAGCCCGGACCGCGGGGACGCAGCGGAGCCGCATAGGGCCCGGACGCGTGCGGCGCCGGGCGTGCGGGGAAGGGCGGGAGCGGCGCGGCCTGCTGCTGCAGCACACTCAGCAGCCAGGTACGCCGGTTGAGCAGCTGGACCCTTCGGGCGTCCAGCTGCACCAGTTCGCGGTCGAGGAGCGCCAATTCCTCGGCGGGTGGCGGCACATGTTCCATGTACGGGAGTGTGGCCGCCGCCACACCCTCGTACATGCGCTCGGATACTCAGTTCCGCGAGGTTCTCCGGCGTTCCCGGACTGAGTAGGTACCGGCGCGCGCAGACTGGAGGCATGGACTGGAGTCACTACCGTTTCACGAGCGTCTGGGACGTGCCCGCCCCGCCCGACAGCGTGTACGCCGCCCTGGAGCGTGCCGAGGACTATCCGCAGTGGTGGCCCCAGGTCCGGTCCGTCACCGCCATCGACGGGACGAGCGGAACCGCGCGCTTCCGCTCGTTCCTGCCGTACGAGCTGGTCGTCACCGCCCGCCAGATCCGACGCGACCCAGGCGCCCGGATCCTCGAAGTGACCATGACCGGCGATCTGGAGGGCTGGGCCCGCTGGACCGTCGCTCCGCGCGCCGCCGGCAGCAGGGCCACGTACCAGCAGGAGGTCGTCGTCAGGCGGGCCCTGATGCGGCGCCTCGCCGTGCCGGGACGTCTCGTCTTCCGGGCGAATCACGCCCTGATGATGCGCTCCGGACGCCGCGGACTCACGGCCCGGCTGCAAGGAGTTTGAACCCGGACCGCAGAGCCCTGTATGGTTCATCCCGTTCCCGGGCGATTAGCTCAGCGGGAGAGCGCTTCGTTCACACCGAAGAGGTCACTGGTTCGAAACCAGTATCGCCCACCGGGAAGAGCCGGTCCGTCAGCACCATCGACGGACCGGCTTCCGCGTTCCCGAAGCAGGGAAGCCCTGAACCCCGGTCTCAGGCCGCGGCGCGCAGCTCCGGACGCAGCGGCCACGCCGGGTCCACCGCCTCCGGTGTCCCGCTCTTCGCGAACCACGCCTGCAGACCACGCGCCTGAGCCGCGTGCCACACGGCCTGGAGCGTGTGCAGCTCGGCCGGAGTCAGACGCTCCAGCCGCGCGGAGAACCGCCGGCCCACCGCCCGCACCAGCTCCATCGAGGCCGTGGCGTCGGCCGCCGCGTCGTGCGCCCCGTCCAGCACCACCCCGTACACCTCGCACAGATCCGTCAGCGTGCGACGGCCCTTGCGATACCGGTCCAGATGTTTGTCCAGCACTCGCGGATCCAGTACGCACAGCGGCGAGTTCTGGAGATAGCGCCCCAGTGACGACGCCCTGTGCCGCCTTAGCTCGCGGTCCAGCAGCGTCAGATCGAAGGGCGCGTTCATCACGACCAGCGGGCGTCCCGTCGCGCACTGCTCCGCGAGCGCCCGGGCTATCTCCTCCACCACCGGCGCGGGCCAACGGCCGTTGCGCTGGAGGTGATCGTCGGTCAGACCGTGGATCTCGGTAGCCCCCACGGGCACCGGTATCCCTGGATTGACCAGCCAGCGGGTGACCCGCGTGCGCCCGCCGGCGGTGTCCTGGACGACGAGAGCGGCCGAAACGATCCGGTCCTCCTCGACGTCCACGCCTGTCGTCTCGGTGTCAAAAGCGGCCATCGGCCCTTCGAACCAGTGCATCATCCCCGAACTCCTCGCACCTGCCCGGCAGATGGAGTGATTCCCCTGCCCGAAACGGTGATACCCGGGGTGTTTGCCTGATACGCCGTTTACGGCCCCTCTCCTGCGGTGACAACACAGGTGACGGGAACGGAAGTTGACCTGCCCGTCTGCAGAGGCCGGACAACCGGTCGGCACAGCCCGGAAGGCACACGGAGCCATGGCGCTCGCGCAGCCGAACCCAGGGGGCCCCTCCCGCGCCGAGAACCACGGGGGAGTACTGCCGGCGCAGCGCGTCACACCGCTGCGCGGCACCCTCGCCACCACCGCCTGCATGGAGACCCTCCAGGTGGGCTATTTGCACGCCGTGGCGGCGGCGGCGGGATGCTCCCTGTCGCAGCCGTTTCCCGACAACGGCATCGACTGGCATGTCAGCCACGGTGCCCCCGACCACACCGTCGACGACGAGGTGACCATCAAGGTGCAGCTCAAATGCACCTACCAGATCCCCTCGCACCCACCCGGCCCGGCGTTCTCCTTCACGCTCGACAACGCCCACCTCGTGAAGCTCGCCCGTACCCCCGTGTCGGTGCACAAGATCCTGGTCGTGATGCTCGTGCCCCGCAGCCAGGAGGACTGGCTCCGCGCCGGACACGAACAGCTCGACCTGCGGCACTGCTGCTACTGGACCAACCTGGCGGGCCACGCGGTGACGGGCCGGCACAGGACAACCGTGCGCATCCCGACCTCCCGGATCTTCGACGACCGGGCGCTCTGCGAGATCATGGCCCGGGTCGGGGCGGGAGGGAGACCCTGATGCACCGGTCGATGGACGAACGCTTCGGCGGACCGACGCCCCCGGACACACGACAACACCCCGGCGACCACCCGGGCGACCGGGCGGACGCGCTGCGGACCGCCGGGGACGTCCCCGATCCCGCACTCGTCGACCCGGCCGTCCTCGGTGCGCTCCTGTGCCGGCACGGCTGGCAGCGGCGGGGCGGAGCCGCGGGACGCTACAGCCGCTGGACCCCGCCAGGACCCCTGGGCGGCGCAGCCAGCCTGCTGGTGCCCGACACCGCCGCCTTCCCGGACAGTGAGGACCTCATAGGAGAGGCCCTCACCGCGCTCGCGCGGAGCGCCGTACCCTCCGCGAGGGACGTCCTGGTCTCCCTCGCGGTGCCCAGCGACGAGATCCGGTGGTGGCGCGACGTACCCGAATCGGCCGCCGGAGCCGCCGGAGCGGCGGGCTGGACCGAGGACGGACAGCTGCGCTCGGCGGCCCGGCAGATCCTGCTCGCCAGCGCCCTGGCGGTCCGCGGCCCGGCCGGCTACCACGGCACCCGCCACCGCAGAAAGGCCCAGGCGGCACTGGACGGCACCCTGGTGGGGCCCGCGCCCGGCGGGCGCAGGCTCACCGCCTTCGTGCCCGTCGCCTCGGGGCGGGCCATGGCCGTACAGCTCTACCAGGCACTGCACGCCACCCGTGAGGCCGTCGACTACCAGCGGGCCACGGGCGGCATGGAAGCCTTCGACACGGCGGTCGGCGCGGGCGTCAGCCGGGAACTGACCGAGGCGGTCATCGCCCTGGTCCGGGGCTCGGAGGGAGCCGGTGTCGCCCTGGAGTGGGCGCCCGCCGCCGGGACGCCGGAGGGCTGCCCCGCCCGCCCCGAGCCGGTCGAGTTCTCACCCGGGGATCTGCCCGCGCTGCGCCGGGCCGGCGCCCGCTACCTCCGGGACGAACCCGCCGTCCCGGTGCGGATCACCGGCGCCGTCGTCCGGATGCGCCGCTCCGGGCCGCGCGGCGCCGGGATCGTCCGGCTGAGCGTCCTCGCGGGCGCCGAGGTCGCCCACGTACGACTTGAGCTCGACGAGGAGGCGTACCGCATCGCGGGCCACGCCCACCTGGTCGGACTGCCGATCCAGGTGGAGGGGCGGCTGGAGAGCCGGGGCGGCTTCCGGCGTCTGAGCGGCGCCTCGCAGGTGGCGCCCGTCCAGGTCGACGAGACGGAGCGGGACCGGCTGATGAAGTCCCTCCAGGAGAACCTGGACTTCTTCGAGGAGGCGTGCACGGGGGAAGAGGCGTAGCCGGGCGGTATCCCTTTCGCTAAGGGGGGTGCCGGCTCGGTACGATCGTCTTGCGCGCGCGATACGAAGCGCCGCACCCCCTCAGTCAGGAGAGACCGGTGTCAGACGTCCGTGTGATCATCCAACGCGATTCCGAGCGGGAAGAGCGCGTGGTGACGACGGGGACTACGGCGGCCGAGCTCTTCCCCGGTCAGCGCACCGTTGTCGCCGCACGCGTGGAGGGCGAGCTGAAGGACCTCGCGTACGAGCTCAGGGACGGCGAGACCGTCGAGCCCGTCGAGATCTCGTCCGAGGACGGCCTGAACATCCTGCGGCACTCCACGGCGCACGTCATGGCGCAGGCGGTCCAGGAGCTGCACCCCGACGCCAAGCTCGGCATCGGCCCGCCGGTCAAGGACGGCTTCTACTACGACTTCGACGTCGAGAAGCCGTTCACCCCCGAGGACCTCAAGGCCATCGAGAAGAAGATGCAGGAGATCCAGAAGCGGGGGCAGAAGTTCTCCCGCCGGGTCGTCAGCGACGAGGCCGCCCGCGAGGAGCTCGCCGGCGAGCCGTACAAGCTGGAACTCATCGGCATCAAGGGCTCGGCGTCCTCGGACGACGGCGCGGACGTCGAGGTGGGCGGCGGCGAGCTGACCATCTACGACAACCTGGACCCGAAGACCGGCGAGCTCTGCTGGAAGGACCTCTGCCGGGGCCCGCACCTGCCGACCACCCGGTTCATCCCGGCGTTCAAGCTGATGCGGAACGCCGCGGCGTACTGGCGCGGCAGCGAGAAGAACCCGATGCTCCAGCGCATCTACGGCACCGCGTGGCCCACCAAGGACGAGCTCAAGGCGCACCTGGAGTTCCTGGAGGAGGCCGCCAAGCGCGACCACCGCAAGCTCGGCAACGAGCTGGACCTCTTCTCCTTCCCCGACGAGATCGGCCCCGGCCTCGCGGTCTTCCACCCCAAGGGCGGCGTCATCCGCCGGGCCATGGAGGACTACTCGCGGCGCCGCCACGAGGAGGAGGGCTACGAGTTCGTCTACAGCCCCCACGCCACCAAGGGCAAGCTCTTCGAGAAGTCCGGCCACCTGGACTGGTACGCCGACGGCATGTACCCGCCCATGCAGCTCGACGACGGGGTGGACTACTACCTCAAGCCGATGAACTGCCCGATGCACAACCTGATCTTCGACGCGCGTGGCCGCTCGTACCGCGAACTGCCTCTGCGCCTCTTCGAGTTCGGCACGGTGTACCGGTACGAGAAGTCGGGTGTCGTCCACGGTCTGACCCGCTCGCGCGGCTTCACGCAGGACGACGCGCACATCTACTGCACCAAGGAGCAGATGGCGGAGGAGCTCGACAGGACGCTGACCTTCGTCCTGAACCTGCTCCGTGACTACGGTCTGACCGACTTCTACCTGGAGCTCTCCACCAAGGACCCGGAGAAGTACGTCGGCTCCGACGACACCTGGGAAGAGGCCACCGAGACGCTGCGCCAGGTCGCCGAGAAGCAGGGCCTGCCCCTCGTTCCCGACCCGGGCGGCGCCGCGTTCTACGGCCCGAAGATCTCCGTGCAGTGCAAGGACGCCATCGGCCGCACCTGGCAGATGTCGACCGTGCAGCTCGACTTCAACCTGCCGGAGCGCTTCGACCTGGAGTACACGGGACCCGACGGCACCAAGCAGCGCCCGGTCATGATCCACCGTGCCCTGTTCGGTTCCATCGAGCGCTTCTTCGCGGTGCTCCTGGAGCACTACGCGGGTGCGTTCCCGGTGTGGCTGGCTCCCGTCCAGGCGATCGGCATCCCGATCGGCGACGCGCACATCCCGTACCTCCAGGAGTTCGCCGCCAAGGCGCGCAAGCAGGGACTGCGGGTCGATGTCGACGCGTCCTCGGACCGGATGCAGAAGAAGATCAGGAACCACCAGAAGGCCAAGGTTCCGTTCATGATCATCGCGGGCGACGAGGACATGGCCAACGGCGCCGTCTCCTTCCGCTACCGCGACGGTTCGCAGGAGAACGGCATCCCGGTCGAGGACGCCATCGCCAAGATCGCGAAGGCCGTCGAGGACCGCGTCCAGGTCTGATCCGTACGCCGTGAGGGGCCCCCGGAGCGCTACACGCG
>NZ_JBSHFH010000107.1:0-9955 GCF_053617235.1 Streptomyces sp. NPDC055749 | reverse complement strand
GTCCGGACCTGTTGGGTCCGGACCGGCGGGCGTGGGTGGCGCAGGCGCCGGTCGGCGCGTCGGCCGGTGCCGCTACGGGGTGGCGTTCGTGAACCACTCGTAGGCGGGTACGTGCGGCCCCCACGTGCCGGGGCGGCCGTCGGCCTGCTTCGTCACGAAGACGCTCGGCTCGGAGGCGGTCGCGCCGCCGCCGGTGGAGCGCGCCGTGACGAACCAGGCGTGGGCGGTCCCGGGCTTGAGTCCCTTCCAGGTCACCGAAGCGGTCTTGCCCGAGTCGGCCGTGGTGCGGCCGATGACGCGCACGGGGTTGTAGAGCGCCACCGAGTCGGTCTTGAAGGAGGTCGTACGGGTGGTGAGGTCGACGGGGAGGACCATGTTGTCCTCGGTGCCGTCGTAACGGTGGTTCGTGTCGTACTCCGTGGCTCCGAACTCGTCGAGGAGCGGCGAGTAGGTGTCCACGGTCACCTCGGACCGGCCCACGTCGAACTGGAGCATCCGGAAGAAGCTCGCACCGAACCGCAGCTGCTCGTCGGGCCGGTAGCCGCCGACCTCGGTCAGACCGAGCCGGTCCGCCGACACCGTGTAGAACTGGTAGTCCGCGAGCAGTTCGACGACATCGTGGGCGACCTCGCCGACGCGCGGCTTCACGTTGGTACCCACGCCGTGCTCATGACCGGCGAGGATCAGGAAGACGTTCGGGTTGTTCTGGACGACCTTCTTGTACAGCATCGAACCGTCGGGCGCGGAGAACGCGGCGCCGCGTCCGTCGGGGCTGCCGCTCGGCGCGAGGTAGTCGTGCGAGAGCAGGATGCCGTTGCGGCCGGGGTAGCGCTTGAACACGGAGTCGGCCCATTCGGCCTCTTCGCGCGTCACCGAGTAGGAGAGACCGACGACGACGAAGTCGACGCCGCCCGCGGAGAACAGGTCGTAGTGGTTCTGGTTGTCGCCCTCGCGCCACGGACCGCCGTACTCGGCGTTCTTCCAGCCCTGGGCCGCGGCCTGGTAGCGCTCGGGGCCGTAGTACTGGTTGTAGATGGCGGATGGACCGTTCTCGGTGCCCGACTGGTTGTCGTGGTTGCCCGCGATCACACCGTTCGGGACTCCCGCGTCGTCCAGGATCCTCTGCTGCTTCGAGGACACCTCCATCTCACCGACGACCTGCTGCTGGGCGGCCTCCGTCGTGGGCTTGCGGATGTTGTTCTCGATGATGTCGCCGGTGTGCGCGGCATAGGCGATCTTGCGCTCGTCCTTGTTGTCCGCGACCCAGCGGGTCACGTCGCCGTACGCCTTCTCCCAGACGGCGCGTTCCTCGGCCGTCTCCTGTTCCACCGCTCCCTCGGCGAGGTACTGCGTATCGGTGTGGTGGACGATCGAGAAGTCGTACGAGCCGGGGTCGGCGAACGAGTTCGGGTCGCCCGCCTCGATGTCGTCGGCGAAGGGGTCCTCGCCGGTCAGCATGACGTGGACCTGCTGCCCGTCGATGTACTTCCGGTCGACGGAGACGGTCAGGACCGTGTTGCCGTCGGCGGCGCCGCGGGCACTCGTCAGGACGTCCCACCGCTTCGCCGCGGTGTTCCACACGCGCAGTGCGGCCAGCCGCTCGGGGTCGATGACGCCCTCCCAGCGCAGGACCGGCTGGTCGACTTGGCCCTTCACCTGGACGTCGAACCGCTGGAACGTGACGTCCTCGGCCGCCGGTGCGTCGAGCGTCTTTCCGTCGGCGGGTGCGAGGCCGATGGCCTTCACCTTCTTCTCGCCCTTGACCCGGAGGGTCGTCGGGACGGACGTGGCCGTGCCCTCGTACACCTGGTTGGGGGTGAGGATCTCGGCCTCGGCGAAGGTGGCGTTCACCTTGCCGCCGTCGGGCTCGGCGACCTTGGCGGACAGCTCGACGTTGCCGCCCGCGTCGGTCGTGCCGGACTTCGGGGAGAGGTCGGCGGGAGCGTCCGGGATGCCCGCGGAGGTGAACTTCACCTCGCGGACGCCGGTGTTGCCCAGGCCGTCGGTGGCGGACACCGACAGGGTGTGCTCACCGGCGGACAGGCCGGGCCCCACGGCGGCGCCGAGCTCGATGGGCCTGCCGTCGAGCTCGACGTCGGGACCGTCCACCACGCCGGAGGCGTCCTCGACCCGGACGTCGAGGACGACCGAGGCGGTGAGCCGCTGAGCCGCGGCGGGGGTGCTGCCGGCCACCCGGGGTGCCGAGTTGTCGGTGACCAGGGTGCGGGTCGCGGCCTTGCCTGACGTCGAGGTCGCGGACAGAGTGTGGCTGCCGTCGTCGATCTTCTTGGTGTCGAGATCGGCGCGCAGGCCCTCGGCCGGGCCGTCGACGAAGAACTCGAGGTCGATCTCGGTGAGCGGATTGACGTTGCTGCCGCAGTCGCCGTCGCCCATGGCGTACGAGCCCTTGAGCATGCGGCCGGTGGCGGTGCCCGCGGCGGGGGTGAGGGTGAGGCCCGCGATGCTGAAGTCGTCGCGGTTGTTGCCGCACGCCGTCGCGGCGGTGCCGGTCACGAAGTCGATCGTGTTCCAGCCGGGGACGAGCCACTCGTTGGAGAAGGTCAGGTCGACGCGCTCGCTGACGAAGTCGCTTGCGAGCGGCAGTTCCTGGCCGTTCACCACGATCTTGTTCCCGTAGTTCGTGTCGATCGAGTTGCTGCCGACGGTGAAGCCGAGGGTCGCGTTGCCCGTACCGAGCGTCTCGGAGACGGGCACGGCCGGGGCGTCGACCGTGAAGTGCAGTTCCGCTTCGCGCAGGCGAGTGCCGTTGTCGCCGCAGGTACCGTCGCCCAGGGCGTACGAGTCGGCGATGTCCCGGCCCGTGACGGTCGCGCCGTCGAGGGTGAGCGCCGGCCGTGCGATGTCGAAGTCGTCGCGGTTGTTGCCGCAGCTCTCCTTGTACGGGCTCGTGACGACCTTGATGGTGTTGTCCCCGGGGACCAGGTGGCGCGCCGGGACGGCTATGGCGACCCGCTGGCCCACCCAGGTGCCGCCGAGGTCGATGCGCTTGCCGTTGACGAGCATGTGGTTGTCGTACTTGTCGTCGATCGAGTCCGGACCGACGTCGAAGGAGAACGTCGCCGCGTCGTTGCCGAGGCGCGGGAAGGCGGCGGGCGCCTTGCCGTCCACCGTCAGCGACTCGACGCCTTCCCCGGAGCCCGCGGGGCGGCCGGCGAACACGGACTGCCGGCCGGCCGACAGGGTGCCGTCCTTGGGCAGGATGCGCGGGGCCCCCGCCGGGACGTTGTTCACCGTCACGGTGCTCTTGACGGTCTTGCCCGAGGTGGTCTTCGCGGTGAGGACGTGCTCACCGTTGCCGAGCCGGGTGGTGTCCAGGTCGGCGCGGAGGCCGGTCGTGCCCTTGGGGTCGCCGAGGACGAAGAAGCGCAGGTCCGCGCGCTTGCGCAGCGAGGTGTTGGAGCCGCAGCTCCCGTCGCCGAAGGAGTAGGTGTACTCGTTCTCCTCGCCGTCCGCCGTCTCGCCGAGCAGGTCGAGGCCGATGTCGGAGAGCACGAAGTCGTCGTAGTTGGTGCCGCACGAGCTCTCCACCGTGCCGGCGAGGATCTCGATCCGGTTCTCGCCCTTGACCAGGTGCTGGTTCGGGATCTCGATGGTGCCGCGCTCATTGACGAGGTTGCCGATGTCGGCGCGGTAATCGCCGTTGACCAGCACGTAGTTGTGGTAGCGGGCCTCCGTCGAGTTCGAGCCGACATCGAAGCTCAGACGGGACACTCCGTGCGTCGCCTCGGCGTCGATCGTCCTGCCGTCGACGGCGAGCGCCGTAACGGAGTCCTCGGCCAGTGCCGGTGTGGCGCGGACCTCCTCCGTACCCTCCATGTATGCCCCGTCGCCCGGGGTGAGGGTGGGCAGGGCCGTGCTGTCGCCGGTGCCCGGCGATGTGCTGAGCCCTCGCGCGGGCTCCTCAACCCCTTCGTCGGCGCTCGCTGTCGTCAGGTTCCCGCCGACGAGAAGCAGGGCGGCGAGTGCCGCTCCCACAAGCCGCTGCCGGCCTGTTCCGCCACTCCATCGTCTTCGCCGCTCTGCCGGCCTCATCAGCAGCCGTCCTTCCTGATCGCCACAAGGGGACGGGCACGCGGTGCTGTTGCGCCACATGCCCATGGCGATCCTGGTCAGCGCAGATGAACGGCGGTGGATCGCCCGTGAACCATCAGGGGAAAGCTGCTCAGTAGAGGAGGTCGTGCGCCACCTCGTCGACCGCCGCGAGGCACACCATCGCGGCGCCGATGCCGTGTACTTGATGCCGTCCTGACCACGGCCCTGCGCCTGGCCGCGCACAGCGGCTGAGTGAGGAGCGGACGCTGAACCGGGCACGACCGTGCTCCCGAAGCCGAAGGGGAACTCGGCGAGTTCGGCGAGGTCAGGCGCTCGGGGCGGGTGCGCAGGATTTCCGGGACACGGTCGGTCCTGCGGCCGAACCCTCACCGGCCCGTGGCATCGTGGCGGCATGACCATCGAGGTTCGGCCGGCTTCGGTCTTCGAGGATGTTCGTCCGGTGCTGGGCCCGAAGTCGCCCGGGGCCAACGTCTGCTGGTGCCTGAGCTACCGGATCCCGTCCAAGCTGAACAACGAGCTCCACGGGCCGGCCCGCGGCGAGTACGTCGCGGAGCTGTGCCGTGAGCAGCCGCCTCCGGGCGTGCTCGCCTACGACGGCGACGAGCCGGTCGGCTGGGCCGCCGTGGCGCCGCGCTCGGACACCTCCTTCGCGCGCAGCCGCAAGATCCCGCACGTCGACGACCTGCCCGTCTGGTCGCTGTGGTGCATCCGCGTACGCCCCGGTCACCGGAAGCAGGGGATCTCGCACGCCCTCATCACCGGCGCGGTGGAGTTCGCCCGCGAGCACGGCGCGCCGGCGATCGAGGCGTACCCCCTCGACAACGGTGACGCGAAGGTCGATCTGACGATGGCGTACGCCGGACTCCGGAAGAACTTCGAGCGCGCCGGGTTCGTCCACGCCGCCGACACCACCTCGGTGCTGGCCGGCCACCCCCGGGTCCTGATGCGGCTCGACCTGCGCTGACGGATCGGGGTCAGGGAGTGACGATGTTGAAGTCGGGGTCGAAGTCGTCGAGGAGGCCGGCCAGTGTCTGGAGCGCCATCTCGTCACCGTCGAGAGTGACGGCCCCCGACTTCACCAGCACGCCCGCGTCGGCCGGCTTCAGCAGGACGCCGACCAGTGCGGACTTCGGTCCGCTCACGGTGAGCTGGGCGTCGGGCGCGGCGCCGCGGCGGGCGTTGAGGACGCCGCGGCCAATGCGCATCGTCCAGGCCCCGTCGCTCGCGTCGTTCGCGTCGGTGAAGTGGAAGGCGATGCGCAGGTCGGTGGTGGCCGCCTTCTCGCCGATGAGGTGGACTGCGACGAAGTCGAAAAGGATGTCGACGGGCATGGCGAGGATGGTGTCGGGGCTGGCCGAGGCGAAGGTCGCCGCCTGCACTCCCTCGCGGAGCTCCTTGGCTGCGGTGAGGTAGATGCCGCGCCACTGCGGGCCTTCGGCCTGGTAGCCCATCTGCTCGTACGCGTCGGCCTGGAGCTCCCGTGCCGCCCGGTGGTCGGGCTGGGCGAAGACCAGGGTGTGCAGGATCTGCGCGGCCCACCGGTAGTCGGCGGCGTCGAAGGCCCGCTGCCCCTCGGTCATGATTCCCTCGGCACCGATCAGGTCGACGAAGCGCCGGGCGGACTCGGTCGGCGGGCGCGGGTGGAGGGAGACCGGGTCACCGTCCCACATGCCGAGTTCCTTGGTGAACACCGCGCGCACGTCGTGGTGCAGGGTGCCGTGGTAGCCGCGGTTGAACCACTTGCGGCCCAGCTCGTCCGGCAGCTCGATGACCTCGGCGGCCTCCAGCGGGGTGTAGCCCTTGTTCGCGAGCCGCAGCGCCTGGTCGTGGATGTACTTGTACGTGTCGCGCTGCGACTCCAGGAACCCGGTGACCTGGCTGTTCTCCCACACGGGCCAGGTGTGCGGCCCGTAGTGCACCTGCACGTCGTCGCCCCACCGCTCCAGCGTCTCGTCGAGGTAGCGGGCGAAGTTGCGTGCGTCGCGGGTACGGGCCCCGCGCAGCGTCTGGATGTTGTGCAGCGAGTGGTTGGCGTTCTCCGCGCAGGTCAGCGCGCCCAGCTGCGGGATCCAGATGTGCATCTCCTCGGGCGCCTCGGTGTCCGGGGCGTACAGGAACTCGAACTCCAGCCCGCCGAGGTCGCGCTTTGTGCCGGTCTGGGTGATCGGGTCGGTCGGCGAGATGTAGGAGACCGTGACGCCGGGGACCGTACCGATGCCGATGCCGCAGGTGACGCAGCCCGTCGCGCTCTGGTCGAGCAGGCTGTTGAAAGCGTACCCGGCGCGGCGCGACATCGCGTTGCCCGCGATGACGTTCTCGCCGATCGCGTGCTTGTCGAACGAGGCGATGGTGCCCGGCGCGATGATCGGTACCTTGCCGGACGCGACGTCCTCGGCGCTGACCACACCCTTGACGCCGCCGTAGTGGTCGATGTGGGTGTGGGTGTAGATCACCGCGGCGACGGGTTTGTCGCTGACGTGTTCGCGGATCATGGCCATGCCCTGGGTGGCCGCCTCGACCGATGCCATGCAGTCGACGACGACCAGACCGGTGTCGCCTTCGATGACGGTCAGGTTGGCGATGTCGTTGTTACGGACCTGGTAGACGCCGTCGACGACCTTGAACAGGCCGCCCTTGCGGATCAGCTGCGACTGCCGCCACAGGCTCGGGTTCACCGTGGCGGGGGCCGGGGCGTCGTCGTCGATGTAGTCGTACCGCGAGGCGTCGAAGATGACGCGCCCGTCCGCCGAGTGCAGCTTGTCCGGGAACGGGGCTATGAAGCCGCGGTCGTTGTCCTCGAAGTCCTGCCGGTCGGCCATGTCGTACCGGGAGAGCGCCTCGCGGTTGGCAGCGGCGGTCGCGGGCGTGGCGTCCTTGGGCGTGTAGACCATGACGGCATCTCCAGTCGGTGACGACGAAAACAGACGGACAGTCTTTTCAGACTGTCCGTCCCGCCCTGGTCTGCAAGTCGAGCGCCACCAGGTGGGTGACGCCGTCAGCACCTGCCGATGACCGCGTTCACGGCTCAGGCGATGTCGATGATCGTGCGCAGCGCCTCTCCCGTGTGCATCTGCCGGATGGCCTCGTTGATGCCGGTGAGCGGCACGTGGTGCGTGATCATCGAATCCAGGTCGATACGGCCCGCGCGCCACAGCTCGATGATCATGGCGTACGTACGCCGGATGTCGTCGCCCCCGTAGAAGGACGGCAGGATCGCCTTCTCGTTGAGGACCAGTTCCGCCATGCTGATGTCGGTCATGTCGGTGCGCGAGCCGGCGCCGACGAGGCAGACCGTGCCGCCCAGGCGGGTCGCGTCGTACGCGGCCCGCAGGGTGACGGCCTTGCCGACGGCTTCAAAGGCGTAGTCGAAACCGAAGCCGCCGGTGAGACGCTTGACGGTCTCCGGCAGGTCCTCGGGGGCGATCGCCTCGGTCGCGCCGAACTTCAGGGCCAGCTCGCGGCGGTTCTCGGTGGGGTCGACGGCGATGATACGGGCCGCGCCCGCGACCTTGGCGCCCTGGAGGATGCTGATGCCGACGCCGCCGAGGCCGATCACGACGACCGACGAACCCGGCTTGACCTTCGCCGTGTTGAGGGCAGCGCCGATGCCAGTGGTGACTCCGCAGCCGATGAGGGCAGCGATGTCGTACGGGACGTCGTCGGGGATCGGGATGGCGGCGTAGGCCGCGATCACGGTCTCCTCGGCGAAGGTGCCCGCACCGAGCATGCCGGGAACGATCGCCTCGTCGTGACGGAAGTTGGGGTTGGCGAGGTTGCGGTAGCCACTGCGGCACATGTGGCCCTCCCCCGCCTTGCAGGAGGGGCACTTGTCGCAGGGGGGCATCCAGCAGACGATGACCCGGTCGCCGGGCTTCACGTGGGTGACGCCCTCACCGACCTCGACGACCTCGCCCGCGCCCTCGTGGCCGGGGACGAACGGGGCCGGGTGCGCGAGCACTCCGCTCATGGCCGACAGGTCGGAGTGACACAGTCCGGCCTTGTGCATCTTGACCCGGACCCGGCCGGGGCCGAAGGAGACCGTCTCGGCGTCCACGACGTCCAGGGTCTTGTCGCCTGTCCGGTGCAGTACTGCTGCGTGCATGGTGCTCTCCTGGTCGAGTGGTCGTGTGGTCGAGAAAGTGGACGGGGGTCAGACCTTCGCCGGGGCGGGCAGGTAGATGGTCTTCGTCTCCAGGTACGCGGCGAAGCCCTCGGGGCCGAACTCGCGCCCGATACCGGATTTCTTGTAGCCGCCGAACGGCCCGGCGACGTCGAAGCGCTGACAGTTGACGGAGTAGGTGCCCGTGCGGATCTGCCGGGCGATCTCGGTGCCGTGCGCGTCGGTGCCCGCCCAGACGGTGCCGGCCAGGCCGTACGGGGAGTCGTTGGCGATCCGGACCGCGTCCGCCTCGCCCTCGTACCGGATGAGGCAGATGACGGGCCCGAAGATCTCCTCCTGCGCGATCCGCATCGAGTTGTCGACATCGCCGAAGAGCGTGGGCTCGATGTACCAGCCGGTGGCCAGACCCTCGGGGATGCCTCCGCCGGTGAGGAGCTTGGCGCCCTCCTCCTGTCCGATGCGGATGTAGTCGAGGTTCCGCTGCCGCTGCTTCTCGGTGACCATCGGGCCGATGAATGTGGCCGGGTCGGAGGGGTCTCCGACCTTGAGCGCGCCGATGGCTTCGGTGAGCCTTGCGGCGATCTCGTCGTAACGGCTCGCGGGCGCGAGGATGCGGGTCAGGGCGACGCACGCCTGGCCGCTGTTGGCGAAGGCGCCCATGACGAGGCCGGGCAGCGCGGCATCGAGGTCGGCGTCCTCCAGGAGGATCGCGGCGGACTTGCCGCCGAGTTCCAGGGTGACGCGGGTGAGGTTCTCGGCGGCTGCGGCCATGATCTGCTTGCCCGCGCCGACCGAGCCGGTGAAGGCCACCTTGTCGATGCCGGGGTGCGCGACCAGATACGCGCTGGTTTCGCGGTCGGCGGGCAGGACGCTGAGCACGCCCTCCGGCAGTCCGGCCGCCTCGCACACCTCGGCGAGCAGGTAGGCGTCCAGGGGCGTTTCCGGGGAGGGCTTGAGGACGACGGTGCAGCCGGCGAGCAGCGCGGGGGCGAGCTTGCCCGCGATGGTCAGCTGCGGCACGTTCCACGGAGTGACGGCCGCGACGACGCCGACCGGCTCGCGGCGGACCAGCAGGGGGCCGGTCAGGCCGGGCCGCTCCTCCTCCATGGCGAGGCCGGCGGCGACGGCGAGCGTCGCCGCGAAAGTGGCGACCGCGCTCAGCGCCTGGGCCCGTACGGACACGGTGACGGGGCAGCCGTTCTGGAGCGTGATCAGCTCGGCGAGCTCCCGGTGGCGGGCGAGGAGCCCGTCCTTGACGCGGGTGACGATCTCGATGCGCTCGGCGGGTGTCATCCGGGGCCACGGTCCGTTGTCGAACGCCTCGCGGGCTGCGACGACGGCGCGGTCCACGTCCTCTTCAGTGGCGTGGGGCACGCGCCCGACGACCTGCTCGGTCACGGGCGAGACCACGTCGATGGTCTCGGAGCCCGCCGGTTCGGCCCACCGGCCGCCGATGAAGAGCGTGCGGTGTTCCAGGATGTCGGTCATGCGGGAAGTCCTCGCTTCGTTGCGTCGAGATGCCTTGCAAGTGAATGAGGTCTACTCAACAGGCAGGTATGAGCCTTTCGAATGCTGGCCCGATAGGACAGCAAGTTAATCCACGCTAACGTCGCTGTCCATAGTTTCAGCTTGCGTAGACGTAGAAGCCGCGCCCCGCCTTACGGCCGACGGCTCCGGCCGCGACCATGCGGCGCAGCAGGGGCGGCGGCGCGTACAGCGGCTCCTTGTACTCCTCGTACAAGGAGCCGCTGTACGCCGCTC
>NZ_JBSHFH010000106.1:0-10639 GCF_053617235.1 Streptomyces sp. NPDC055749 | reverse complement strand
GTCTCCGCCCGCTGTGACGCGGCGGCCGGCTCCGGTGGGCAGACCGTCCCAGTGCCGCTCGTCCACGACCCTGGCGCCGCGGCCAACTGCCCGCGGGTGGGTGGCCAGCAGGGTCTCTCCCTGGCGGTCGGGTGTGGTGGCATGCAGGGTGACCTGGGACTTCGTGGCCCTGATCTCGACCAGTTGCCGCGGGCGGATCGGTAGAGCCGGCACTGAGTAGAGGTTCGCTTCGAAGGCGACGAGGCAGTCCTTGCCGACGTAGCGAAGGTGCCGCTGGACGACGACGTATGGAGTGGCCGGCAGTGGGCGGAGGGCCATGTGATCGCGGACCGCCCGCAGACCGATAACCTCGCCGTGAGTGCCGTGGACCTTGGCCCGCCGCAGCGGAACCCAGGCCGTGAACGCGGCGTTCAGTTCCTCGATGGAGGAGAAGGCGCGTCCGGCCAGGACGTGGTCGCGGACGATCAGGACCTGTCGCTCGACCCGGCCCTTTCCGGTTGGCCGGTAGGCGGCCAGGACGTTGGGATCGAAGTCATAGTGCCCGGCGAATGCCACCGCCTCCGGATGCAGCGGAACTGCCTCGCCAGGGGCGACATGCCGACGGACCACGGTCTTGGTCCGGTCGTAGACGATCGACATCGGGACACCGCCGAAATGGGCAAACGCCTGCCGATGGCATTCGAAGAAGGTGGCCAGGTCCTGACTGGTGGTGAAGCAGCAGAACGGATCTCGCGAGTACGACAGCGTCATGTGGAACGAGTAGACCTTCGGGATCCCGACATGGGCGAGAATCTTGCCCTCATCCCCCCAGTCCACCTGGGCCTGAGCTCCGGGCACCACCTCGATCCGGCGGTGCAGGCCGGCCAGCTCACCCGGGCTGATACCCAGCTCCTCCGCGATCCGCGGCCTGGCCTCCTGCAAGTACATTTTGACGCGCTGGTAGTTGCCGGTGAATCCGTACTCCGCCACCAGACGCTCGTGGATCACTGCCCCCTTGAGCAGGATCTCCGCCCGCAGCATCGCGTCGACTAGCGGGGCGACCTCGTCCACCACCCGCCGACGCGGCTGACCGTTCGCAGCCCTCTTCGGCGGCGCAACCGGAACCTCACCAGACAGGTACTTGGCCACCGTGCGACGGTTCAGCCCGGTCTCCTTCGCGACCTCCCGCAGGCTCATCGCACCTGACTCGTACAGACCGCGAAACCGCCTCAGCTCCAGCCACCGATGCGGGTCCAACACCACTGTCAGCCGCCCTCCGCCGATCCCAACCGACGACAGCAGGCTCCCGGCCACGGCCTTTCAACGCCTCAAGAACGGTGCACTCTCATTCGTACGTGGTGGTGCACGTTCACGGCTCTGGCAAGATTTTCGTAGCCGGAGATCATCTTGTGTCGACGCTTGAAGGCCGACGCTGCTGAGTCACAGTGACCACCAGCAATACAGACCCATGCGGCTCGCCCGAGCACGACGGGCCAAGCTGGCCAGGGCTTGCAGAACATCGGCCGCGGTCTCGGCATCGACCTGGCTCTGCTGCAGTTCATCCGTCTTGGACCATGGCTCGGCGAACCGGACGAGGTCATCCGGTGTCGCAGTGATGAGTGCCTCGATCAGGGAGTCCGACAGGCTGAACACGAGGGGACCGTCGACTTCCGGCGGGGACAGCAGCTGTCCGGATCGCGGGCGCTGGCTGGCTTCCTCATAGCTGCAGCCGGTCGCGATCCCTTCCAGCTGGGCGATGGCGACCACCGGGTCGATGCCCTTGAGAGAAACCACGTCGAGTGCGGCGTGGGTCGGGCCACCGGGCGCCTGTGCCACGGCGGCGGCTGTGTGGTCGTCAGCGGCGGCGAAGTAGTCGCACAGAGTCATGCCGCCGATTCTGGCATCCATGGGTGACAGCCCCCGCCGGGCGACGGAGCATTCGGGACGACCAAACCACGGCGTCAGATTTCAGGGAACGTTGCCGAGCCCGGGAGGGTGGTCGATCAGTCCGCGAATCGGCGGCGGAGGTGGGCGATCAGGACGACGCGGTGGCGGAGAAGGGAGACACCAGCGCGTCCGGCCATGAGGCGTTTCTGCAGTTTGACATCGGTGATGCGACCTTCGTTCACCCCGGAGTTGTAAGTGGTGGTGATTCCCTGGGCGACGGCATGCCGGTCTTCGCACAGGGCTCGGGCAAGGCCGGTCAGCGGAGCCAGTCCGCTGTTCGCGAGGTCGTCCAGCCACTCTGGCAAGGGTGCCGCGTCGCGGTTTTCGACCATGGCGGCGAATCGGCGGACCAGGTCGTGAGCGGTCCTGAGTTCAGGGCAGTGGCCGAGGAGCCGGGGCAGGCGGTCGTTAATATGCGGGCTGCGGCGGTGCGGGTGGATGGTAATCCAGCGGGCAGCTTCACGTGGGGAGGGCGGTCGCTCGCGTGGCTCGTCCAGGGGCAGGCCGCGCCGCAGAGGTGCGACGGCCATTTTCACCCGCTGGTAGTGGCCGAGGTAGCCCTTGGATCGCAGTTCCTCGTGCAGGATCTTCGCGCTGTGTTGCCCCTCGTCCCAGCGTTGTTGCAGGTAGTCGAGGTAGGGATCCAGGCTGGAGGGCTTGCGGGGCGGGCGACGCACCATCTCTTGCCAGGTGCGGGCCCGGGCGTACTTGCTGACGGTTCGGCGGTTCAGGCCGAGCTCCCGGGCCACGGAGCTGTGGCTCCGGCCGGTGCGGGTCAGGGCCTGCACGGCCTCGAAAAGCCTTCGGGCGTGGCGCGCGGCTCGCGTGTCCTCGACGGTCGTCTCGATGGGCTCCTCGACCGGTGCGAGACCGGTCCCGTTCATCGGGGGCAGCGCTGTGGGCAGGCATCCGCGGTGGCCGGAGGTGATGTCGTGAACTCGACGGGAGAGGCCCTGCCAAAGGTGAAAGCGGTCACTGACCTGCACGGCATTCGGGGCGCCGACTGCGATGCCCTGTCGGTAGGCGAGAGAGCCGTCGCGGCAGGCAACCTCAACACCTGGGTGCTCACGGAGCCACATGCCGAGCTGTTCGGTGTCGCGTCGCTCCCAGAGGGTGAGCGGGAGACGGGTGGTGGCGTCGACCAGAAGAGTGCCGTAGGTGTCGCGGTAGAGCGCGAAGTCGTCCACCCCTAGCACTCTGGGTACGGCCAGCGGCGGCAGCGGCACCCGCATCAGCTGGGCAAGCACCGTGCACCGCGAGAGTCTGACGTTCAGGACCCGCAGCATCCGGGCCCCACCCCGACCCGCCAGGACAACACCGACCGACTCGACCAGGTGCTGCAGCAGCGGCGTTCGCCGCTGGTAGCGCACGGTCAACCCTGGAACCTGTTCGGCGAAGGTCACCTTCGGGCAGGACCCGTTCTCGCAGTACAGACGGCGCACGGACAAGTCGATCCGGACCGGCCGGCCGCCGAACGCCGCATCGGCGAGATGCCGGACATAGCGACTGTGGGTCCAGTCGCTCACGACGCCGCACCCGCTACATCCTGCTGGAACACGGGAGCGCGTACGAGCCTCGATCACCACGACGGAACCAGAAGTATCGACCGAGAACACCAGCAACCCGGCCAAGTGCGGTAACAGCTCTGACAGTTCAACAGAACACACTCAAAGGCTGCCCACCCCGCAAACCAGGCAACTGCCCGCACCGGGATGATCTCCGGCTACGAAAATCTTGCCAGAGCCACGTTCACTTGTACGCCGACACAGGGCCTTGAAGGTGACCTTCAGCAGGGCGTTGGCGCGTTCGGCGATGGCGTGGATATCCGGATCACGGCGTTGAACGCCTTGTCGGGCTCAGTGAGTTCGCCCCCTTTGGGCTTCTTGACCGAGTGGCGCAGACCCTCTCCGGCGTTCTCCGAGGTCGGTCAGGGAGGGGATGCCCAGGGTGGCGGCGAGCCGGTTCAGGGCGTTGACCAGGCCGTGGGCGCGGGCACAGGTGGTGTCGTGCTCGCGTCCCGGCCGCACTGGCGAGACCCATAGCGGCCAGCCGTCCGGGGCAGAGATGACCTGCACGTTGCCGCCGTGGTGTCGGTGTTTGCCTGACCACCATAGATCCGCGCCGTTGGGGCCGGGCGCGGCGACGCGGTCGGTGCGCACCACAGTGCCATCGAGGTTGAGGTGAGTGTGGCCGGCCACGACGGCTCGCTCCAGCGCGGTGGCCAGGTCCGGGGCGTGGTCGGACAGCACGGTGAGTCCTTCGTGCAGGTAGCGGTACGCGGTCGGACCGGAGATGCCGTTGTCCCGGGCGAGTTGAGCCACGGGCGTGCCGTCGACGAACCAGCGTAGGACCAGGACGTCCTGCTTGAACGGGCTCAGTGCGCGGGTGCCCTTGCGCGTGCCGAGCCGCTCGCGGTGCTGCTGGAGGAGTCGGGCGGAGGAACTCGGCGGTCTGCCTGCTGACGTCGAGCACGGCGGTGTAGGTGATACGGGACGGCACGTGAAGCCTCTCGGCCGGAACTTGATCTTTGCGGACCCGTTCCTACCAGGGGCTTCACATCTTTCCGCCCGTGGCCACCCCGCTGGTCATCACACTCCGCAGCCAACCCGTTCCCGAGAACATCTCATTGGTGAGCCGGTTGCCGAAGTGGGCTATGCCCAGCGGTCTCGCCCCAGCTCGGCCAACCGGTCCTGGAGTTCGGCGTGCCGGAACTGGTATGTGGAGCCGGTGAGGCGCAGAACACCCAACCGATGCATGTCTTCCATGAAGCCGAAGAGCCGAGGCGGCAGCCGTCCTCTCAGTACCGCTTCGGCATGAGCGGCTCGGAGGAAGACCCAGCCGGAGCCCAGGAAACTGATGGCCGCACCAGAGATCGCGGCAAGCGCGGTCAGGAGTGGGCCCACTGGCCAGCCTGGAACATGGTCAAGAGGAGGATCAGCGGACCGCCAGAGGGTGACAGCCGCCACCACGGCTGCGCATCCGAAAGGCAAGATGAGCCACCCGCGGGCAAGCCTGACCCGACGGTGCCCTCGCGGCGCGAAATGCATCCGGCCGCCTCCTGCCGCGATGCCCAAGCAGCACAGCAGGAAGGCCATAAGGGCGCCGACACTTCCGTTGGCCGAGTTCAGCCGGTCGTCCTTACCGTCAAGCAGCGACGCTGGAGTAAGACCTGCCTCTCTGAGGAACGGCTCCAAAGCAACGAGAAGGATCATTCCGAGCAGAGGCGAAACCATCCAGACAGAGATCACCTTTCGATCATGGCTGGGACCGCGCCATTCCATCACCCCCATGCCGATGGCGATCACCAACTCTGCGGCTACCACCCCAAGCACCACACACAACGGGATGTTTAGGCCGAAATTTACGTTTTGCAACGCTGCTGCCATGCCGTCCAGTGCGCCGTCAGACTTCTCTAAGAGCTGCCTGCCTGCGTCACCTGGCGCTCGACCGCTCCCCTCAGAGAGAGTGGCTGCGTACCACAGGTGGTACATCGCTTCGAGCCACGGCACGAGAGCCAGGGCGGAGACCAGCATCACGGCGTGGAACGGAAGTCTCCGAGTGATGGCGGAGCCTTTTGCGATATTTGCGCTGGCTAGGGCATACGATCGATGAGAGCCGCTATGCAGATACGCGAGCCACTCCAGATAACACTGCAACCGTGTCGCTCCCATGGTCCGAACCGTTCGGCCGGCGGGGTCCTGCCTCCTCCGCGTTGACCGACTGTCGGTCGATCGGTCGCCCAGTAGCGCCGGAATGTAGGCGTCAAGCAGATGGTTGCGAACGGCTTTCCGGTCCGGAAAGCGCGAGCTGTTGAGAAGCTCCCGGGGGTCACCGCCCTTGCGATAGGCGGACCGAGCCAGGAAGAGCATCAGCGGCGTGTCCAGGGCCTCCGTCACAGGATGGGACGGATCCGAGACGATCACCCTTTGCACAGGTCGCCACGCACCCTGCCACTCTGTCGAGCTGGTTGGCGGCGCCAACCACCCGGCAGCTTCCACAGGGGACAGCTTCTCCGCCTGAATCAGCTCGGCACGTCGGATCACCCCCTCGGTGATCCTCTCGCTGCGGGAAACGGCCTTCACGGCTCGTTCGTATTCCTTGCGGCGGACGCTGAGGATGAGGGGTAGGCCGTCGTCGAACTGATCCTTGAGCGCGGACAGTGCAGCCACCCGCGCCGGTTGCGGGATCTCGTCCAGTCCATCGAACACCGGCAGGATCTTCCCGTTTCTGATCAGCAACTCGGCCGCGTTGGGCCCGAAGCGAGCAGAGCCGCGCAGATCAGGGCATTGCTGATGTATGAGTGAAACCATCCACCGTTCGAGACTGTTGCGTCCACGGTGTGGGCGCCACTTCCAGTGCCCACCGTCCCATGCCTTGGGCGACCACTCAGCCAGTGGAAAGATCACAGGCAGCGGCAAGTCCGCATGCGCCGGATCGCGGCGCCGCTCAACGATAGCTTGAGCTATCCGGATGGCAAGGCAGCTCTTGCCGGAGCCGGCCTCGCCGGTAATGACGAGCCGCGGAGGCTTCAACGCAAGGAAGTCACCGACCACTGTGTCGATGTCCCGGCTGTTGCCCCGCAGACCGCTACCTGAGGCGCGCACATTCGCGTCCACCAGGACAGTGCCGGGTGGTCGTCCCCAAGGGACGGCAGCCAACTCTTGTATATGCAGGCCGAGTTGCTCCATCCAAAGATGCGGGGCCTCAGCCGCGGAGTGGGAGAGGGTATCGAGAGCCTCTGATACCTGCGCGGTGCTCGACCCTTGTTGCCGGATGACGAGCGACGGAAGATATGCCGCGAACGGGAGGAGGAGAGCGGCGAGGACACCGGCCAGCCAACCGGTCTCTTCCAGCCCGTGGTTCAACAGGTACCAGAGGATGCCTGCATAGACGCACACAAGGAGAATCTGCAACAGTCGCTTCATGTGCATTCGCAGGGCGTCTCCTTGGTAGAGCCGGGGAGCGATGGATGCCGCGGAATGGGCGCCGCTCGGTAGTCATGGCCGTAGCAGCTCGTCAGCCGAGGCGGACGGACAGCACGGCTCGATCAGGGATATCACTGCGGCCGACCCGCCGCATGCGATCAGGCTCTTTGATCTTCTTCCAATCTGGCTGAGCCTGAGCTGTGTTGTCATGCGACATCAAGGCCCTGCGCAGAGTCAGCCTCAACCCTGCGGCCATCACCCGCATCGCCTGGGCCGCCCTCGTCCTGCTCCAGCTCGAACACGGCCGCACCGCCTGAGCGCGAAGATCACGAAGAGTCGCGAGACTTTACCGAGAAGGGTTCAGTGGTGATCTGCTCTGTGGGCTGGTCTCCTCGTTCGAGGAGCTTGAAGAGCTGCCGACAGATTGCACGCTTGAGGCAGCGACGTGCGTCTCTCGCGGTCTTTCCCTCGCTGATCCGCCGGGCGACGTACGCCCGGGTGGTCGGAACATGCCGGAACGCCAGCGGCAACAACCCGGGCCGCAGGTCGACTATCAATTCGCTTTTTCCGTGTCTCCGCAATGGGGTCTCCGGCCTGCGGGGCCGCGAGGCGAGCGCGGACGGTAAGCCGTACCGCGGTCCAGGACCGACCTGACCGCGGTCGACGAATCCGCTACCGAGCACAACGCCTTTCCGAGCCACACCTCGCAGAACTTCTGCGCCGGTACTGGACGTCCTACGTCGAACGCCACGGGGGCGATGACGTCCCGCGCTCGGACCGGGCCGTGATGTGCAGCAGTACCTGCGTAACGTCGCCGCCGACCGGATGACCGACTTGCGCGGCGAGCCGTTCGAGAACATCCAGCTCCGGGTGGTCACCCTGCCTTCCACGCTTCCGCCAGGCAGTTCGAGGGTGCCGCGGTGGTGCCGGCCCAGCAGGATGCCGTGCTCGCTGAGCAGAGATCGCTCCGACGCCTACGGCCGCGTGGGCGGTCGGCGCTTGGGTGCTGCGGGGTCGGCTGGAGACGCGCGCCGGCCGGGCGGGCAGGCGCCGGGCGCGGATGAGCTGCTGGATGACCGGAGTGCTCTCATCGGGGTGCGGGAGCAGGTCGATGGCCTCGATGCGGAAGCCGTACTCGGTGAGCAGGTCCTCCCATAGCTGCGGTGACAGGACCTTCTCCGAACTAAGTGGTAGTCGATGAGGTTGTGGATATGCCGACGAAGACCGGAAGGTTCTCCGCATTGCGTAGCGGCGGTGGAGACGGCGGCAGCCGACCAGCCAAGACAACTCTTTCGATCACCCAGCGCGGCCGAGCCGCTGTGAGGACTCGACCCCTTGCGGGCGATGCGGTGGCGGGTTCCCCCGCTGCGGGGCTACCGCCGCAGATGGTGGTAGTCGTGCCCTCCTGTAGGCGTGGAGCCTGGCCGGCCGTCGGCGGCGCCTCCGCGGAATCCTGCGCAGGAGCGGCTCCAATGCCTACCCAACGAGCAGGGTGACGCCGGTGGCGTCCCCTGGCCGGGGCTCCCTCGCCGCATAAGCTTGCCTGAAACGGAGTCAACCCGCACTGCCGTCGATAGCATGACGCCTGATCATCTTCATTGGAGCGAGCATTGGGAGGACGCCATAGAGCGGGATGAGATCGAGCGGCTGATGACGCTCGCCGACGACGATCTGTTGAAGGAACTCGGATCGGCCGCGCACGGCGCCTTTCCGCAAGACGCACTCAACAGGGGCACCAGGGTCCTGGCGAGGTGGATGGATGCCACTCGCCAGGCCCTCTGTCAGAGCGCCAAGATCAAGAAGGTTACGCAGGACGGCGACAAGGTCGCCACGGCAGGGGCCATTGCAGATCTTCTCGCGAGCCAGTTCGGCGTCGTGCCGGCGGCCACAGTCGCAGTCCTGATAGTCCGGTCGGGTATGACCAGTTACTGTGCCGTGTACTGGGCCCCTGAGGCTACCGATGACGCTGACTAGTGATGACGTTGCCGCGCGTGTCCGTAACGCCGCCATCGCCATGGACGACGGCTATGAAGCGCCTGGTGGACACAACTACGACTGGCCCAGTGGCCACGAGATGTTACTCAGAAGCATTGCCAAGCTGTTCGCTGAGTACCCGCATCTTGCTAACGAACTCGGATATTCCTGGGCGCGGGGCCGGTCAGCGTATCGCACGGCCATTGACGTGAATTACCAGTATCACGTCCTGGAATTGCTGGCCGATGTCGATCCCGGGCACCCGAATCTGATAGGCACTAAGCCGGTAGCCGCTCGGGGGGCGGTCAATAGGGACTTTATCTCGTATGCTCAGCCGGGAGGTGACCTGGACTTTATTTTCATCAGTCGCGGGTTCATGGACGTGGTCACGTACTTCTTGGAGATGACCGCCGACATTGTAGACCTATCCCCCACAGGCGAGAGTCGATCATCCATGTGGGGATCCGTGAACCTAGCTCATGCCCGCAGAAAGAACCCGGATGGCGTGGGAGAAGCTGTCGGCCGCTTCGTCGATCAGTCGATCAAAGTGTGCAGATGCGAGCCGCCCGCCCGGCAGTCACCGATCACCCTGCGGCTGCTGAATGCCGCGCCGGACCTCATGTGGACGACCTACGACGCCATCGGGTCGTTCGTCGTAGCGCACGAGCTGGCTCATCTGTTAGAGCGCCATGACGTCCGGGATACGTCGCTTGCCAAAGAGATCAGCGCCGATCGGGCCGCGCTCAGCCTGCAGATCGCTCGCTCCGGCACCCAGAAGAGGATGGACGGCTCGGCCACCGTGGCCGCGCTGGGAGTGAACCTCGGCGGACCCGCTTTCTACCTTCTTGGCAGTCTCTACTATCTGATCACAGCCCTTGCGCACTGGACGCGCAACGAGCCGACGGGGCATTTTTTCGAAACAATTGCACATCTGAAGGTTAGGTGGACTTTCTACCTAAAGGACCTGACGGCCCAAGGATCACCGCCAAAGATGATCTATGAGTTCGGAAAGGGTGTCTATCGGATGGCGGCCCTCTGTGCCGAAGCTCTGCACGCGTATTCACTGTTGTTCAGCATGCAAGCCACTGGGAAGCCCAAACCGTTTGTAGAAAAGGACTTCTTTGAGAAGGTGTGGGACGACTGGTCGGACGCGAGCGGGTCCAGGAGATCTGCGACAGAGAAGCGGTCCGGACCTCGTCGATCGAGGAAGTCACCGAAGCGGCGGAAACGCCGGTGACGATGGTAGGGCGGTCATGCGCGGGATGCTGTGAGAGGTGCGGAGCCCGTAGATTCGCGGCAGCAGGCTCATCGCGGCGGTTCCTCCGTGACGCTGGTGCGGGCGACGAGTTGGTCGAGCGAGGGGATTCCAAGGAATACAGGCGAGTCTCTCCGTTCCTGCCTGGAAACGAGCTTCGCGATCTTCTCTTCTGCGGCTGCAAGGCTGGCTGAGAGCCCCTCGACCTCACCCAAGCATCCTTCCCTTTCAGCCTCGGCCATTCTTCCGCGAAGGTTGTCACGGATTTCTTCGAGCCTTGGCCTCTCGCTCGGTCCAACGATCAGAACCGGGCAGCGGGTGCAGGCATGCTCATGAGCGCAGTGAGCCTTTTCCATCTTGATCAGTTGGCGAGTTCGAGGGCGACGACGGCTCGGACGACGGCTGTGATGCGGGTGGTACTACAGCGGAGCTTTCGCAGGAGCCGCCAGGACTTGAGGGTCGCAATGGCGCGTTCACCAAGGCTGCGGATCTTCGTGTGGTCCCGGTTGTGACGTCGGCGCCAGCCGCGCAGGTGCTTGCCACGGATCGGGACACGGAT
>NZ_JBSHFH010000105.1:0-10718 GCF_053617235.1 Streptomyces sp. NPDC055749 | reverse complement strand
GGGGGGGGGGCCCCCCCCCCGCCGGGTAACGGTCACTGGTTGGCGAGGACCTGGTTGACCTGCGCCTCGGCGGTGGCGAGCAGCTTGTCGACGTCGGCGTCCTTGTTGGTGAGGATTCCCGACATCACGTTGTCGAGGACCTTGTAGACCTCCTGGGCCTTCGGCGGCTCGGCCTTGCCCACGACGGGGTTGTCCATGAAGGTCTTGAAGTTGGCGACCGGCATCGTGGCGTTCTCGATGCGTGCGGCGTCGTCCTTGGTCTTGGACTCGTTCAGCCAGAAGTTGGGCTGCGGAACACCGACGGGCAGCTTGTCGGCCTTGGTGCGGGGCCAGTTGAACTGTCCCTCGCCGACCGTGAGGTTCTTGAAGTTGAGCCAGGCGACGGCGGCCTTGATCTTGTCGCCGGATATCCCCTGCTTGACCATGTAGTTGTTGCCGCCGGCCAGGGTGCTCTTCTCGCCGGGGATCGGCCCCATACCGAAGTTCTCGTACTTCGCGCCGAGCTGCTGGACCATGTACGCGATGTCGTCGGGCGCGGCGAGGAACATGCCCAGCTTGTCGGTGGCGATCTGCTTCTGCAGGTCACCCCACTTGAGCAGCTGCGTCTTGCCCATGGAGTCGTCCTCCCAGCGCATGGCGTGGAGGTTCTCGGCGACCTGCTTGCCGAGGTCGTTGTTGAAGGCGGCCTTCGTGCCGCTCGCGTCGACGACCTCACCA
Organism: Streptomyces sp. NPDC055749; assembly: GCF_053617235.1. Classification (NCBI taxonomy): domain Bacteria; kingdom Bacillati; phylum Actinomycetota; class Actinomycetes; order Kitasatosporales; family Streptomycetaceae; genus Streptomyces; species Streptomyces sp. NPDC055749. Next base: position 10,001 of record NZ_JBSHFH010000105.1, on the reverse strand, counting down.
CCGACGCTGTACATCTGCGCGGTGAAGTGCCAGCCGCCCGTGTTGCCCGCGCTGTACTCGCCGAAGCCCGCGACGCCCTTGCCCAGTCCTGCGATCTTCTTGGCCGCCGTACGGACCTCTTCCCACGTACGCGGCGGGGCGTCCGGGTTCAGTCCGGCATCGGTGAAGAGCTTGCGGTTGATCAGCAGGCCCATCGTGTAGTTGCTGGTGGGCAGGCCGTAGAGCTTGCCGTCCTGCTTGAGCGAGTTCAGGACGTTCGGGTCGATGTCCTTCAGCAGCGGCACGCTCTTGTCGTTGACGTACGCGGTGATGTCGGCCGCGCCGTTGTTGTCCAGGACCTGCGGCAGGTCGGTGAAGTACGTGTAGAAGACGTCCGGCTGCGACTTGGCCTTGAGCATCGCGGTGAAGCGCGGCGGCTCCAGACACTGACCCGGGGTGGAGCGGCCCTCGATGGTGACGTTGGGGTACGTCTTGTTGAACTCGGCGACGTCCTCCTTCCACTCCTTGAGCTCGGCCGCCTTCGCCGCGGGCGGCATGCAGTCGATGGTCAGCGTCACCTTGGTCTTCGGGTCCAGTGGCGCCGCGGGGTCGGAGGACCCGCCACCGTCGGTTCCACCACTTCCGTTGTCGCTGCTCGTGCCGCAGGCGGCGAGCGCGGTCAGCGTGAGCGCGGAGACGAGGGCGACCGCGCTGGCGCGGCGGGTACGGCGGAAGCGGGCACTTCTCATGGGTGGTCCCCTTCGGGCATGTACGTGGAGTGGCCCCACCGCCGATGCGTTGTGGGGCGTCGCACACTCAACCACCGTCGACAAGTGAACGCAATATCTCGCGCTGATTTCGTAATTGTTTGACAGAGGTTGTTCAGCAGCGGACGCCGGCGCTCCACGGCGAGGCTCCGGGGACGCCCCGGAACGCATGACAGGTCAGCGCAAGCCTCACGAACGGCTTGCGCTGACCTGGCCTTACGGAGCGCCCGGCGCGGGCGGTTACGGGTTGATGTTGATCTTGAAGGTGGAAGTGGTGTTACGGACGTCCACGGCGTTGTTGTTCAGTTCGAGCCCGTTGAACGTCACCTCACCCACGGCCGGCCCCTGACCGGACTCGGGCATCTCGTTCGCCCAGAGACCGAAGCCGGACTTCGCGTCGTACGCGTCCCCGCTCTTGCGGGCACCGGTGATCGAGATGTCGCTGAAGACGGTGTCCTTGATCGGGAACTGCGGCTGTCCGCCGACGTAGTTCGTCTGGAACATGACCCCGCTGTACGTGGGATCAACGATGTCGACGTTGTTCACCCTGATCCCCTGGAAGACCTTCGAGGCCGAGAAGACCCAGATGCCGGGGAAGGTCTGGGAGCCCCAGAAGTGGCCGCCCGCCCGGACGATCGAGATGTTCTCGAAGTTCGTGGGATCGGCCCCGAAGCCGTTCATCGGGTACCCGAAGTCCAGCGAGGAGATCGTGATCCCCGCGTAGACGAGCGTGTCGGCGATGTGGATGTTGCGGAAGGTGTTGTTGTAACCGCCGTAGACGGCGACACCCGCCGCCCGCCAGGTCAGCGTTGAGGTCAGGTTCTCGTAGACGTTGTTCTTCATGTCGGCGCCACCGGCGTCGATCGCCGAGAACAGCGCGAAGCTGTCGTCGCCCGTCGCCCGCGCGTCGTTGTTGGCCACGAGGTTGTCCGTCGACCCGTTGGTCATGTTGACGCCATCGGCGAACATGTTGCGGATACGGGAGTTCTTGATCGTGATCCCGTCGGTGTTCGCGCCCCAGTAGAGGCACACCATGTGCTCGTTCCAGATGTTGTCGATGGTGATGTCGGAGACGTTGGCGAAGTCGAACACCTTGCCCGGACCGTCGATACGCGATGTGTAGTTGCCGAAGTAGGCGAAGCCGGAGAACGACGAGCCCTTCGCCGTACCGTCCGCACGGAAGCCCACATCGGTGTTGTCCTGCGTCGAGGGCGCGTGGAACTTGGTGTACCAGGGCCCGGCGCCCGCCACCTTGACGGCCTTGCCGTACACCTGGAACTTGCTCGCCGTCTGATAGTCGCCCGGCGGCAGGAAGACACCCACCAGCTTGCCCGTCGTGTCCATCCGGACCTTGTCGAGCGCGTTCTGCACGTCCTGGTGCGTGAATCCCGCGGGCACCGTGTAGGCGGCCGGGTCCGGGTTGGCGACCGGCGCGACCTGCTCCAGGTTCACGAAGTCGATCGCGTACGTGGAGGTGTTCGCCGCGTCCTTCTGCAGCCGGATCCTGCTGCCCGCGGCGACGGTCTCCCCGAGCATGATGTGCGCCTCGTCGTAGATATGACGCGGTGCGCCCGAACCCGGGGAGTTGCCGGGCGCGGCCTCGGCGCCGTACAGCCAGGCGTACTTCGACGTCAGCGGGAGCGCCTTCTTCAGCACCCCGTCGACGTAGACGTTGATCGTGGAGTCGATGCCGCCGCCGCCCGCCGCGTCCGGGATCGAGAAGCGGGTGACCAGGGTGTTCGTGGAGGCGCGGGTGGTGAACTCGACGTACTCACCCGTCGCGTCCAGGGTCACGGCCTTGCGGCCCGAGGCCTCGCCCGCGACGTCACCCACCGTCCGGTTGGGGCCCACCACCTGGGCGCCGCCGCCTGCCGTACCGTCCTCCGCCTCGTACATGTCGTACGGCATGCTGGCGCCGCGGCCCACGAACAGCGGCTGCGTGGAGGTGTTGTTCTCCCGCTTCACCGGCAGCTCGTTGGCGTCGTCGGCGAGGACGACCCTGACGGTGTACGAGCCGTTGGCGGCCGTCCACGGACCGAGGTCGACGTTGGCCGACGCACCGGCGGCGATGGCACCGCTGTGCGCGCCCGTCAGGGTCTTGACCGTCGCACCCTTGGAGTCGACGAGGGCCAGCGTCACGCCGTGGCTCCCCGATGCGCTCGCCACGGTCCCCTGATTCTTCACCGCCACCTTGAAGGTGACGGTGTCACCGGCCGCCGGGCTCGACGGCGAGGTCGTCACCGAGGCGGCGACCAGGTCCGAGCTCGCGACGGGCTTCACCACCAGCGCGGTGGGGCTGGTGAAGGTGTTGTTGGACTCGTTCTGCTCGACGACCGCGTTCGCCTCGTCGGCGACCGCGCTCAGCTGGTACGACCCGGCGTCGCGCGCCCCGATGGACGCACTGACCGTGGTCTGCGCCCCGGCTGCCAGCGCCCCGACCTGGGCCGTGGCGACCTTGGTGCCGCCGAGCCGCAGGGCCACGGCGCTCGCAGGAGCCGCGGAAGGACCACTGTTGCGGACAGTTGCGCTCACCGTGATCGGGTCCGACTCGACGGGCGCCGCGGGCGACGCCGTCAGGCCGGTGACCTCCAGATCCGGGTTGGGCGCCGCGACGCCGACCACCTGGAACTCGCCGACCTGACCGGCCGACGACCCGGAGTTGGCGGTGAACTTCAGCTGCACGTCGGCGACCCGTCCGGAGACGGGCACCGTGACGCTGTTACCGCTCGCCGGGTCGAAGGTGTAGCTCTTCGCGGCGACCAGACTCGTGAACCCCGAGGCGTTCTGCTCGCGGCCCAGGACCTCGATGGTCTGGTTACGGGCCGCCCAGGAAGCGGACGGGTTGAGCTTGAGGACCAGGTTTTCGACGTCGGCGTTCGCGCCCAGCTTCACGGTGAGGGTGTTCGGGTAACTGCCGCCCGCGCCCTCCCAGTAGGTGGCCGTGTCGTTGTCGTTGGCGTTCTCCGCGACGAAGGTGTGGATCGTGGAGGAGGCCGTGACCGGCTTGCCGACGGCGAGGTTCGAACCGCCGCCACCACTGCCGTTACGGGTCACGGAGTTGCTGTTGCCGGACTTGTTGCCCGCCGCGTCCTTGGCCCGCACGTAATAGGTGACCGTCGCGGAGGCCGGCTGGGTGTCGGTGTAGGTGGTCACGTTCCCGGCGACACTGCCCCGGAGCGTGTTGTTGGCGTAGATCTCGTAGCCGGTGACGGCCGTGTTGTCCGTGGAGGCGTTCCACACCAGCTTGACCTGTCCGCTCGCGGGCTCGGTGTACGCGAGTCCGGCCGGAGCGGTCGGCGCCTGCGTGTCGCCGCCCGTCGGCCCGTAGACCTCGAACTCCGATATCTGCGCGGCGGGCTGCACACTGTTGGCGGTGACCAGGACCCGGACGTAACGAGTGGTCGTCGCGTCGAAGGTGATCGTCGCCGACCGGCCGCTCGCCTCGTCGAAGGTGTACGCCCGGGAGGCGGTCAGATCGGTGAAGTCCGTACCGTTCGCACTGCCCTGGATCTTCAGGGTCTGGCTTCGGGCCTCCCAGGTGTCCGGCAGCCGCAGGACGACACGGTCGACGCGCACGGAGGAGCCGAGATCCGCCCGCAGCCACTGGGGAAAGGCGTTGTTGCCGCTCTCCCAGTACGTGGCACGGTTGCCGTCGTTCGCCTGGGCGGCGTTGTACACCTCGGTGTGGCTGCTCGCGGTGAGCGCCCGCCCGGCCGCCAGATTCGCCGAACTCCCGTCCGCCGCGTGCACCTCCAGCTCCGACAGCTGGGCCGCCTGCCAGCCGGTGTTGGCGGTGATGTTCACCCGTACGAACCGTGCCTGCGTCGCCGGGAAGGAGACCGTCACGGTGTTGGCGGTGCCCGGCGCGAAGCTGTACGCGGCGGAGTTCTTCAGGGTGGCGAAGCTGGTGCCGTCCGCGCTGCCCTGCACGGAGAGCGTCTGGCTACGGCTCTCCCAGCCCGCGGGCAGCTTCAGCACCACCTCGTCGACACGGGTCGTGGCGCCCAGATCGGCCTGCGCCCACTGCGGGAGTGCACTGCCGCTGCTCTGCCAGTACGAGCCCTGGTTCCCGTCGGTGATGCTCGCCGCGCCGTACCCGGCGGCGGCGCTGCTCGCCGCCGCCGCGTCGCCCAGCGCGATATTGGGCCCGCCGGCCGCATGGGCGGTCATCAACGGACCGCCCAGCGCCAGAAGGCTCGTCGCGATCACGGCGCTCATGCTCCGCGATCTCCAGTTCCGGATTCTCATCTGTCCTCGGCTCGGTCGGATGCGTACAAGGAGGAAATGTGTCCCTGGGCGCGACATGTCAGCCGGTCCCGTTGATGACGAACTGCGATCCGGGCTCGCGGAAGACGTCGCCGTCGGCCGAGTTGGTAATCGTGACGTCCGTCAGGGTCGCGCTGCCCCGGGCACCGCTCATCGCGAGGATTCCGGAGCCGTTGTTCGACTTGTCGATGCGTACGTTCGTGATCTTCACGTCCGCCATCTCGCCGCCACCGGTCTTGAACTGGATACCGTCGTACGTCGAGTCGAGGATGTCGGTGTCCCGGATGGTGACGCCCGGAATGCCCTGCGCCTGCGCGAAGAGCGTGATGGCGCCGAACTCCTGGTCCTCGTTCCAGAACGCGCCGCCGGTGCGGTGGAGTGCGTTGTTGGCGATGAGGGTCTGCCCGGTGAAGGGCAGCGGGTCGTGGTCCGTGGCCAGCATGATCCCCGGGTAGTTCATGGTGTCGGAGATGATGTTGTTCTCGATGGTGTTGCCGTAACCGCCGTAGACCGCGATGCCGTTGGCACGCCAGGGCAGCTGGATCGTGTTGTTGCGGAAGTGGTTGTCGTGGCCGATGTCCACCGACGTGTCCTTCACGTACTTGCTGGACCAGACGGCGAGCGCGTCGTCCCCGGTGTTGCGGAAGGACGAGTTGTAGACGGTCGAGTTGCGCGTGCCGTTGGCGAAGTTGATGCCGTCGGCGTACGTGTTGCGGACCCGCATCCCGGTGAACTCCACGCCGTCCCCCGGACCCCACAGCTCGGGGATGTTCGTGTAGTCCCGGCCGGCCCACACACCGACGTTCGCGTGCTCGATCCACACGTTGCTGATCTTGGTGCCCTTGCCGAACCGCCCGTTGAGACCGACACCGCCCTCGGCGTTGCCGTCGCCCCCGCGGATCGTGCCCGAACCGAAGATCGCGATGTCGGAGATCTGCGTGTTGTGGTCGATGTCGAAGCCGAAGTTGCCCTCGTGCGGATGGTTGATGCCGCCCGCCTGGTGCGGCGGGGTCAGGGTGTAGAGCTGCGAGTGCCACATCCCGGCGCCCCGGATGGTGACATCACGGATGCCCACCTGGTTGAACTCACCGCGGTTCAGCGGGTCGTCGGTCAGGATCTTCTTCTCCTGCCGCCACTGGCCGGCCGGGATCCACACGCAGTCGATCTCGCCCTTCTGGTCCGCCGTCACCGCGCGCTGGATGGCGTCCGTGTCGTCGATGCCGTCGTTGGGCACGGCACCGAAGGTGGCGATGGAGACGCATCCCGCGGGCTGGGCAGCCGCCGGTACGACCTGCTCCAGGTCGATCAGGTCGATGACGTAGAAGGCGGCGTTGTCGCCCGCGTCGCGCTGAAGCCGGAACTTCGTACCGGCCGGGTAGGTCTGGGCGAGCAGCGCGTGGGACTCGTCGAAGAGCCGGCGGGCGTCACCACCCGGGGTGTTCGTCAGACCCTCCGGGCTGTCGGTGGAGCCGTACAGCCAGCTGTGCTTGGAGGACAGGTCAAGCTTGCGCACGAACTGACCGTTCGCGTACAGGCTGATGGTGGCCTCCCGTCCGCCGCCACCGGCCGCGTCCGGAATGGAGTTGCGTACGACGATCGAGTTCGACGGACTCGTCGACGTGAACTCGACGTACTGACCGTCCGAGTTCAGCCGGACCGACTCACGGCCCGACGACTCGGTGGCGAAGTTGGTGTGACCGAAGGTCCGCTTGGCGTCGGACTGCAGCAGGGTCCCGCTGTACTGGGCGTCCTCCGCCTCGTACTCGGTGTACGGCACAGCCGCGCCGCGCCCCACGACGATGGAGCGGGAGAAGGTGTTGTTGGTCTCGCTGGTCTCGGCGACCGTGCCGGTCGCATCGGCCGTGGCGGTGAGAGTGGCGCCACCGCTGGCAGCCGTCCAGCTGCCACTGATCGGTACCTGGACAGTCGCCCCTGCGGCGATCTGACCCGTGGCGCCGTTGAGAGTGGTGCCGCCCACGGCGAGGCGGGTGACCGTGCCCGCGCTCACCGCGGTGGTGCCGCGGTTGTGCACCGCGACGGTGAAGCTCACCGAGGCGCCGACCGCCGGAGCGGCCGGGTTGGAGGCGATACCGGTGACCCGCAGATCAGGCCCAGGACTCTGCCCGACGACCAGCTTCTCCGCCGCCGTCCGGCTGTTGTTGCTGTTGTCCTGCTCCACGACGGTATCGGTCGGATCGACCACCACCGAGACGGTGTACGAGCCCTGCGGGCGCTTGCCCACCGAGACCGGAACAGCGGCAGAGGCTCCGGCCGCGAGCGCGGGCACGGCGGCGGAGCCCGCCACCGCTCCCTCCAGGCTGACGTTGACCGTGGTCGCAGGCGCCGGGGCGGTCCCCGCGTTACGCACGGTGGCGTTCACCGTGACGTTGTCCGTCTCGGACGGGCCGGCCGGGGTCCAGGTCAGGTCGGTGACGGTGAGGTCGGGGTTGGGCGCGGCCACACCCACGACCTGGAACTCCGCGACCTGGGCGCCGGGGGCGCCGGTGTTGGAGAAGAACGTGAGCCGGAGGTCGGCATACTTCCCCGTCACCGGGATCGTGACGGTGTTCTGCCCCGCAGAGGGGCTGAACGTGTAGTCGGCCCGCGCCTTGAGCGAGGTGAAAGCGGAGGCCGACTGCTCACGCCCGAGCACCTGAAGGGACTGGGTGCGCACCCCCCACTCCTGAGCGGGGTTCAGCTTCACCACCACGGCCTCGACATCAGCGTTGGATCCCAGCTTCACCGTCAGGCTCGACGGATAGCCGGCGGACTCCCAGTAGGTGGCCACGTTGTCGTCATTGGCGTTGGCGGCGACGAAGTTCTGTGTCGCCGACGTGGCCTCGATCGGCTTGTTACGCGCCAGGTTCGAGCCGTTCACCGGGGGATCGACCGGACCTCCGTCGTCCTCCCCGTACACCTCCAGCTCGGACAACTGGGCCGCGTTCCACCCCGTGTTGGCACTGATCTGCACCCGCACGAACCGAACCGTAGCCTCCGTGAACGCGATGCTCACCGTGTTCGCCCCGGCCGGATCGAAGGCTCGGGCACTCGACGCGGCAAGCGTGTTGAACGCGGTGCCGTTGGTACTGCCCTGAACCGTGAGGGTCTGGCTGCGCTTCTCCCACCCGGTCGGAAGCTTCAGTGCCACCCTGTCCGCACTGACGCTGCCGCCCAGGTCGACCTGGACCCACTGCGGGAAGGACCCCGCGGTCCCTTCCCAGTACGACTGCTGACTTCCGTCGGTGACGTTGCCTGCCGGGTACGCGCCATGGGCGCTGCCCGCGGTCGCGGACTTGCCGAGAGCCAGGTTGGGCCCCTCCGCCGCGTGCGCGGTGACGGGCAGCAGCCCGACCGCGATCAGCCCGGCAGTCACCGCGCCGGCGATCAACCGCCAGCCGTGGTGTTTACCTCTCATGATTGCCTCTAGCTTCCATGCTTCGGGCGCCATGTACCTGACATGGCTTGGGGGGATGGCAGCGCCTTCCAGAACTTTTGAGTGATTCAGTCAATCTTTTGCGCTGCCGAGGTGACAGGTTTCTACCAGGTGACTACTTTGTCAACGGGCGTGACAGGCAAGGAGAGTTGAGGGCTGCGTTGCGGCATGGCAGGAGCCCGGGGCGGCGACAGCCGCAGAGAGGACGCGTCGAGCCGGCGACAAGGGGCCTGAAATGCAAAAAGACCCCTGGGAGGGGTCGCGAGTCGGTCAGGACTCGAAGGACTTACGCAGGCCACCTACGGGCGGGCAGGCCGGCGGCCTGCGCAATACTCACCTGATACACAGAAAGATGTCGACTACTGGGCGGCGGGCGGCTGTGCCGTGGAGCCCCGGACGACGAGCTCCGGCTCGAAAAGAAGCTCGCCCGAGTGGATATGAGAGCCCTGGATCTGCGCGCACAACAGCTCGACCGCGGCCCGGCCCATCGCCTCGATGGGCTGCCGCACGGTCGACAGCGGCGGCTCGGTGCAGTTCATGAAGGCCGAGTCGTCGAATCCGACGACCGAGACGTCCGAAGGAACGGAGAGTCCGCGCCGACGCGCGGCCCTGATCGCCCCCAGCGCGAGAGGATCGCTCGCACAGACGATGCCCGTCACCCCGCGCTCCAGGAGACGCGCGGCAGCCAACTGCCCTCCCTCGAGCGAGAACATCGACCGCTCGACGAATTCCTCCGACAACTCCCGCCCGGCGGCCTTCGCCGCGACCCGAGCGGCTTCCCACTTCCGGCGGGACGGAACGTGGTCCGCGGGTCCGAGAACCAGTCCGATCCTCTCGTGACCGAGAGACGCCAGATGACGCCACGCCTGCTCGACGGCCACGGCGTCGTCACAGGAAACGCAAGGGAAGTCCAGCCCCTCAATGGGGGCGTTGATCAGAACGACAGGGATGTTCCGCTCGGCCAGCTGCCGGTAGTGGTCGTGAGGCGCGTCCGCCTGGGCGAACAACCCGCCGGCGAAAACGACCCCGGAGACCTGCTGCTGAAGGAGCAGATCCACGTAGTCCGCCTCCGAGACCCCGCCCTTGGTCTGCGTACAGAGCACAGGAGTCAGCCCCTGTTGCGCAAGCGCTCCGCCGATCACCTCCGCGAAAGCGGGAAAGATCGGGTTCTGCAGCTCAGGCAGTACGAGTCCCACCAGGCGCGCACGCTCACCACGCAGTTGCGTGGGCCGTTCGTAGCCCAGGACGTCCAGCGCAGTCAGCACGGACCGGCGGGTCGCATCCGAGACACCGGGCTTGCCATTGAGAACCCGGCTGACCGTGGCCTCGCTGACACCCACCTTCTTGGCCACCTGAGCAAGTCGTCGCGTCATACACGCAAGACTAGCGCAAGCATCGCAAGATAATTGCGGCCCGGTCACTGTGGGCTCAGCAGGTCAGCTTTGCCCAGATATCGGCGCCTAAACGCAGAAAAGCCCCGTACCTTGCGGTACGGGGCTTTCCCGGAATAATTGTTCGGCGGCGTCCTACTCTCCCACAGGGTCCCCCCTGCAGTA
>NZ_JBSHFH010000104.1:0-10764 GCF_053617235.1 Streptomyces sp. NPDC055749 | reverse complement strand
CTGCCGAAGGAGGCGACCCGGCGCGGCCGAAGGGCGGTCAGAGGGTGCGGAGATCCAGGGCCTCGGCCATCACCCGGTATCCGGCGTCGCTCGGGTGCAGGTGGTCGCCCGAGTCGTAGGCGGGGGCGATGCTGTCCGGGTCGGCGGGGTCGGCCACGGCGCGGTCCAGGTCGACCACCGCGTCGTATTCACCGGAGGTGCGGATCCAGTCGTTGACCGCATCGCGCTTCGCCTCGTTGGCCTCGTTGTAGTAGAACGAGCCCTTGATGGGTGTCAGGGTCGCACCGATCGCCTTGATGCCCTTGGCGTGTGCCTGGCGGATCAACGAGCGGTGGCCGTCGATCAGTTGCTTGACCGACACCTCCGGGGTGGGTGCGCCCACCGCGCCGTCCCCGCTCGCCCCGATGTCGTTGATGCCTTCCAGCACGATGACCGTGCCCACGCCCGGCTCGCTGAGCACGTCCTTCTTGAAGCGGACCACGCCCTTCTCCCCGGCCCAGTCCGTGTCGTTGGTGACCTGGTTGCCGGCGATCCCGTGGTTGAGGACGCTGCGAGGCTTCCCGGTGGCCGCGAAGCGCTCCGCCAGCTCGTCGGGGTAGCGGTTGTTCGTGTCCGGGGTGGATCCGACGCCGTCGGTGATGGAGTCGCCGAAGGTCACCACCCCGTTCCGGCGAGGGGCCTTGCCGCCGCTGACCTCGACGCCTGTGAGGTAGTACCAGGATTCGCTGGTCTCCGTGAAAGCCGCACCTTCGCGGTCGGAACGGTGGTCGCCCTGCGCCCGGTAGCTCGCGGCCGACGAGACCATGTGGAAGGTGGCAGGACCGGTCGGCGCAGCCAGGTAGAGCGTGACGGTCAGCGACTCCAGGGCTTCGACCTTGAACGGCACTGCGTCACTGGTCGCGGTTCCGCCGGCCGATATGGTCACCGACGGTCCCTCCCCGAAGGACAACTGCCGCACCGAACCCGCCCTGACCGAGGCCCCGTTGTCGGTACGTGCCACCGTCGCTCCGGTGATCCGCAGCGGAGTGCTTCCGTAGCGGTTGGACAGTTCGATACGGGCCTTGGTGCCGCCGTTGCTGACCCGGACGACCTGGCGGACCGTATGGTTCGCGAAGCCCTGTTGCGACCAGTTCGGCGTGAAGGGCGCGGTCGGCGCCTGCGGCGAAGCCGCCCAGCCGCCCTGCCACGGCCCGCTGCCCTGCGACGACTTGGCGCTGTGCCCGGCCGCCACGGCACCTGCGGGCCCGGTCAGCCCCTCCGCACCGACGACCGGCAGCGCCACCAGCGCCGCCGCGGAAAGCAGCGCGATACCCGCACGCCGTGTCGAGTTCTTGGATCCCATGTTCCCCACCCCTTGGTCATCCGATGTCCGTCCCGTTGATCACGTGGACACGACACGGTCAAGAGCTGTACGTCTCCGGCTATTCCCCGCCACCGGGACCCATCCGGGCGGGTCGCCTGCCTTGAACGGGCTCCGGCCGGGAAGACGTCCGTAGGATTCCCGGGTTCGGCTTTCTCCCCGTCAGGATGGCTCCGAGTGATATCTCCACGCGTGTACCGAGTGGTGCTGCCCGCCCTGAGCGCGGCGGTCGTGCTGTCCCTTGCGGGCTGCGAACCCCAGGCCCCGGGGGGCGGTAGCGCCGGTGCGAGCGGCGGCGGGCAGGCGGATGGAGGCGTCGGGGCCAGTCCGCTGAGCAATCGGGACGGTACGAAGCCGGGGCTCGCACCCCTGACCTCCGAAGACGACAGGGCCGCGGCCCGGAAGCTCATCGACGGCGTGGCCACCAAGGGGCGCGGGCCCCGTACCGGTTACGAGCGGGACGAGTTCGGTTACGCGTGGATGGACACGGCGGACGGGGTGCCGCTGGCGAGGAACGGCTGCGACACCCGTATTATCTCTATGGTTCGCGCTGCGATGGGGCTGTTCTCGCAGCGTATGCAGGGTGTGATCGGCTGTGCGTAGTGAGAGGCACATGAGTCACAGGCCCCTGTCTGCTCGCGGGAAGAGGGCCGTCCTTACGGCCGCCGTTGCCGCCGCGCTCGTCACGGGCTGTGATGACCTGGAGCCGGGCGGAAGCTCCACAGGATCTGGGCCGGACTCCGCTGCCGGGCGCGCGGTGAGCCCGCTGACGAATCTCGACGGGACCAATCCGGGGCTCGCCGCGCTTACGTCGGAGGCGGACAAGGCCAAAGCACGCAAGCTCATCGAAGAACTCGCCACGAAGGGCCGTGGGCCGAAGACAGGCTACGACCGAGATGAGTACGGCTATGCGTGGATGGACACGGCGGACGGAGTGCCGCTGGCGAGGAACGGTTGTGACACCCGGAACGACTTGCTGAAACTCCATGGTCGGAACGTTCACTTCCGAGCGGGTTCCGACTGCGTGGTCGTTTCGATGAACCTGTACGACCCGTATACCGGCAAGGACATCGCCTGGAAGAAGGCGAAGGCGGCCGAGGTGCAGATCGACCACGTGGTCCCGCTGTCCTACAGCTGGCAGATGGGCGCCGCCCGATGGACGGAGAGTATGCGCAAGCAGCTGGCGAACGACGTGCTCAATCTGCTTCCCGTCGAAGGGCGCGCCAACTCGGCGAAGCGGGACTCGGGGCCCGCGTCCTGGCTGCCGCCGAACAAGAAGATCAGGTGCTCGTACGCCGTGCGGTTCGCGCAGGTCGCCGACAAGTACGAGCTCCCGGTGACGGCCCCGGACAAGGTGACGATGCTTGCCCAGTGCGGCGAGTGAGGACGAAGCACTCGCCGAGAACCTGCGCTCATCGCGAGACGGTGCTGCGGCAGTTCTGCGGCTTCCCTCCGGATGGGTGCGTTGAGACAAAGCCCAGTGGTGGTCACTACGACACCTTTGGCAGCCGCCGGAGTACAGCGAGGCCCGCATGATGTTCAACCGTGCCCATGAGCTACGCCTCAGGCTACGGCCGCGCTCTACGGGCGGCGGACCAGCAAGTGTGCATCGAGGAAGCCCCGCTCAGACGCTGGGTCATGGAGCAACCGAGCCACCGTGTCGAGCCCGGCCGCGGCCAGCAACTCGGCAAACTGCTCCGCCGGCCAGCTATAGGCGGGCGCCACTTTGTGATCGAAGCGGACCGGCTCCGGCCCTTCGGTCCCGAAGAAGGACACCAGGAGCAAGCCCCGTGGTGCCAGGACACGCACCTGCTCAGTGAGCAGGGCGGGCAACTCTCCAGGTGGGGTATGGATCATCGAGTAGTGGGCCAGCACTCCACCGAGCTCGCCGTCCTTGACCGGCAGGGCCTCCATTCGCGCTTCGTCGAACCGCAGCGCCGGATGGGCCCGACGGGCGTGGTCGACCATGGCCGGAGAGAGGTCGAACCCGAAGGCGTCCAGCCCCAAATCGTGCAGCATTGCCGTCAGATGACCGGGGCCGCACCCGACGTCGGCTACCCGCAGGTTGCCCGCATCGCTTACGAGCTCGGCGAAGGTGCCGATCATGTTCCGTGCGAACGGCTGCGTCTCCAGCTGGTTGGCGAACATTGACGCATACAGTTCGACGACTCCGTCGTAGGCCGCCTTGGTCCTGTCCTGGTGTCCCAACATGGGATGGAAGCTAACACCCGCGCCGTTCACCGCTGTTCTCCGGCCCATGGCGGCCCTTCCTCTGGGTGCTGATCATCCGGCCACCCGCCCGCAGGACGCCTCCAGCTCTGCGAGGAAGTGATGGAGGCGTCCTGCGAGGGGCGGCGGCACTCATCGATTGCGGCCCGGCCCGGGACGAAGTCGGTATCCGGTGGCCCGAGGCAGGCCGTTGTGCCGAGACCGTAACGGTCAGCAGAGGCCGCCCGCCGACCGCTCGTCGGTCAGCTGCCCGGGACTGCTCGCATTGCCTTACGGAGGCTCGCGCGGGCAGCAGTGAGGTCGTCCTCAGCTTCCCGGAGCCGGCCCTCCAGCGCGGAACGACACTCCTGGGTCTTCCCTAGCTCGGTACGAAGGGCAGCGTTCTCGCGTTCCAGCTCCTGGCCCCTGCCGACCAGTTGAGCGCGATCCGATTCCTCCAGTTCTGCTCCTAGCGAGAGCCGGACGCGTTCCCGGAGACGATCTCGCTCGCGCTTGAGGTCCTTGATCTCTTCACGGGCCAGGGCGAGATCCGTTTGCAGGCCGGCTGAGGAGACCCGCTGGGCTGCTGGGGACGAGGAGATCCGATGTCCCTGCTCGCGCTGGGCGGAGATGGCGGCCTCGACGGCTTCGTGCACCCGAGGCTGGTTATAGACGAACCAGGTGGATACCGCCGCCTCCCGCGCTACCTGAGCAACAGTGATACGTCGTCCCGTCCGGAGAAGGCCGTCCACTGCTTCGAGTGCGCGCGCAGTCTTGGTTTCACTGTCCTGGGCACGGCTGGCGCGCAGACGCTCGACCCGGGCGTCCCGGTCGTTGGCGCTCGAAGGGGTGGGGCGCTTCATCCAGGGCTCCGTGTCGTCAGTGCCTGCAAGGGCACGAAGGCCGCGGCTGAGCGGGCCTTGCGCAGTTCACGCGAGGCGGATTCGACGGCGTCCCGCTCGTCGGCGGGCATCGCCGTGAGTTTCCGCCGCATCTCGTCGGCCGACTTGGAGTAGGCGCGGATCTGGTCGTCGAGATTACGGACGACCCAGTTGGCGGCCTCCATCGCCAGCGCGGCCTCCTTGTCGGCACGCAGGTCCGCGATCTGCTGCTCCAGAGCCGGCAGGTAGGAGGGATCGGGACGGTAGAAGTCACAGCCGGCGCACTGGAAGCGGATGCGACAGTGACCGCCCCCGGCCTTGACGTTGCTCGGTTCGGTGCAGCCGCCGTACGGGACCCCGACGCTCTCCACCTCGTACGCCAGAGGGTCGCTGAAGCCACGGGATTCGCCGTGCCGGTCGACGGCGAGCGCCGCGACCGTTCGTACGGCTTCCTGCTTCCGGACGAGCGAGACCTTGTAGTACCCCATCGTGACGTCCAGCGAGCGATGGTCCATGAGTTCCCGCAGGACATCGGGGCGGGTACCCGCGTCCGCATGGCGCTGGGCGTACGCGTGGCGGAAGCCGTACGGAACGACCTGGGTACGGTCGTAGGCGAGCGGAGCACCGTCCTCGTCGAGCCGGTCGTCCACGAGATCCGGGATCAGTTCATCGATCCAGTCCCGGAAGATCCTGTTGCAGAACTGTGCGGCGGTCAGATGCCCACGGCGCGGGCGGTTGCGCTGCCCCGGCGAAGGAAACAGCCATTGGGCACAACCCGGTACGGGCGGCAGCGTATCGAGCTCCTTCTGCCAGGCTTCGATCGCCTGGGCGGTGCTCTCCGAGACCGGCAGCCGTCGGCCATGCCGTCGTCGCTTGTGGTTGTCGTAGATCAGCGTCGGCTTGCCGTCGACCCGCTCCAGGCAGGTGTGGTTCAGGCTGGTGACCTCACCCGGGCGTCGACCGGTGTCGCGGAGGACCGTATAGACGACCTGGTACATCCGTGTGAAGTCGGCGGCTGTCCAGCCACCGCTCGTGTACGCCGTCGAGGTTCCGAGCAGGCCGATGTGCGCATCGAGTTGGGCGATGACATGCTCCGGGATCGCACGGCCGAGGTCGTCCTCGGTCACCTCCACGGCGGCGATGGTGTGGAAGCGGGGGTTGAGCGCGAACCCGCCGGGCACGTGGTCCATCATCCCGGCCTGGCGTGCGTACTCCAGGAACGTGCGCCAGTGGCGGAGCAGTGCCCTCCGGTGGCTGGTGGAGTAGTCGTGGCCGTCCTCGGGACGCTTGGTGATCCGGAACATGTCAACCACGGCGTTCATGTCGGCCATGGCGAGGAGTTCTGGTTCGTCGTGGTGGAGCCTTCCCGCCAGGGCGGCGGATGCGATGGCCGCCGCGTAGACGGTCTGCCGGAGGTCCAGGACGTTGGGGCGCGCCGTACGGCCGTACTCCTTGACCAGTTCCCGCAGCCATCGCTGCCGTACCGGGCGGAAGTCGATGTCGCCGTGGATGGCGGCGTATTTCCTGCCACGCCCGGCCGTCAGCCCGATCAGGGCGCATTCCCACACGTCACCCGAGGTCGGGTCGGCCCCCTCGAACTCGACGTGGGCGCGGCGGACATGCAGGAGAATCCCGTTCAGGACACCGGCGGTTGCCGCCGGGAGCCCGGCGGGGAAGGCGGAGTCCAGGTCGAGGAGCGAACCGAGACCCGCGGGGAGACCGGCCACGATGCGGCGTACCCGCTGAGGAACCAGGCTGATCCCCGCGTCGTCACGCTGCTGAAGCCCGTACAGGATCTCCCGCCGTACGGCCGGGCCGACATCGGCCAGCGAGAACTGGGAGACGCCCGGCATCGCGCCATCCACCGAGGTGTTGGGCCTGCGACGGGATGGAACTGGGGCGTGCGTGGCGTCGAAGTCCGCAGGATTCCCCTGGAGGTAGCGGGCCTTCCTGCAGGCATCGCAGCGGGAGCCGTTGCTCGCCACATGGGTGGAACAGGCGGCCACGGAACAGACGAACACGCTGGTTATCGGATTGCCTGGAGTGGCAGTGAACAGTGTCTTGCCCGGGTCCCACTCGCCTGAACGCCAGCAGGGCATGAGGCGGCGACCGAGCCATGACAGCCACTCGGATTCGTCGAGGCCGGAAGGAGCAGAGATAGAACGAACGGAGGCGAGGGTCATCGGTAGTCCTCCAGGGAGAGGCTGTCGACGGCGGCACGGAGGTCCTCGTCCCGGGCGTGCAGGTACACGGCGGTACTCGCCGAGGAGGCGTGGCCCAGGAGCGCCTGCACGATGTCCGGAGCAACTCCGTTACGGATCCAGCGGGTGGCAGCCGTGTGCCGCATCATGTGCGGCCGGGCAGTCAAGCCGCAGCGCTTCCCGATCCGCTCGATCACCTGCTTGGTATTGGAGTACGACAGTGGACGTCCCGCGTGAACGCCGACGAGATTGACGAATACGTAATCGCATTCGTCCGAGCCGGCCACCTGCTCCCGCTCGGCGAGATGCTCGCGGTACCGGTGCACGACTTCCGGCGTGAGCGGGATCATGCGATGGCGACCGGCCTTGGCTCGCGCCCCGTTGGTGTTGTCCTGCCGGGGCCTGACGTGGAGATGCGTACCACCGGTCCGACAGCCGAGGTGTGTGGAGTCGGGAAGCAGATGCATGTCCTCACGCCGCAGCCCGAGGGCCTCACCGATGCGAAGGCCGGCTTCCACCAGGACGGTCAGCAGCAACCGGTCACGTGCGGTACGAGCGGCGTCGAGGACCTGATCCATCTCGGCGCCGGTGAGTGTCTGTGGCGCCCGCTCGATCTCCGGCGCCTTCAGGGTGCGGGCTCTGACCATCAGATGCTGGCCGCCCTCGCCCGGATTGAAGTCGGCCGGGGCATGGGTGAGGAATCGTGGTTCGCTGAGACGCTCGGCGACCTCGTGATCCACATGGCCCTGGACCGCGCAGAAACGGAGGAACTCACACACCGCGGTGAGCGTGGCGTTGACCGTCTTGCCGGCCGGAGGACGCCCGTGCCGTGTCGGTGTCCGCTCGACGTGGAACTTGAAGAGGCTCATGTCCCCGAGCCGGACGGTCCTCCAGTCGGTGCCCCACTCCCCACACCAACTGAGGAAGCGACCGATTCTGGGGATGTAGGCGCGCTGTGTCTGCGGTGAACGCCCGGCTCCGCGCAGGTACAGGGAGAACTCGCGGGCTTCGGGATGGGGCGTGTACGTCTCCTCGTCGACCAAGAGCCAGGTGATCTCGCCGGTGGTAGGCGAGACGGCCTTCTCTGTACGTAACGTCACGGAATCTACTTCCTGTCTCCGATGTCACTCATGTGCCTCATGGCATGACTGATAACGGCGAGGGACAGGAGTTGGTTACGGCTGTGCCTCATGTGCATCGCAATCAGGAAGGGTATAGAGATAACCCGTAACGACCTCCTCCACCGCGACGGCCAAGGCCTGCGTTACCGCGGTGGTTCGGACTGTGTCGTCGTCGCGATGAAGCTGTACGACCCGTACACCGGGCGGACTCTCGACTGGCGCAAGGAGCGGGCCGCCGAGGTTCAGATCGACCACGTGGTCCCGCTGTCGTACAGCTGGCAGATGGGCGCCGCGCGCTGGTCGGAGAGCAAGCGTGAGCAGCTCGCCAACGACGTACTCAATCTGCTTCCTGTCGAGGGACGCGCCAACTCGTCCAAGGGCGATTCCGGGCCCGCCTCCTGGCTCCCGCCGCACAAGCGCGTCCGCTGCGCGTACGTGGTGCGGTTCGCGCAGGTGGCGCAGAAGTACGAGATGCCGGTGACCGCCCCGGACAAGCAGATGATGCTGCGGCAGTGCGGCGGCTGACGGGGGCGTTTGGTTGCTAGGGGCTGTCCGGCACCGCGATGTCGAGTTCGCCCAGACGGTCCGGTTCCGCGATCACGTCGATCTCGGTGATCCTGCCGTCCGCGATCGTGAAGGCGAGGACGATGCGCAGGCGGCCGTGGGGTGCCATCGCGAGGCCGATCGTTCCGTTCACCAGAGCGGGGCCCGTGAAACGTGCCCTGCCCATGGCCGCCATCGCGCCCTTGGCGACGGAGAGAGCGCCACGGACCTCGATGGGTTCGGGTGTGGGGACGACGGCACGGTCGGCCCGGAGCACCACATCGGGGTCGAGGAGAGTGATCAGGGCCTCGAAGTCGCCGCCTCGGGTGGCGGCCAGGAAGGCGTCCACGATCTGGCGGCGGAGGCTCAGGTCCGGGGCGGGCACCGCTGTGCCGCCCTTGACCCGGCGGCGGGCGCGGCTCGCCAGCTGGCGGGCGGCCGTCGGGGAGCGGTCCAGCATGGTGCCGATCTCGTCGAAGGGCACGGCGAACATGTCGTGCAGGACGAAGGAGAGCCGCTCGGCCGGGGCCAGCGTGTCCAGTACCACCAGCATGGCGAGACCGACCGAGTCCGCCAGCAGTGCTTCCTGTTCGGGGTCGTGGTCGCCCTCCTCGGTGCCGCCCGGGGCGTACGCCTCCAAGGGGTCCTCGCGGCGGGTCTCGCGTGAGCGCAGCATGTTGAGGCAGACCCGGGAGACCACGGTGGTCAGCCAGCCGGCGAGGTTCTCGACTTCGGCCGTGTCGGCGCGGCTCGCGCGCAGCCAGGTGTCCTGGACGGCGTCGTCGGCCTCGCTCGCCGAGCCGAGCATCCGGTAGGCCACCGCGCGCAGATGGGGGCGGTGCTCCTCGAAGCGCTCTGTCAGCCAGGGGGTCTTGTCCACCGTTTCGCCTTCCTTGCGCGCGGAGCCGTCGGGAAAGTAGATCACTGGGGGGTGGGCAGGGCCCAAGGAAATCGGTGGACGTTTGGCGTTCCGTCGCTAGCGTGTGGCGCATGAAGCTGATCATCACCACTCTCGCCGCACGTCCCGAACTGGCCGGTCCCATGGAGGAGATGCCGGACACCTGGCCGGAGTTCATCCTCGAGGACCTGGTGGGCTGGGCGAACTTCCCCCGGATCGCGGTCGAGTTCCCCGAGCACGTGCTCGTCGCGACGGACGAGGAGGGCACGGTGGTGGCCCGCGCCTACAGCGTGCCGTTCGCACTGGACGTGGCCGGGCGCAGGGAGCTGCCTACGGGTGGCTGGGACCAGGCGTTGCTGTGGGCGTTCTCGGATCTGCGGCGCGGGCGTACGACGGACACCGTCAGCGCGATCGAGATCACGGTCTCCGAGGAGTATCTGGGCAAGGGGATATCGGGCCGGATGGTGGCCGCGCTGCGGGAGAACACCGCACGGCTCGGTTTCGGCGAGCTCGTCGCCCCCGTGCGGCCGAACGCCAAGCACCTGGACGCGTCCGCGCCCATGGAGGAGTACGCCCGCCGGACGCGGGACGAGGACGGTCTGCCCAGCGACCCGTGGCTCCGTGTCCACGTACGGGCGGGCGGGGTGATCGAGGCGGTGGCGCCGGTGTCGATGACCGTGAGCGGTTCGCTCGCGCAGTGGCGGAGCTGGACCGGGCTGCCGTTCGACGTGGACGGGCCGGTGGAGGTGCCGGGGGCGCTTGTGCCGGTGCACTGTTCCGTCGCGCACGGGTACGCGGTCTACGCCGAGCCGAATGTGTGGGTGCGCCACCGGCTGTGAGCGAACGGCTCGTCCCCCGTACACCGGTGTGTACGGGGGACGAGTGCGTTCACGCGGTGGTGGCGGGCCTCTTCGCTGCCACCGGTGTGCCGAACTCCGAGAACTCGGCTGTGAGCGGGGTGCGTTCACCGCTGGTGAGGCGCATCTTCAGGAGGTACGGCGTCCCCTCGGTGGCGACGCTCGCCGTCCAGGACCCGCCGGTCAGGGTCAGGGACGGGTGGCCGCCTACGGGAGCCTGCTTGCCCTTGTGTGCGGTGCCGCTCTTCCCCGCCAAGCGGTCGAGCAGACTCTTCGGATCGCAGTAGCGCAGGTTCTCCGCCGTGCGCCGGTCGTCGGGGCGCGCCTTCACCCAGCGGCCCGTGAGCTTCCTGACGTCCGCTTCGGCGTCGCCGCCCGGACGGTCCGCCGAGGCCGCCCGCAGCATCGCCTCGTCGGACTTCGTGTAGACCGTGCCTCCGGTCCGGATCAGCTCCATGGTCCCCGCCGAACCCATGGAGAACGTCCCCGTGCACTCGCCCCGTGCGTCGGCGGCGACGAACACCTGGACCGGGCCGTCCGCCGACTCCGTCGTCACGGCCAGCCGTACGGACGTGGCGGCCCGGGTCGCGGCTATCGCCTTGTTGGTGACCTCGGGAGCCGTCAGCCCGGCGAACGGGGCCTGCGATCCGGTGTCTTCCGGGAACGGGCCGCAGGCGGCGAGGTGGAGGACCGCG
>NZ_JBSHFH010000103.1:0-11881 GCF_053617235.1 Streptomyces sp. NPDC055749 | reverse complement strand
TTGAGACTTCGAACATCTCCCTCAACGGCACGGGTGCCTCGTGCGTTGCGGCCTCAGCGCCGTCACCCGACCGGTGGCCACGCTGAAAACGCTCAATGTGTCCACCCTCCAGACGCCATGACGGCCCGAAGTCGTTCGTTTTGCATGGTCATGTCTCCCCGCGCTCCAAACGTTCCTAGGGACGTTCTACCCCCCGTGGGACGTCCCGAAGTGGGAAACGTACGAGGTTCCTACGTCCCAGCGAACGGCGCGACGATCACCGGGAGCGAGCGAGGGGACGGCGAAACATGGCCAGCAATACACAGCAGCCAGAGACGGACGCGAGCCAATGGGAGTACGTGACCTATGCCCCCACTGGGGAGACGTGCCCGGCGTGCATGAAACCGATCAAGAGCCTTGAGCGCTGCCACCGGGGAGTGCTCGAAAGGCAGTCCGGGGCCCCCATCGTCGCCTACCGGCACGCCGACCGGTGCCCGCGATGATCACCGCGCTGATATCCGCCAGCGGGTCGAGGACGCGAGGGGAAGGGTTGGCATTCTTCGGGACGTACTTCAGGACTACGAAGACCCTGCCGACTTGCCGGGCGAGCGTTGCCAACGCCCTGCGGCGTTTGTGTGGCCCGAAGGCGGGGGCCGTGAGTGGCTGGTCCCGCCGGACGCCGTGATGCGCGCCTGAGACCCCGCCCCGCTGAGCGACGGCGAGCATGACAGTTCAGCGGGCCGGTACCGCCCCGTTCACAGCTTCCCCCGTAGCTGTGAACGGGGCACTTTGCGTGAGAGGGCCACGTGCAGCGGCAGCGTGGCCATATGGTTCCGGTCATGGCAGATGACCTAGACAAGATCGGCAGAGTTGGTGACGCCTTGAGCCAACTCGCTTACATCAGAGGCATGTTCCTAAGCGAGATCAACGGACACCAGGTACGCACTCAGGTCGTCGTGGACGACGGAAAAACGCCAATACCCGACTGCTGCGCGATCGACTGCGACGGAGTATCTGACTTCCGATTGACCAGGGCGCGGGGCCTGTTCAAGCGGCCCTATCAACTCTTCGCCTGCCTGGACCACGCCAACGTCGCTCGTAACGCCCTCGCGATGGATGTGCCGCCAATCATGTGACTCTCAGCCGTTAGAGCGTCGCGGTGCACGCCGTAGCCGCTGGTCAGAGCCTCGCGGTAACCTGTGGTTCCGTTGGTTCACGGGCAAGCGATGTCGCTCCAGATCTCGACGCGCATGTTTCTTCTTCTCTCCAGGATCTCGGACACTGCGGAGGGACCCTCCACTACCTCCGTTCAACGTTCAACGGCTCTGGCTGATTCCCCACCTCCAGACAGAGCACGAGATGGCTGCCCGCCCGCGGCCCGTCCGGGTCGGGGGCCCAGCCGTGGCGGGCGTAGAAGGACTGGGCGCGCGTGTTGGGCACGAAGACTTCAAGTCTGGCGGCCCGCACTCCGGCACGCCGCCAGGCGTCGGTGCAGGCGGTATGGAGGGCGGTGTCGACGCCCGTACGCCACTGGGAGGGCGAGACATGGAGCTGAGTGAGGTCCATGACTCCGTCGCGCACGGCGAAGGCCGCGATGCCGGCGAGGGCGCCGTCCCGCTCGGCACAGAGGACGGTGACATCGGGCCGCTCGACGGCCCGGGCCCAGCCGTCACGGCTACGGGCGACCTCGGCGGCGCCCTGGTACTCCTCGACGGGAAGGTGGTCGCGGTAGTAGGTCGCGCGGGCCTCGGTGTGCAGCCGGACGATGGCGTCGAGGTCGGCAGGTGTGGCGGTTCTGATCATGGTGGAAGGGGCGCCCGGTTTCCGTGCGCGGTTGCCGCGGTGGGCAGCCTGCGGGGCTGTAAACCGTGCTGCCTGCGCCCGGATCAATGCTCCGGGCGCAGGCAGCGGTGGTGGTGGTTCCTTACTGAGTTGCGCTTACTCCGTGAACGGGTCCCCTACCAGGTCGCCCCACTCGAAGACAAACGCACCTCTCTCCGCGTCAGCCTTGACCGTGACCCCCGGGTCCGGTGCGTCGAGCTGCTCACGGAGCCATCCGGCCATGCACACCGCGGCAACCTCTGGCCGGTAGTCGGCCATGGGGTAGACGAGGTCGTGCACCTGGATCTGGACACCTCCGGGGTACGCCTCAATCAGCTGTCGCTGCATCAGCGACGCACCGAAGGTGAGCCACGCGAGATCCTGCCAGTAGATCTCGGTCGGCGGCAGCGTGACCCAGATGCCCTGAGTGACCCTCGCGCTGTGCGCGGGCGGAGCATTGACTGCCCGGAGTTCGGCGTCCAGGTCGGCTGCCAGGCCGCCCAGAGCAGCCGTCCACTTACGGAACGCGAACTTGCTTTTCATGGCTGCTATCACCCCACGAATTCGAGCAACGAGAAGACCGATTTGTTGAAGTAGTGCTCGCTTCCCATTCCTGTCTTCCCTTGGATGTAGTCGTAATTGTGCGATTCACCGTCGCCGTAAAGCCGGCTGTAGCGGTCCACGAAGGCTTCTGCGTCGCCATCACTCATCTGTGTGACGTCCACCTTGTTCATCGCAGCGAAGTCATCCTTGTTGACCCTGAAGGTCACTATCTCGACCGTCAGCTTACGGCCCGTCAGTACCTTCGCGTAGGTTTCGGCTTCCTTCATGCTGCCCCAGGAGTAGATGCCCAGCCCGTACTGGCCACGTGTGTCTTCCTCGGGCCAGGGCTCTCCGCCGTTGCGGAGTCTCTCCGCGTCGGCTGGGCTCTGTACCGAATGGAAGTACAGGTAGTCGTCTTCGTCGTCCTTCTTCTTTTTCTTCTCGCCCTCGTCCTTCTTGTCGGGTGACTTTGCACCGCCGCCCTTGCTTGTGGTTTTCGTGGCGTCCGCCACCTTGCCGGTCACCTTCGCTCCGGTGGCGGCCCAGCCCGCGATCGGGATCATGCCGGCCGCGGACAGTGCCGCGTTCTCGGTGTCGCCCTCGGCGAGGTACCACAGGGCGTTGATGCCGTCGGCAGGTTCACCGATCACCGGAACGAGACCGGCCACGTCCAGAACGAGGTGACCGGCGTCGCTGCACCAACTGCACGACCAGTGGCCGTCGATCTCGATGAAGCTGGTCGGGTTGCCGCCGGTGAAGGCGTAGCGGTTCCCGGTCATGGGGTCGGTGCCGAGGCCCATGTCGGCGAGGGCGCCGTTGTACATGTCCCGGGTGGTGAAGCGGTTGAGGCCCGGGTTGTAGTCGCGGAAGCCCATGTCGTACGTACCCGAGTTGGCGTCCCAGCGCTTGGCGTTGAAGCGGTAGGGGTTGTACGCCTCCTTGGTGGGATCTGCCGTGTCCGGCTTGTCGATGCCCGTGAACTCGGAGTCGTCGTTGCTGCCGTAGGCGGTGTAGCCGTAGGTGGCCTTGGTGTCACCGGTACTGGTGGTCAGCGTCTCGACATCGGTGTGACTGTTGTAGCCGTAGTAGGCGTCCTCGGTGGTCCCGCCGGTGTTGTGCTTCACCTGGGACAGCCGCTCGCCCCAGGGGGAGTACTGGTAGGACTTGGTGAGAGCGCCGGCCACTTCTTCGGTCAGCACCTCGGTGGACATACCGAGGTAGGTGAAGTCGGTCGTCTTGCCGTCGGCGACCTTCGATGTGGTGCGGTCCAGCGGGTCGAAGGTGTACTTGGTCGACTTGAGAACCCCCGCTTCGTCCATCTTCTGGGACTCCACGACGTGGTCGAAGCCGTCGTACACGCTCCGCTCGACGATCTTCCCGTCGGCCGAGACGGACTCCTGGCGCCCGAAGGGGTCGTAGTTGTGCGAGAACGTCGTGCCCGATGTCACCGATGACAGCAGACGGTTCCGGTCGTAGTCGTAGTTGGTGGACACGCCCTTGACGGTCTGCGAGACGACGTTGGCGTTGTCGTCGTGGACGTACGTCTCCTTGCCTGCGCCGTTTCCGGTCTTGACCGATTCGGCGAGACGGTTGGCGGGGTCGTAGGTGAAGTCGGTGGTGGAGTCGAGGTACGCCGCATGGTTGTCGGCGTTCATCTTCTTCGCCGCGTCCTTCGCCTTGTTGCCGTTGGCGTCGTACGCGTACGTGTGCGAAGAGACCAGGGTCTCGTTGGGCTTCTTCTCCTCCTGGGTCTTGAGGACGCCGTCGAGGTAGTAGGTGTAGTCGACGGTGTTCTGGTTGCCCTTGGTCTCCTTCAGCTTCTGGCCGCGGCCGGTGTAGGTGTAGCCGGATACCTTGGGAGCGGTGTCCGTGGGCGTCTTACCGACGGACACGGTCTTGACCAGGTCCCGCAGGTCGTAGGTGTACGAGGAGAACTGGTCGGGATGGGTGACGGTCGCCGGCTTGCTGTTGGCGTCGTAGGTGTAGGAGGTGGACTTCTTCTCCTGGCCGACGAGCGCCTCGGTGACCTTCTGGACCTGGTTCAGGCCGGTGTACGCAACCGTGTACGCGTCGATGTCGGCACCGGAGGAGGTGTCGTCGATCGACGTCATGTTGTTGTTGATGTCGTACTCGTAGGCGAAGGTCCGCTTCTCGGTGTCCGTCTCACCCGTGGTGTCCCGGACGAGCTTGACGCCGTCCGCCACGACGGCCCCGCCGCTGTTCACCCCGAGGCTGAGGCGTGCGGCATTGCCCTGAGTGAAGTCGAACTTACCGAGACTGACCCAGCTGCCCGCGTTGGCGCTCTGGTCGACGGTCTTGTCCGTGGTCCCGCCGGAGTGGGTGACCGAATACTTCGCCGCTGTGGAGGCGCCGGTGGTCTGCGGGAACTTGGCGTAGGCGGTGTAGGAACCGTCCTTGGGAATGTTCAGCGTCCAGGTGAACGCATCAGTACCGGTGCCTGCGGCGTGGACCTGGTGGTCGAAGCCGTGCTGGCCCGTGGTGTCTCTCTTGGCCCAGGTCCCTGTACTGCCGGTGTTCTGGGTGTCCGAGTTGTCGACCAGCACCACGCCACTGCCCGCCGGAACGCCGTCGTCCGACTTGGACTTGAGCTTTCCGTCCGGGTAGTACGACCAGCTCATGGTGCGGTTGGACGATCCGCCCGCCGAAGTGAGCGTGCGCGAGGTCTGGCTGCCCAGAGCGTCGTAGTCATAGCCGGTGACGATTGACCACGGGTCGGTGGACGTCTTGGTCCAGCCGTTGTCGAAGTAGGTGTACGCCGTCTTGTTGCGGACGGTCTGCCCCTCCGACGGCGGTGCCGAAACCGTGGCGACACGGCCGACCTCGTCGTAGGACGTCTGCGTGTAGACGTCGGGCTTGTTGTAGCGCGTGTCGTTCGGGTCGAAGGGCTGGAACTGCTTGACCGGCCGGTTGAGCTTGTCGTACTCGGTCCGGGCGGTGAAGTCGTCGGCGGTCGCCGTGTTCACGCCCCGCGGAGAGATCACCTTCGTGGTGTTGCCGACCTGGTCGTACTCGTACTTGGTCGTCCGGTACGTGATCGCGCTGGTGCCGTCGTGCGGGACCTTGACCTGGGTCTTACTGCCCCGCTCGTCGTAGGTGAACTCGGTGGTGTTGCTCCCGGCGTCCGTGCTCGATGTGACCAGCGAGTCCTTGTCGTAGGACGTCTTGCTCTGCTTGCCCGCCGCGTCGGTGACCTGCGTGACCCGGTGATTAAGGTCGTACAGCGTCTTGATGGTGTAGTCAGCGGTGTCGGCGGACGCGCTTTTCTTCGGGTCGACGACCGTCGTCACATTGCCGACACTGTCGTACTCGTACGCGATCTTGTCACCGGCGGCGTTGACCACGGAGGTGAGCTGGTAGACCTCGTCGTAGTGGTTGGTGGTGACGTAGTCGTCGGGGTCCGCGGCGGACGCGGTTCCCTTGGGCTCCACCAGCTTCAGCAGATTGCCGACCTTGTCGTACGTGTAGGCGGATCTCCGCTCACTCGAGGTCGACGTGTCCTTCGGGGCCGTCGTGGCGACGATCTGATCCGACGCGTCGTATGTCGCCGTGGAGACGGCGCCGTTGGGCGCGGTGGCCGAGGTGATGTTGTCGTTGGCGTCATAGACCGGCGCCGGCGTGGTGATCAGATCACCCGCGGCCTGGTCCTTGGGAACCTTGCTGACCAGGGCCCGCCCGAACGTGTCGTACGTCTGGGTGCTCTTCTTGCCCAGGGCGTCCGTGACCGAGGTGACCTGGCCGCGCTCGTCGTAGGCGTACGACGCCGAACGGCCCAGCGCATCGGTGATCGTGTCCGGGTATCCCGTCGGCCCGAACTCGCTGTTGTTCGTCGGATTGCCGTTGGGGTCGGTCGTCCTGGTCAGTTGCCCGTAGAGGTCGTACTCGTGCTTGGTGGTGTAGTCGTCCAGCACCGCGGTGGTCGCGACGCCCTTCGGGTCCGTGACCGCGGTCAGGTTGCCGAAATCGTCGTAACCGAACTCCCAGGTGCGGCCTTCCGGGGACGTCTTGCGGTAGAGGTCGGCGGAGAAGCCGTCGAGGCGCGTCTTGTACTCGTACTTCTGCGCGTTCGCCGGGTAGGTGGCGGGTGCGCAGTTGGTCGGCGCCGGAGTGCCTGCCTTGTTGTTCTCCGCGTCCCGCTCCCAGAGCGGGTAGCCGGTCTTCTGGTCGTAGCAGTACGCCGTCTTGGCGCCGTTGGCCTCTTCCAGGTACGTGACGTTGTTGTCCGCGTCCCAGACGAGCTCGGTGGACTGCGCCTTGGCGTTGGTGATCTGAATCGGACGCCCGAAGTCATCCGTCACATAGGACGACGCGTGGTTCTCGGCATCGTTGACCCGGGTGTCGGTGAACTTGGCCGTGCCTGAGTTCACCGCGTAGGTGAAGCCGGTGGTGCCGCCCAGCCGGTCGGATATCGACTTGGTCCACCAGTGGTACTTCGGGTCGTCCCCGGCCTGTGGCGCGTTGTAGGCCAGGTCGGTGGCGTTCCCGCGCGGGTCGGTGGCCTTGACCAGCTTGACGTTCTTGTTCCCCTGCGTGGCGTCGTAGGTGAACTTGAAGTCCTTCGGCGCACCGTTGGTGGAGCCGTTGCCGTCGGTGAACTGCCCGAGCAGGCCCTTGTCGGTGTAGTAGAAGGAGATCTTCCGGCCCGAGATGTCCGTCATGGACTTCACGTGGTCGTAGATCTTGGAGTTGGTCAGGTTCGAGCCGGTGACCTTCGCGCCCGAGTCGTCGATGTAGTCGTAGGACGCGTCACCCTTCTTGTAGTACTCGACGGTGAGGGACTGACGGCCGGCCGGGTCCGTGATGTAGGTCAGGAACTTGGTCGGCTTGTTGTTGGACTTGCGCTCCTCGTACGTGTGAGTCTGCGTGTTGCCGTTCTTGTCGACGACTGACGTCAGGTATCCGTCGCAGCCGAAGAAGAACCGGGAGCCGTCCGGACGGGTCATCGTCCAGGCGTCGGGGATCGGGTCCTTGTCCGGGGTGCAGTCGAGGCCGAGCTTGGCCTCCAGCTTGTAGTGGACGCCCGCCGGGGCCTTCCAGCTGCCGTCGGGCTGCTTGCTGAAGACGTGCGTGGTGCCGTCACCGTCCGGGAGCTTGATCTCGGTCGGGTGGGGCTTGGGGTGGAACTCCAGCGGTGCACCCATCCGGATGGGCCCGGCGGCCTGGCCGGACCAGCCCGCCCCGAGGACGGTGTCGGAGGTGTCCAGGGAGTTGTAGGAGAACCGGGCGAAGGTGTTCAGCCCACGGCCGGGGTTGGAGAACGCGTTGTAGGACCAGACGCTGTTCCCGGAGGCCGTGTTGTTGATGACCGTGGAGCCCGCGCCGGTGTTCTTGCCCGCGTAGGAGTAGAACTTCTCCAGGCCGAGCTGGTTGGAGGTGGGGTCCTCGACGGCGACGTTCTGCTTGAGGCCCGGGATGCCGGCGGTGCCGGAGACCCAGGTGCTGGTCGTCTTGTTGAAGACGTCCCAGGTCAGGGCGTAGTCGGTGCGCTTGTTGCCCGAGTCGGAGTTGATCGGGGTCTTGACCTGCGCCTGGAGGCTGACCGAGTCACCCGGTTCGACGTCCTTGGGCAGGGTGGTCTGGATCTGGTTGCCGCTGTTGGTGACGTCGGTGCCGTCGGGAAGGGCCCACTTGTAGGTGAGGACCTGGTCGGTGGCCTTCCAAGTGGCCGTGGTGGTGTTGGTGAGGTTGAAATCGACCGTGTAGGTGGTGTTCGGCGTCATCCGGGCCGGGGTCTGCGGCGCGAAGTACGTCGAGGCGGTGGTCGAGTCGATGTACGTGACCACGATCTTGGGGTGGAGCTTGGGCTCGGCACCTTCGGAGGACAGGAACAGGGTGCGTTCCTGCCGGAGGGTCTCGTCGGCCATCTTGATGGCGACGCCCTTCTGGGACGTCGGGGTGCTCACCCAGGACTGGGCGAGTGAGGTGACGTTCCAGTCATGACGCGCCGGGTCGTTCGTCTTCGATCCGTTGTCGGACACGACCGCGCCGATGTCACCACCCTGAGCAGTCCAGTTGGTGGCGGAGTTCGCCTTCACCCACGTAGCGGTCTCGTCGAAGTCCCGTGTCAGCGGGCGCAGTTCGTAGATCGCGCCGGTGGTGTCCTGGCTGGTCTGAGTGCCCCACAGCCGTACCGTCGCGTCCAGGACGCGTGCGGTGGTGGGGATGCCCAGGTCCGGGAACTTCAGCAGGGCGCGGGTGTCGCCGTAGGTGAGGGAGTTGTTTCCGGCGGAGATCCAGGTCTGGGGTCCGCCGTCGGTGAGGGTGTCGTGGGCCAGGGATGGCTCGGCCGAGGACAGGGTGGTGTCGGCCGATGCCTCCAGGACCTTCGTGGTGCGGCCCGCTTTGGGGAGCCTGACCAGTTGGGTCTGGGCGCCCAGGACCTGGCGGTCCTTGGTCTTGACGGCGACCATGTAGTAGTACGCCCGGCCGAACGGATCGGTGTCGTCCGCCTTCGTGGGGACGGCGGTGGTGTCGGTGAACGTGGTGGTGCCCGGTGCGATCGGGGACACCATCGTCGCAGCCGACGGGGTGAAGGACTGGTTGATGGAGCGGTGGACCTGGTACTCGACCAGGTCGTCATCCGTGGACGCGGCCGACGGGTCGGTGTACGCCGACCAGTTCAGCTCCGCACCCGTGTCATGGATGGTCGTCGGGGCGGCGAGGTCGACACCCTGGCGGCCGTAGGTCAGCACCAGCTTCGGGTAGTTCGCCGACTCCCCCGCGTACGCGAACTCGCTGCCCTCGTAACGCGGACCGCCCTTGGGCCCGTTGGCGCTCTCGTCACCGGCCTTGATGACGAAACCGTTGTTGGTGTTCGTGCCGTCGATCCACGACTGGACCGTCTTGGTCACGGGGAAGGTGTGCCAGGTGTTCAGCTCATTGGGCTTCTTGGTGACGACACCGCCCTTCGTGAAACGGACCGCGTCGGCCAGGACCGTGGTGGAGGTGGATGCCGGGCCGTCACCGAGGACGACCTTGCCCAGGGTGCCCGCCTTGAACGGGTGCGTCCCCAGCGTCTTCCACTCACCACCCGTACCGGCCTGCTGATTGACCGTGTACGCCTTCGAACCACCGTTGTACGTCACGGTGTACGGGGTGTTGGTGGCACGGTCGGTGGCCGGGACGTAATGCGTCTCGACCTGGTAGTCACCGTCCTCCGGCAGACTCGGCTGCCAGGTGTACGTGTCCCCGGCGACCGTGTCCTTGTTGTACAGGTAGTCCGTGTTCACCGCGTACTGCGTGTACGCCGTGTTCCCCGAAGCAGGCCAGGCACCCACCGCAGCCGTCCGCCCGGCGTCACCGTCATCGACGACCACCGACGTACCGGACAGCTCACCCGTGAAGGTGTTGGCACTGTTCCACGTCGCACGGTCCTCGGTCCACGCCTGCGTGGCGCGGTGCGCCTCCAGCTGGACCTCGGTGTCACCCGCGGTGTGCGTCTGGTCGTAGTACAGCTTCAGATCGGCCGAATCCAGCTTGGTGCCGGCAGGGACCGTGCCGAGCGGGAACCGCAGAAGCGCACGGGAGGAACCGGTGGTGGTGTTGCCGACCGACAGACGCCAGTTGTCGTCATAGTTGGACGCCGGACCGTCCGACGAGATCATCACGTCCTGGGCCGTCGTCGGCGTCGGCGCGATCGTGATCGTGGGGTCGACGGTGACCGGGTACTGCCGCTCCTTCGCGGCCAGCCACTTCGCATCCGGTATGACGGTCAGCTTCCAGTCCTTGCCGGACTTGGTCAGCTTCTGCTCAACCGCCGCGCTGTAACCGGCACCGTACGGGGCGGCGGGATTGCGCTTCGCGTCCGTCATGAACGCGGCCGGGATCACGAGCACCGGGTTGGGTGCGTCGCTGTAGAACTTGACCGAGCCGTCCTTGCCCGACTTCGGCGTCAGACCACCGGCATCGAGGGTGAACGTGAACGACACCGGACCGGTCGGGCGCTCCGCGAGAACAATGTTCTCCTTCACCTGGCCCGGACCCACCACATAGGACAGGTCCGCGCCGGCCACCGCGTTCTTGTACGTCACGGTGTTGCCCTCGGCCACCGGAGCGAGCTTTCCCGCACCCTCAAGACCCAGCGTCACCGTGTGACCCTCGGCCTCGAACTTCACCAACCGGTCCGCGTCCGCGCCGAACCAACTACGCGCCGCGTTCGTCGTGTTCGCCAGAGCGAAACCCTTGGCATCGGTCGGCCTGACCGTCGGGTCGATGTCCTTGAAGGACTTCCCCGCCCGGTAGCCGGTCGGTGTGACCGACACCTCGGCCTGCACTCGGCCGTCCGACAGCTGCCAGAAACGTTCGTTCGCCGTCCGCCGGCCCGTCAGCTCCGCAACACGCTTCGCCTTCGGCGCCGCCTTTCCTGCCGGCAACTTCTCCCGGCTGGGAAGCGTAGGATTTCCGCCAGTCGACGGTTCCTTTGACTTATTCTCGTCGCCTGAGTCATCGGCGAACCAGCCCGTGAAGGAATCGATAATTCCCTCGCCGTCATTACCCGAAACCTCGGCCGCATAAGCAACCTGCGGCAGGAGAGTGGAAGCGACCGCCGAAACCACGAGGCAGGCCATAGCCCGCCCGAATCTCACTTTCAACGCCATTCCCTTCATCGGCGCGCCGGCGAGGGTCCCCTGCCGGTTGCGCTGAATACCGACCCCAACCCACCCCAACTCCGGGCATGGCGACCGGACCACCCCTCCATCGCATGGGAAAGGCGGCCTCACTGGTCACGTGTCGATGAGGGCCGGACGCTGTCTAACGGATCCTTCGAACCTCAGTCAAGGGAATTCGCAATTCGGGCATTCGGCTCCCTTGAGTGAAATGAACGTCCCAATTCACCCGGTTTCCCCCTGCCCTGGCGTGCGCGGTTTCTGATGCTGTATAACCCAGGCCAACTCGCTTCGACCGAAAGCGCGGACATGCCCACAACGCAAGAACCATTCGACCTGGAACAGCCGGAACAGCCCGAGGCCCCTGAAATCGCCGGAAGGGTCTCCCGTAGACCCGACCGCCGCGGCACCGCCGTCGCCGCGGCCATGCTGCTCGCCTGCGGCGCACTCATCACCTACGGAATCCTCGACACCGGCAACGAGCAGGCCGACAAGGAATCCGCGCTGCCTACCGCCGCCGTGACCTACGAGGTCCTCGGCGACGGCGCAGCCAACATCTCCTACCGCTGGGGTAAGGGCGACCGGGTCACCGTCGTAAAGAACGCCGAACTCCCGTGGAGGAAGACGGCGAACGTGCCGCTCGGCACCTCCACTGTCGTCAACATCACCCTCGGCGAAAAGGGCGGCGAAGCCAGCTGCACACTCGCCGTCGCCGGCAAGCACGTCCAACGCGCCACCGCGTCAGGGGTCTTCGGGCGCAGCACCTCCGCCACCGAGCCCTCCAGAGCTGAAGCGCCTGCAGCTCATGAGGGTGGTCAGTGAGCGTTTTCAGCGTGGCCACCGGTCGGGTGACGGCGCTGAGGCCGCAACGCACGAGGCACCCGTGCCGTTGAGGGAGATGTTCGAAGTCTCAA
>NZ_JBSHFH010000102.1:0-12655 GCF_053617235.1 Streptomyces sp. NPDC055749 | reverse complement strand
CCGCACGGGGTGCCGCCCTCCGGCGCATGTCGGGTCCGACCAGGGGTCGGTCAGTACGCGCTGTTGACGTTGTCGATCGAGCCGTACTTGTCCGCGGCGTAGTTGGCCGCGGCCGTGATGTTGGCGACCGGGTCGTACTGGTCCTTGGGCGTGCCGGCGACGTGGTAGAAGTCGAACGTCGGCTTGATGACCTGCAGCAGGCCCTTGGACGGAACACCGTTGATGGCGTTGATGTCCCAGTTGTTGATGGCACGCGGGTTGCCGCTGGACTCACGCATGATGTTCTTGTGCAGACCGTTGTACGTGCCGGGGATGCCCTTGTCCTTCATGATCGCGAGGGCTTCCTTGATCCAGCCGTCCAGGTTGTTCGCGTAGACGGGCTTACGGGCGACGCTACGGCTGGCGGCCTCGTCGGCACGCTTCTTGGCGTCGGCCTTGGCCTTCGCCTTCTTGGCGGCGGCCTCCTTGGCCTTGGCGTCGGCGACGGCTTCGGCCTTCGCCTTCGCCTGGGCGGCGGTCTTCGCCTTGGCGGCGGCGGCCTTGGCCCGGGCGGCGTCGGCGGCCTTCACCAGGCTCTCGGCGGTGGAGTGCTGCTCGATAATGCTGGCCTGAACGGTCTTGGCCTGCGGGGCACCGGCAGCCGATGCGAAGACGACGGGGGCGGCGGACAGGGCCTGGGTGCTGGTCTCGGCCTCCGCGTCCGACGGGACGAGGGAGAACGCGAGGGCAGCGGCACCAAGGGTGGAGACTCCGGCGACGGAGAACTTCTGGATCTTGGTCAGGCGACGGCTACGGCCGGAAGTGCTGGACGCGAACATACAGACGTACCTCTTCGACTAGCAGGTGTCCTCACGGAGGACGAAGACGGAAGCGCTGCTCTGCGCATCTCCGTCGGGGACGACCGCAATTCTTAGCTCCAGCAAAATGCCCTGGCAAAGGTGTGACGTACGAAGCCAGGTAGTGGATCAGGTGCCCGCTCTGTCCGTCTTGCCCCCACTCGCTCCCGGTCAGTTGCCCCTTTTGTGTCCACTAGTGGACTTCGTAAGTGACCTGGGTCCTATGCCCGGGCTCACATGGGGCACGGTGCGAGTTCACGAGATGTTGCTTCAGCAATGCGGAGCGTGAGGCTCCGAATCGGGCAGTAGGAGGTGGACGTCGCCGAACTCGTGCCAGAGGTACGAGTGCCGCAGCGCTTCCGCGTATCCGCGCCGCAGCGCCTCCCGGCCCGCGATCGCCTCCAGCATCAGCAGATGCGAGGCCGCAGGCTCGTGCAGCCCGGTCAGCAGACCGTCAACCGCACGCACACCCCGCTGCGGCGTCACCACGAGATCGGTCCAGCCCTCGCCCGCCCGTACGGCCCCGTCCGCCCCCGCCGACGACTCCAGGGCGCGCACGGCGGTCGTCCCGACCGCGATGACCCGCCCGCCGCCCGCCCGCGCCGCGTTCACCAGCCACGCCGTCGCCCCCGGTACCGAGAACCACTCCGGGTACGGGGGCTCGTGCGCCTCCGCCGATGCCACCCCCGTATGCAGCGCCAGCGGGGCGAACTGCACCCCTCGGCTCACCAGTGAGGCCACCAGGGGCCCCGTGAACGGCCGCGCGGCGCTCGGCATCTCCGCCGAACCCCTCCCGTCGCGCGAGGGCACGGCGAACACCGTCTGATACGCGGACAGCGGCTGATCCCGCTCCGTGTACCCGTACCGGATCGGACGCCCGTACCGCTCCAGCAGCTCCGGAACACCGAACGGCACCCGCGCCCACCACAGCCGGGCCTCCGCGGGCGGCCCCAGCGGCTCCTCCAGTACGAGCGCGTGCCCGCCGGGCAGCTGTACGTGCGCCCCCTTCGGTCCACCGCGTCGCGGGCGCGTCGCCCCCGCACCGTCCGGCCGCCGCAGCTCCACGGACCACCGCCCGTCCTCGCCCCGGGTCGAGAAGTGCACCACCACCCGCTCACCGCCCACCCGCCCGTTCACCGCGGCCGGCAGCGTCATCGACGTATTGACCACCAGCACGTCACCGGCCCGCAGCTGCTCGGGCAGCTCACGGAACGCGTGGTGCGAGACCGCGTTCCCCCGGGACACCAGCAGCCGTACGTCGTCACGCCCCGCACCCCGCTGCTCGGCCGGCACCCGGGCCGACAGCTCCTCGGGCACCCGCAGCGCCTCCAGCGCGGTCATCGCCCGCCCCCGGAAGGGGCCGACAGCGCCGCCGCCGTGTACCGGCCGCTCGCCGGCCGCCGCTCCAGCAGCCGCAGGAACGCCGGAGCCACACTCTCCGCAAGCGGCCTGGGGTCATCGTCCCCGGGCACCGCCGCCGCGTAGAGCTCCGTCGCCATGTCCCCGGGGTCCACGGCCCACACCCGCAGCCCCGGCTCCTCCTCGCCCAGCACCGCCGCCAGCTGGTCCAGGGCCGCCTTCGACGCCCCGTAACCGCCCCAGGTCTCGTACGGCTCGGCCGCCGCGTCCGAACTCACCATCACCACCGACCCCGCCGCCGAGGCCCTCAGCAGAGGCAGCGACTCCTGCACCAGACCCAGCGCCGCCACCACATTGGTCTCCAGCGCCAGCCGCAGCCCGTCCAGCGCGAGCGCCTCCAGCCGTACGAGCGGCTCGGCACCCAGCGCGCTCGCATTGCTCACCACCAGATCAAGCCCGCCCAGCTCCCGGGCAGCGGCCACCAGAGCCCCGCGGTGCGCCGCGTCCGTGACATCCCCGGGCACGGCCACCACCCGGGTCCCGTTCCGACGCCCCAGCTCCCGCGCCACCTCCTCGACCGCCCCGGCCGTCCTGGCGTCCAGCACCAGATCCCAGCCCCGCTGCGCGAGCGCCGCACCCAGCGCGCGCCCCAGCCCCCTGGAAGCTCCCGTGATCAGTGCGATCGGCATGACAACCGTCCCCTCGAAACGCCGGCGTTCACCGGGCGGCCCCCGGTAAAACCAACGTAGGAACACCCCCTCGCACCGCGCCTCGTCCAGGAGCCCCGCCCACGCCCAGCACTTCGGCCTAGGCCCCGCCGGTCCTACGACCACGCCCCGCTCCCCGCCGAAAGTCCTAGTCCCCGCGCCCCCGGTCACCGCCGTCCACAGCCCGATACGGCTGTCGTACCCCGCCGGTACGGTGAGGCCATGAGTCATCGCCCACCGTCGGGCCTCGCCGCGGTGAGTGCCGCGCTGCTCGCCATGAGCCGGCATCTCGAAATGCGTGACGTCCTCAAGACGATCGTCGCCTCGGCCCGTGAACTGCTCGACGCCGAATACGCAGCCCTGGGCGTCCCCGACGACCACGGCGGCTTCGCCCAGTTCGTCGTCGACGGGGTCAGCGAGGAACAGTGGAAGGCCATCGGCCCGCTGCCCAGGCAGCACGGCATCCTCGCGGCGATGCTCCACGAGGCGAAGCCCGAGCGGCTCGCGGACGTCCGCAAGGACCCCCGTTTCGAGGGCTGGCCCGAGGCGCACCCCGACATGTCCGACTTCCTCGGCCTGCCCATCCACGACGGCGACGAGATCATCGGCGCGCTCTTCCTCGCCAACAAGCGCTGCCCCAAACCGGCCGGCACCTGTGGCTTCACCGCCGAGGACGAGGAGCTCTTGTCGATCCTCGCCCAGCACGCGGCGATCGCCCTCACCAACGCCCGGCTCTACGAGCGAAGCCGTGAGCTCACCATCGCGGAGGAGCGCTCACGGCTGGCCCACGAGCTCCACGACGCGGTCAGCCAGAAGCTCTTCTCGCTCCGGCTGACCGCCCAGGCGGCCGCCGCCCTCGTCGACCGCGACCCAGCCCGCGCCAAAGACGAGCTCCAGCAGGTCGCGGCCCTCGCCGCGGAAGCCGTCGACGAACTGCGCGCCGCGGTCGTCGAGCTGCGCCCCGCCGCGCTCGACGAGGACGGCCTGGTCGCCACGCTCCGTACGCAGATCCAGGTCCTGGACCGAGCCCACACCGCCCGGGTCACCTTCGAGAGCGCGGGGGTACGGGCCCTGCCCGCCACCCAGGAGGAAGCGCTGCTCCGGGTCTCCCAGGAAGCCCTGCACAACGCCCTGCGCCACTCCGGCGCCGAGCACGTCGCCGTCACCCTGGTCCGTAACGGTCCGGCGGCCGTCCTGCGGATCACCGACGACGGCACCGGCTTCGACGCCGCGGCCGTCCGTCACGCGGGCCGCCACCTCGGCCTCGTGTCCATGCGCCACAGGGCCGGCAGTGTCGGCGGAAAGCTGACCGTCGAATCGGCGCCCGGAAAGGGCACCACGATCGAGATGGAGGTGCCCTGTGGCTGACAAGACCATCAAGGTGCTGCTGGTCGACGACCACCAGGTGGTACG
This sequence comes from Streptomyces sp. NPDC055749, assembly GCF_053617235.1. Classification (NCBI taxonomy): domain Bacteria; kingdom Bacillati; phylum Actinomycetota; class Actinomycetes; order Kitasatosporales; family Streptomycetaceae; genus Streptomyces; species Streptomyces sp. NPDC055749. The sequence continues at coordinate 8,340 of NZ_JBSHFH010000102.1, read as the reverse complement.
CCGAGGGCTGCGGACGTTCCTGGAGGTCCAGGACGACATAGAGGTCGTAGGAGAGGCCGCGGACGGCGCCGAGGGCGTCGCCCGTACCGAGGAACTGCGCCCCGACGTCGTCCTGATGGACATCAAGATGCCCGGCACGGACGGCATCGAGGCCCTGCGCAAGCTCCGGGAGCTGGCCAACCCGGCCAAGGTACTGATCGTCACCAGCTTCACCGAACAGCGGACCGTCGTCCCAGCGCTGCGCGCCGGCGCCTCCGGCTACGTGTACAAGGACGTCGACCCGGACGCCCTGGCCGGAGCCATCCGCTCGGTCCACGCCGGCCACGTGCTGCTCCAGCCCGAGGTCGCCGGGGCACTCCTCGCCCAGGACGACGTGGGCAGCGGCACGGGCCGGGGGAGCACCCTCACCGAACGGGAGCGCGAGGTGCTCGGGCTGATCGCGGACGGCCGCTCCAACCGCGAGATCGCCCGGGCACTGGTCCTCTCGGAGAAGACCGTCAAGACGCACGTCTCGAACATCCTTATGAAGCTGGACCTGGCGGACCGCACCCAGGCCGCGTTGTGGGCCGTCAGACACGGTGCGGCCGGCTGAGCCGCCTCAAGCGGACCGTCTCACTCCGAACCGAGATTCATACTGTCGGGTGGATGTCACCCACACGGCGCATCCTGCGGGGCTCCACGGCGTTCTCCATGGCGTGCTGCGGCGGCTGGTCGCAGCGTTTCCAGGAGGAGCAAGAAGTGAAGAACCTGAAGAAGGCCGCTGCCGTCACCATGATCGCCGGCGGAATCATCGCCGCCGGTGCCGGTGCTGCCTCCGCCACCGGTCACGGTGCGGGCGCCCACGGCACGGCCGTCAACTCCCCGGGTGTCGGCTCGGGCAACGTCGTCCAGGTCCCCGTGCACGTCCCCGTGAACGTGGTGGGCAACACCGTCAACGTGATCGGCCTGCTCAACCCGGCCTTCGGCAACTTCGGCCTGAACCACTGACCGACCCGGTCGCACCGCCGGGCGGGCCCCGTTCCCCGGGCCCGCCCGGCACTCTCACATCCCGGGCCTGCGCCCCCGCTCGCTCTCCTCCACATACGCGTTGTACGCCGCGACCTGCGCCCGCCGGGCCACCCGCTCCACCGGCCTCAGCGCCTCACCCCGCGCCGCGATCTCCGCGGCGGTCACCGCACCGCCGGGCCCGTTCTCGTACGCCACCGAGACCAGCAGCCCCACCCGCTGAGCCAGCTCCAGCACCCGCACCGCCCGCGGCGGATACCCAGGCGCCAGCACCTCGCGCCCCCGCTCCGCCCGCGCCCGGTACGCGTCCACCGCGGCCTCGGCCACCGGCCCCGACCCGGCCACGTCCAGCCGCGCCAGCACCGCCGTCGCATCCCGCAACGCCTCCGCGAGCTCCCGCTCCGCCTCGCTCAGCGACGGCACATCGGCCGGCGGCGCCTCCCGTACCGGCAGACAGCGCCACACCACCTCGACGTGCAGATCCCCCTCGGGCCCCACCTCACGTACCTCGGGCACGAGTCCGTACGGCACCCCGGAAGCCACCACGGCCTCCTCCGCCTCCAGCGCCCGCGCGTTGAACTCCGGGGGCCCGCTGAGCCCCAGAGGATGCCCGGACACCGGCAGCGCGACCCGGAAACCGGTCGCCCCCAGGGCCCGCAGCCGCCCGAGCGCCAGCGTCAGCCCGACCGGTTTCGCCTCGCCGGGCACCCCCTCCACGCGGTGCACCGCGTCCTCCCCGACAATCGCGAGCGCCGCATCGTCCGGTGATACGAGTCCCGCCACAAGCGCGTTTCCCCAGGCAGCGAAGAGCCCTGAGCGTGGTTCCGAAAGCATGGCGACAGCCTAGGGAATGCGCGCCCGGCCCGTCATCACACCGGCCCAGCGCCTGAAGCGCTCTTGGGGTGGCGTAGGTTTTCCCCTGGGAGCTGTGCCTACAGGCACGCGACGATCTCGAGACTGCATGGGGAGACAACGCGCTCATGAGCGATGTACTGGAGCTGGTGGACGTATCCGTGGTCCGCGACGGACGCGCTCTGGTGGAAGACGTCTCCTGGTCGGTCAAGGAGGGTGAGCGCTGGGTCATCCTCGGACCGAACGGCGCCGGCAAGACCACCCTCCTCAACATCGCGTCCAGTTACCTCTTCCCCAGCACCGGCACCGCCACGGTCCTCGGTGAGCAGCTCGGCGGCGTCGGCACCGACGTGTTCGACCTCCGCCCCCGCATCGGCATCGCGGGCGTGGCCATGGCCGAGAAGCTGCCCAAGCGCCAGACGGTGCTGCAGACGGTCCTCACCGCCGCGTACGGCATGACCGCCACCTGGCACGAGAACTACGACACCGTCGACGAGGACCGCGCCCGCGCCTTCCTCGACCGGCTCGGCATGACCGAGTTCCTCGAGCGCAAGTTCGGCACCCTCTCCGAGGGCGAGCGCAAGCGCACGCTGATCGCCCGCGCGATGATGACCGACCCGGAGCTCCTCCTCCTCGACGAGCCCGCCGCGGGCCTCGACCTCGGAGGCCGTGAGGACCTGGTCCGCCGCCTCGGCAGACTCGCGCGCGACCCCTTCGCACCCTCCATGATCATGGTCACCCACCATGTCGAGGAGATCGCGCCCGGTTTCACCCACGTCCTGATGATCCGCCAGGGCAAGGTCCTCGCGGCAGGACCCATGGAGACCGAGCTCAGCTCCCGCAACCTCTCCCTCTGCTTCGGCCTGCCGCTCGTCGTCGAGCACACCGGCGACCGCTACACGGCTCACGGCCTGCCGCTCTCCTGACACCTGGGGCCTCTCCTTCGCGAACAGTCGTCCGCCCGCGCCCTGTCGGCGAGGGCACTCGCGGTCCTACGATGACGACGTGGAAATCGACGCGTGGGTGTGGTGGCTGATCGGAGCTGTGGGACTGGGCATCCCGCTCGTCCTCACAGCGATGCCCGAATTCGGAATGTTCGCCGTCGGGGCGGTCGCCGCGGCGATCGTCGCGGCCCTCGGCGGCGGCATCGTGGCCCAAGTGCTGGTCTTCGTCGGGGTGTCCGTGGCGCTGATCGCCGTGGTGCGCCCGATCGCCGCCCGGCACCGCGCCGACCGCCCCCCGCACGCGACGGGCATCGACGCCCTGAAGGGCCGTCAGGCCACCGTGCTGGAAAGGGTCGACGGCAGCGGCGGGCGCATCAAGCTGGCCGGCGAGATCTGGTCCGCCCGTACGCTCGACAGCGACCAGACCTTCGAACCCGGCCAACAGGTCGATGTCGTCGACATCGACGGAGCGACAGCCGTCGTCATGTGAGCGAACTGCGCGCACGGCAGCCGGAGTTCTGACAAACTCGATGTCGATCATCATGAGAATTCGAAAGTCATGAGATCTCGACCAAGATCACCGCGATCCGTCGGCAACCGAAGGGCACGAGGCACACGATGCAACCGATCATCATCGTCCTGATCATTCTGGTGGTGCTCGTCTTCATCGCCCTGATCAAGACGATCCAGGTCATCCCGCAGGCCAGTGCCGCCATCGTCGAGCGCTTCGGCCGCTACACGCGCACCCTCAACGCCGGGCTGAACATCGTCGTCCCGTTCATCGACTCCATCCGTAACCGGATCGACCTCCGCGAACAGGTCGTGCCCTTCCCGCCCCAGCCGGTGATCACCCAGGACAACCTGGTCGTCAACATCGACACCGTCATCTACTACCAGGTGACCGACGCCCGCGCCGCGACCTACGAGGTCGCCAGCTACATCCAGGCGATCGAACAGCTCACCGTCACCACCCTCCGCAACATCATCGGCGGCATGGATCTGGAGCGGACCCTCACCTCCCGCGAGGAGATCAACGCGGCGCTGCGCGGTGTCCTCGACGAAGCCACCGGCAAGTGGGGCATCCGCGTCAACCGCGTCGAGCTCAAGGCCATCGAGCCGCCCACCTCCATCCAGGATTCGATGGAGAAGCAGATGCGCGCCGACCGCGACAAGCGCGCCGCGATCCTCACGGCCGAGGGCATCAGGCAGTCCGCGATCCTCACCGCCGAAGGCGAGAAGCAGTCCGCGATCCTGCGTGCCGAGGGTGAGGCCAAGGCATCCGCCCTGCGCGCCGAGGGCGAGTCCCAGGCCATCCGTACGGTGTTCGAGGCCATCCACGCCAGCGACCCGGACCAGAAGCTCCTCTCGTACCAGTACCTCCAGATGCTCCCGAAGATCGCCGAGGGCGACGCCAACAAGCTCTGGATCGTGCCCAGCGAGATCGGCGACGCCCTCAAGGGCCTCAGCGGAGCCTTCGGCAACCTCGGCAGCGGCGCCCCGGGCTTCAACACGGGCAACAGCGGCAACGGTGGCAACTCCGGCAAGGAGCGCCGCGAGGAACCCCCCGTCGGCTGACGGAGGTCCACCTTCGTGCATGATCAGTGCGGCCCCTCGACCTTCATGGCGGGGAGGCATCACTGACCATCGAAGGAGATGGCCTTGTCCATCTGGGAAATCCTCGCGATCTTCGCGGCGGGTGTCGGCGCGGGCACGATCAACACGATCGTCGGCTCGGGCACACTGATCACCTTCCCCGTCCTGCTCGCCACGGGCCTGCCACCCGTGACCGCCACCGTCTCCAACGCCCTCGGCCTGATCCCCGGCTCCATCAGCGGCGCGATCGGCTACCGCCAGGAGCTCGCGGGGCAGCGCCGCCGCGTACTGAAACTCAGCGTCGGCGCCGCCATCGGCGGCCTCGCCGGCGCCACACTCCTGCTGGCCCTGCCCTCAACGGCGTTCGAGACGATCGTCCCGGTCCTGGTCGCGCTCGCCCTCGTGCTGGTCATCCTGCAACCCCGCATCAGCAAAGCGGTCCAGCGCCGCCGCGAGCGCAACGGCACACACCCCCACCCCGACGGAGGACCGGCCCTCTTCACCGGCCTGACCCTCGCCAGCGTCTACGGGGGCTACTTCACCGCAGCCCAGGGGATTATCTATCTCTCGCTGATGGGCATGCTGCTCGACGACACCATGCAGCGCCTGAACGCCGTCAAGAACGTCCTCGCCGCAGTCGTCAACAGCATCGCCGCGCTCTTCTTCCTGTTCGTCGCCGACTTCGACTGGACGGCCGTCGTCCTCATCGCCGTCGGCTCCGCCATCGGCGGCCAGATCGGCGCCAAGGTCGGCCGCCGCCTCAGCCCCGCCTTTCTGCGCGCCTTCATCGTCGTGGTGGGCACGGCCGCCATCGTCCAGCTGCTCCTCCGCTGACGCACGGAAGCCCGCCTCCCCACGGAGACGGGCTTCTGATACGTCAATGGGCCCACCCGGACTACGCCGCAGACCGGTCCAGCCACTCGGGCAGCGCCGACCGGTCACCGGCCCCCAGCGCCAGCAGCATCGCCTCGGCGGGCGACGGGACGAACGGCTGCCGCAGCAGCGGCATTCCCGCCTGCTCCGGCGTCCTGGCCGCCTTGCGGTGGTTGTCCTCGGCGCACGACGCCACCGTGTTCAGCCACGAGTCCTGACCCCCCTGCGCACGCGGCACCACGTGGTCGACGGTGCTCGCCCTGCGCCCGCAGTACGCGCACCTGTGTTGGTCCCGTATGAGCACACCCCTTCTGGACCACGGGGCCTGTCTTCGGAACGGCACCCGTACGTACCGGCAGAGCCTGATCACCCGCGGCACCGGAATATCGACCTCGGCACCACGCATACGGAGGTCGGGATGCGACTGCTCGACGACAGCCTTGTCCGTCAGGATCAGCACCACCGCACGGTTGAGAGTCACCGTCGACAACGGCTCGAAGCTCGCATTCAGTACCAGCGTGTCCCGCATCTCGCCCACCTCCCGTATGCCACCCGCCGCCTGGCAGGCCCGGATCAACTCTGGCTGGGCGGGCCGTGATGGACAACGCAATAAAAAATGCCCTGCCCTGATCTCTCCAAGACCAGGGCAGGGCAAACAGCGGAGGAACTCTTCAGCTCGCCGGAGCCTCGTACTCACCGGCGAGCTGAGCGCGGCCCAGCGTGTGGAACCGCAGATTGAAACCGACGACAGCGGGCGACACGTCACTGTCGACACCGAGCTTCTCGCTGTCCACCGCGTACACGGTGAACACATAGCGGTGGTTCTCCCCGGCCGGCGGCGCGGCCCCGCCGAAGTCCTTCGACCCGTAGTCGTTACGGACATGGACGGCGCCCGCGGGCAGACCATCGAACTTCCCGCTGCCCGCACCGGCCGGCAGTTCCGTGACCGACGCCGGGATGTCGAAGAGCACCCAGTGCCAGAATCCGCTGCCCGTAGGGGCATCCGGATCGAAGCACGTCACGGCGAAGCTCCCGGTCTCCGCGGGGAAACCCTCCCACCGCAGCTGCGGAGAGGTGTTCCCCTCAGCGAGCACCTGCGCGTCCGCGAGCACGGCCCCCGGCTCCAGGTCCTCGCTCACCACGGTGAACGAGGGAACCATGGGATGGAAGTCGTGCGGCAACGGTGCCCTGTTCGACTGCGTCACGTCAGAACCTCTCCTGAGTCGACTTTCCTGCGCTGTCAGCAGGTCTCCCATCGACCCTAGAGCCAGTTGCGCTGTCCACCGACCTGCGCGAGCCACTGGTTGAGGTACGCCGTCCAGTCGGTGCCCTGGAAGTCGTTGTGACCGACCTTGAACGACCGGAACGAGTCGCTGCCCTCGCTGAAGAGCCCCGGCTTCTTGTCCATCTCCAGCACGACGTCCATCTCGCGGTCGTCCGCGACGAACGTCAGCTCGACCTGGTTCAGCCCGCGGTACTGCTGCGGCGGGACGAACTCGATCTCCTGGTAGAACGGCAGGCGCTGACGCGTACCGCGGATGTGACCACGCTCCATGTCCGCGCTGCGGAAGCCGAAACCGAGCTGCCCGAAGGCGTCCAGGATCGCCTGCTGCGCCGGCAGCGGGTGCACGTTGATCGGGTCCAGGTCCCCGGAGTCCATCGCGCGGGCGATCTCCAGCTCTGTCGTCACACCGATGTTCATGCCGCGCAGCTGCTGCCCACCGAACATCGTGATCGGCGTCTCCCACGGGATTTCGAGCCCGAACGGTACGACGTGGACGGCACCGGCCTTGACCTCGAAGGCCCCGCCCAGACGCAGCTTGGTGAACTCGATGTCCTGCTTCGTCTCCTGGTCCTGGCCCTCGACCTCGACCCGTGCCTGGAGGCCGACGGAGAGCCCCTCGATCTGCTGGTCGACGGACCCGCCCTGGATCCGCACCTCGCCCTGGACGACCCCACCGGGGACGACGTTCAGCTCGGTCAGCTCGGTCTCCACCGAAGCGCCACCGGCACCCATGCTCGCGAGAAGCCTCTTGAAGCCCATGTCTACTCCTTCTTGGTCCTGACCCCTACATACGCGTGACGACGGTAGTCGGTTCCCGGACCCCGGGTCCCAGTACCCTCGGACGCCATGACCGAGGGCATGGAACGCACGCTGCTGACACGGGACTTTTTCGACCGTCCCGTACTGGACGTGGCACCCGACCTGCTGGGTCGCACGCTCGTCCGCACCACCGAAAACGGCCCTATCGAGGTACGGCTCACCGAGGTGGAGGCGTACGCGGGTGAGATCGACCCGGTCTCCCACGCCTTCCGGGGCCGCACCGCACGCAACGACGTCATGTTCGGCCCGCCCGGCCATGCCTACGTCTACTTCACGTACGGCATGTGGCACTGCCTCAACCTGGTGTGCGGCCCGGAAGGCGTGGCGAGCGGTGTCCTGCTGAGAGCCGGCGCGATCGAGGCCGGCGCGGAGTGGGCTCGGAAGCGCCGGCTCTCGGCCCGCCACGACGGGGAACTGGCCAAAGGCCCGGCGCGCATGGCCACGGCCCTGGGCGTGGACCGCACACTCAACGGCGACGACGTGGTCGCGGGCCCGCCGGCCCCCCTGTACCTGCTCCACGGCACCCCTCCACCCCGCGACCAGGTACGCAGTGGTCCACGCACCGGAGTGGGCGGCGACGGCGCGCACCAGCCCTGGCGCTTCTGGATCGACGGCGACCCGACGGTGAGTCAGTACCGGGCCCACGCGCCACGCCGCCGAGCGACTTGACTCGCCCCCGGGAGGCCCCTAATGTAGTCCGAGCCGCTTGAACGAAAGCTGTTTGTGGGGACGGTTCATCGAACCGGACCCGAGCTTCTCGAAGCGGCCAACCACTACCTACGAGTCACCCTGGCGGGTGCGAATTCGGCATGCCGCAATTCGCCCCATCGGCTCGATTATGAGCCACCAAGGAAATCGGCTAACGTAGTGGACACGCCGAAAGGCAAAGGCCCTCCAACAGGCCGCCGGAATCAAATTCGGACCGGAAACGGAACGGAAATGAAGCTGGTAAGGTTGGAACCGCCGGAA
>NZ_JBSHFH010000101.1:0-13133 GCF_053617235.1 Streptomyces sp. NPDC055749 | reverse complement strand
CCGCCCTCCCACACGCGGCCCCCCCCGCCCGGGCCCCTGCACACCCCGGCCCCCCCAACCCCGGCCCCGTCCCCGGGGGGGGGGGGCCCGGGGGGGGCCCCCCCCGGCCGGCAGACCAGCACCAAGGAGCGACGATGTCGGCCCCCAGCCTGACCCCGAGCAAGAGGGGAACCCCCCTTGCCTCCCCGCCGCGCGAGGCGGGACCCGCAAAACCCGGTGGCCGGTTCGCCAGGAGCGTGCGGCACAATCTGACGGCCCACGGATTCCTCATCGGTGCGCTCGTCTGCTTCGCGGTGTTCTCCTGGTATCCGATGATCAGGGAGTTCTTCCTGGCCTTCCAGAAGACGGACAACGGGCAGACCACCTGGGTCGGCCTGGACAACCTCACCACCGTCTTCAACGACCCGGCGTTCTGGCAGGCCTGGCGCAACACGCTCCTGTTCACCCTGCTCGCGCTGGTCTTCGGATTCGCGGTCCCGTTCGTCGTCGCCATCGTCATCAACGAGTTCCAGCACGGGCAGGGGTACCTCCGGCTGCTCGTCTACTTGCCCGTGATGCTGCCGCCCGTCGCCTCCGTACTGCTCTTCAAGTACCTGTACGACCCGGGTTACGGGCTCCTCAACGAGTTGTTCCGCTTCTTCCACCTGCCCGAACAGCAGTGGCTCCAGGACCCGGACATCTCGATGCTCGCGGTCGTCGTCGCCTCGACGTGGATGAACATGGGCGGCGCCTGCCTGATCTACCTCGCCGCCCTCCAGGGCATTCCGGGCGAGCTGTACGAGGCGTCCGAGCTCGACGGCGCCGGGCTGTTCCGCAAGATCTGGCACGTCACGATCCCCCAGACGCGGCTGATCCTCTCGCTGATGTTCCTCATGCAGATCATCGCGACCATGCAGGTCTTCGTCGAACCGTTCCTGCTCACCGGCGGTGCAGGGCCCGAGGGGTCCACGACCACCGTCGTCTACCTCATCTACCAGTACGCCTTCAACTTCAACAACTACGGTGCCGCGGCTGCGCTCGGCCTGCTCCTGCTCGTACTCCTGGCCGGATTCTCGGCTGCGTACGTGAAGCTCAGCCGCGCCGAGGACGAGTAGACCCGGGGAGACCAGCATGTCCACACGCACACTCATCTCACCGGCCCAACTCGCCAGGCCCCGCGGCAAAGTCGTCTACTGGGCCGTCTTCGCCCTGGTCATCGGCGTGTTCACCCTGGTGTTCCTGGGACCCCTCTACTGGATGGTGTCCAGCGGCTTCAAGGACCCGCAGGAAGTGATCCAGACACCGCCGACCCTGGTGCCCGGCTCCTTCGAACCGGAGAACTACAGCCGGGCCTGGGAGGTCATGGACCTCGCCACACTCCTGTTCAACACGCTCTATTACGCATTCGGCGCCCTCGCCTTCCAGCTGATCTTCGATGTGGCGGCGGCCTACTCGCTGTCCAAGCTGCGGCCGATCTTCGGCAAGGCGATCCTCGGCATGATGCTGGCGACGCTGATGATCCCGGCGACCGTGCTGGTCGTACCGCAGTACCTGACGGTGCTCGACGTGCCGATCGTGGAGCGGAACCTGTTGAACACGCCGTGGGTGATCTGGCTGCCCGCCGTCACCAACGCCTTCAACATCTTCCTGCTCAAGCGCTTCTTCGACTCGATCCCGAAAGAGCTCCTCGACGCCGCCTCCATGGACGGCGCCTCCCCGATGAGGGTGCTGCGGTCGATCGTGCTGCCCATATCCAGGCCGATCCTCGGCGTCGTGTCGATCTTCGCGATCGTGGGCGTCTGGAAGGACTTCCTCTGGCCGATGCTCACCCTGCCGGACCCCTCGATGCAGACCCTCAACGTGGGGATCTACTCGCTCTCCAACGGCGTCCCCGTGAACGTGCTGATCGCCGCGCTGACGATCGCGTCCCTCCCGACGCTCCTCATCTTCCTGATCTTCCAGCGCAACATCATGAGCGGACTCACCGCCGGCAGCCTCAAGGGCTGACCCGCGGCCCGGCCCGCCCGGCGCCCCTCACCGAGAAGCCCTCGCCCCAAGAAGCCTTCGCCGCCGGCCCGTCCGACGCCCCGCAGCCTCCGGGCCGGCGGCGAAGAAACCCGACCTGCCCGAAAGGACCGTCACGTGGCAGCCCCTCATTCGCCCCGCACCGACGACTGGTGGCGCGACGCAGTCATCTACCAGGTGTACCCCCGCAGCTTCGCCGACGGCGACGGCGACGGCACCGGGGACCTCGCGGGCGTCCGGGCGAGACTGCCCTACCTCGCCGAACTGGGCGTCGACGCACTCTGGTTCACGCCCTGGTACGTCTCCCCGCTGGTCGACGGCGGCTACGACGTCGCCGACTACCGCACCATCGACCCCGCCTTCGGTACGCTCGCCGAGGCCGAGAAGCTGATCGCCGAAGCCCGCGGCCTGGGCATCCGGACGATCGTCGACATCGTGCCCAACCACGTCTCCGACCAGCACGCCTGGTTCCGGGCAGCCCTGGCGGCAGGGCCCGGCAGCCCCGAGCGCGAGCTGTTCCACTTCCGGCCCGGCCGGGGCGAGAACGGCGAGCTCCCGCCCAACAACTGGCCCTCCCAGTTCGCCGGACGCACCTGGACCCGCACGGCGGACGGCGAGTGGTACCTCCACCTCTTCACCCCCGAACAGCCCGACCTCAACTGGGCCCACCCGGCCGTCCGCCAGGAGCACGAGGACGTGCTGCGCTTCTGGTTCGAGCGGGGCGTCGCGGGCGTACGGATCGACTCGGCGGCACTGCTCGCCAAGGACCCGGCGCTCGCCGACTTCGAGGAGGGCGTCGACCCGCACCCGTACATCGACCAGGACGAGCTCCACGACATCTACCGGTCCTGGCGTGCCATAGCCGACGAGTACCAAGGGGTCTTCGTCGGTGAGGTGTGGCTGCCGGACTCCGAGCGCTTCGCCCGCTATCTGCGCCCCGACGAACTCCACACCGCCTTCAACTTCAACTTCCTGTCCTGCCCCTGGGACCCGGAGCGGCTGCGCCGGACCATCGACGACACCCTGGCCGAGCACGCCCCGGTCGGCGCCCCCGCGACCTGGGTGCTGTGCAACCACGACGTGACGCGGACGGTGACGCGGTACGGACGTGAGGACACCGGCTTCGACTTCGCCACGAAGGCATACGGAACCCCCACGGACCTGGAACTCGGCACCCGGCGCGCCCGCGCCGCCGCACTGCTGACCCTCGCGCTCCCCGGATCGGTCTACCTCTACCAGGGCGAGGAACTCGGGCTCCCCGAGACCGACGTACCCCTCGACCGCATCCAGGACCCGATGCACTTCCGCTCCGGCGGCACCGACCCGGGACGCGACGGCTGCCGTGTTCCCCTGCCGTGGGCCGCCGACGCCCCGCACGCCGGTTTCGGCACGGGCGCCGAGCCCTGGCTGCCCCAGCCCGATGGCTGGTCCGCCTACGCGGCCGACCGGCAGTCCCTGGACCCGACGTCCATGCTCGCCCTGTACCGCGAGGCCCTGCTGCTGCGCCGGTCGGGGGACGGCTTCGGGGACGGTCCCCTCACCTGGCTCCCTGCGGATGACGGGGTGCTGTCCTTCGCCCGGACAAAGGGGCTGATCTGCGTCGTGAACCTTTCTGCGGGGTCCGTGGAGCTTCCGGCCCACGGGTCGGTCCTGCTCAGCAGTGGGCCGCTCGACGGGGACGGCGGGCTGCCACGGGACACGGCGGTGTGGCTGCGGGGCTGACGGTGGCCGGAATGTTGTTTGCGCTGGTCAGCTGGGGCAGGGCAGGATCGGCCGATGGACTACGTGATACGCGCTCTGCGGGCCGAGGAATGGGCGTCGGCCCGGGAGATCCGACTGGCCGCGCTTCAGGACCCGGCCGCTCCGGTGGCGTTTCTGGAGACGTACGAGACCGCTCTCGGCCGTCCCGACGCCTTCTGGCAGGAGCGGACGGCGGGCGCCGCAGCGGGGACGGCCGGCCGGCAGTTCATCGCCGAGGCGCCCGACGGGACCTGGGTCGGTACGGTCTCGGTGCTCATCGAGCGGCCGGACGGGGACACGCGCTTCGGCGCGGCTGCCGAGGTCGACCAGGCGCATCTGGTCGGGGTGTTCGTGCGGCCCGAGGTACGGGGGAGCGGGGTGACCGAGGCGCTGTTCCGGGCCGCTGTCGACTGGGCCCGGTCCTTGTCCGATCCCCGTATCGAGCGGATCAGGCTGTACGTCCACGAGAGCAATCCGCGCGCTGCCGCCTTCTACCGAAGGTTCGGCTTCGTGCCGTCCGGGCAGACCGCCTCCGTACCGGGCGATCCGTCGGCGCGCGAGGTGGAGTACGTGCTCCCCGCCGGCCTTTAGAGGCTTTCCAGGGGTTTGCTCCAGCGGGCGCGGCCCTGTTCCTGGGAGCGGAGCAGGACCAGGGTCGCCAGGCCCTGGTCCTGGCCGGTCGACAGCAGCTCCGGAAGCCGGGGCAGCGGAGCGACCGCGGCGACGTCGTCGAGGACGAGTGTCATTGGTGGGTCGAGCCGACCGTCGGTTGACCGTGCGGCCATGCGGCGGCCGTGCTCGACCACGTATGAGGACAGTGCAGTGAGCAGGGGCATTGCACCGGGGCGGGAGCGGGGATCCTCGATGGGTTCACCGACCACATACAGCGTTCCCCCTTCACCCGTAAAAGATTCCAGTGCGAGCGAATCCGCGCGGTTCGGTGTGCACGCCTCGCGGATGTGGACCGAGGACAGGGCCGCCAAGGCCCGTACCGTCAGCTCCTGTGCCAGCTCCCGGCGTTCGGGATAACCGGTGAGCGCGGACTCCAGCAGGCCGGCCATCCCGGAGATGGCCTTCGGGTGCGTACGGAGGAGTCGTACGGCCTCGTGGGCGTTGCCGCCGAGCGCCCAGCGGTGGACCTGGCGGAAGGGGCGGCCGTCGACGGCGGCGGCGTGCAGCCAGCACTTGAGGAGCGTTTCCGCGGTGTCCGCCGTCGCAGCGTCCATGCGGGCCTGCGGCCTGACGGGGGCGAGGAGGGCGGTGGCGCGGGCCGCGGCCACATCGGGCTCCTCGCAGCCGGTGGTCGGGGACCAGTGGAGACGGGCCGGGGTGTCGCAGAGGTGGCCGGGGTCGTAGACGAGGACCGGGCCGAGCTTGCCGCGGGCGTCCTTCGTCTCGGCCCAGACCGTGGGGTCGGATGTGACGACGAGGACGGGGCCCGCCGCGTCGTGGATGGCCTGGACGGCTGTGGGGCGACGGGTGGCCGCGGGGCCGTAGAGGAGGAGGGGGGTGCGGGGGGAGGGGACTAGGACGGTGGGGGTGAGGGGGGTGGGGGTTACGGGAGTGGCGGGGGTGGCGGACGCTATGGGGGCCGGTGCTGGGGTCGGCTGTTCCTGTACCGGCGGCGCTGCCTGCTCCCGTACCGGTGCCGCCGCAGGAACATCCCCGCCCCGGGCCCGCTGCTCGTGCAGCTCCTCGCGGCGGTTCGCCCGTACGACGCGCCAGCGGGCCACTGCCCCGAGCACGAACACCGTCAGCACCACGAGCACCATCAGCTCGCCGATGAACAGGCCCCAGAACAGCCCGTACCCGGAGAGCTCGCCCGCCGGGGTGGCGGGCCAGGCGCCGGGGAGGTTCTGCGGATCGGTGGCCAGTGCGCGCAGGGCCAGCGGGGTCTGCGTGAACGTGACCCCCTGCGGCCAGGCGCCGTGGGCGAACAGGCCGGCGAGACCGGTGGCCGTCCAGCCCAGGACCGTCAGACCGAACAGGAGGGCCAGGAGGCCGATCAGCATCCCGTCCGGAAGGCCGCCGGTGCCGCGTGCCTCCCTGTTCGACGCGCTTCCCGCCATCTCAGGCCACCGTTGACTCGGACGACTCGTTCATCCGCTGCTGGTGCTCCATCCGGACCGCGCGTTGCTCCGCCTCCAGCTCCGCGGCCAGTACGTCCTCGGGGAGCAGGTCGTTCGCGGAGCCCTCGGTCATCGCGCGGTCCGTGAAGACCAGGGGCCGTTCCGCCTCGGTGATCAGGTGTTTGACCACCTGCACGTTGCCGTTGACGTCCCACACCGCGATGCCCGGCGTCAGTGTCGGGATGATCTCGACCGCCCACCTGGGCAGGCCGATCACCTTCCCGGTCGCTCTCGCCTCGTCGGCCTTCTGCGCGTAGATCGTGCGTGTCGACGCCATCTTGAGGATGGCCGCCGCTTCCCGGGCGGCGGCCCCGTCGACCACGTCGCTGAGGTGGTGGACGACGGCGACGAAGGACAGCCCCAGCCGTCGGCCGAACTTCAGCAGCCGCTGGAAGAGCTGTGCCACGAAGGGCGAGTTGATGATGTGCCAGGCCTCTTCGACCAGGAAGATGCGCTTCTTGCGGTCGGGCCTGATCCAGGTGTGCTCAAGCCACACGCCGACGATCGCCATCAGGATCGGCATCGCGATCGAGTTGCGGTCGATGTGCGAGAGGTCGAAGACGATCAGCGGCGCGTCGAGGTCGATGCCGACCGTCGTCGGACCGTCGAACATGCCGCGCAGGTCACCGTCGACCAGCCGGTCCAGGACGAGGGCGACGTCCAGGCCCCAGGCCCGTACGTCGTCTATGTCGACGTTCATCGCCTCGGCGGACTCGGGCTTCGGGTGGCGCAGTTGCTCCACGATGTCCATGAGGACCGGCTGCCGGTCGGTGATGGTCTCGTTCACGAACGCGTGGGCGACCTTCAGCGCGAAGCCGGAGCGCTCGTCGAGTCCGTGGCCCATCGCGACTTCGATGATCGTACGGAGCAGGGCGAGCTGGCCCGTCGTGGTGATCGCCGGGTCGAGCGGGTTGAGGCGGATGCCGCCGTTGAGGGCGGCGGTCGGGTCGAGCCGGATGGGGGTTATGCCCAGCTCCTGGGCGATGAGGTTCCACTCGCCGACCCCGTCCTCGCCCTGGGCGTCCAGGACGACGACCTGACGGTCGCGGAAGCGGAGCTGGCGGAGCACGTACGTCTTCTCCAGCGCGGACTTGCCGTTGCCGGACTCGCCGAGCACCAGCCAGTGCGGGGCCGGGAGCTGCTGGCCGTACAGCTGGAAGGGGTCGTAGATGTACCCCTTGCCGGAGTACACCTCGCGCCCGATGATCACGCCGGAGTCGCCGAGGCCGGGGGCGGCGGTCGGCAGGTAGACGGCCTGGGCCTGGCCCGTCGACGTACGGACGGGGAGCCGGGTCGTCTCGACCTTCCCGAAGAGGAAGGCGGTAAAGGCGTCCGACAACGCGGACAGCGGATCTCGCATGGCGTGAATGACCTCCCTCTCGGTATCGAGGAACTCGGCTACTTGTTCATGGTTATCGGCGGATGCCGGTGGCGAACGGCAGGGTGTTCACGAAGGCGCGGTGGTGCTCACGGTCGCACCACTCCAGCTTCAGATAGGACTTGCCGGCCGAGGCCCGGATCGTCCGCTTGTCGCGGGCGAGGGCTTCGGGTGAACGGGACGACACGGTGATGTACCCCACCAGGTTCACTCCGGCCGCGCCGCTGGCCAGATCTTCACCCCGCTGGTCGAGTCGTCCGTGGGCCGCGATGTCGCGCGGGTCGACCGTGCGGTTCATCTTGGCCTGGCGGCTCGCCTCGGCCTCGTCGTTCGTCTTCTCCGTCAGCATGCGCTCGATGGCGACCTCGGTGGGTTCGAGGTCCATGCAGACCGCGACCGTGCGGATGACGTCCGGGGTGTGTACGAGGAGAGGGGCCAGGAAGTTGACGCCGACGGGCGTCATCGGCCACTCCTTCACCCAGGCCGTGGCGTGGCACCAGGGGGCGCGGGTGGTGGACTCGCGGGTCTTGGCCTGGAGGAACGTCGGCTCGACGGCGTCCAGTTCGGCCGGCCAGGCGTTGCGCTTCGTCATCGCCTGGATGTGGTCGATGGGGTGGTCGGGGTCGTACATGGAGTGCACGAGGGAGGCGAGGCGGCTCTGGCCGAGCGGCTGGCGTACCCGGATGTCGGCTTCGGCGAGGCGGGCGCAGATGTCGGTGAGCTCGCGCGCCATGACGACGGCGAGACCCGAGTCGCGGTCGAGCTTGCGACCGCCGTGCGGGCGGGCGGCTCGGGCCATGGCGTTGGCCTCGGCGGCCAGTTCGCGGCTGTAGTGCATGCAGGCGACGAGGTAGGCGCGGTGCTGCTCGCTGGAGGTGGAGACCATCGACTGGAGCTGGTCGTAGGACTCCTGGAGCCAGCCGGGGGACGTCTTGTCGCCGCGCTGGGCGACGTCCTTGGCGTGCGCGTCGGGGTCGGCGGGGAGCGTACGGGCCAGCATCTGGAGGCGGGTCACGAAGCCGTCGCCGTTCGCCACGTGCTTGAGGAGGGTGCCGAACCGGTCGACCAGGGCCTCCTGGTCCTCGCTGTCGCGCAGGCCGACGCCGGGGCCCTCGATCTCGATGGCGGCGGTGACCGTACGCCGGTCGGCGTGGAGCAGTACGGCGATCTCGTCGGGCCCGAAGGGCGCCGCGAGCCAGCTGATCCGGCCGATGCCGGGGGGCGGGCCGATCTCGACCTCACGGCCGTCGGCGCTGACGCCGGCCTCCATGGCGGTGGAACGGTAGGCGGTGCCCCGGCGCAGGGACCGCTTGAAGCTGCGGTTGATCTCGAACCATTTGTAGAACGTCCGGTGCTTGTACGGGACGTACACGATGGCGAGGGCCAGCAGCGGGAAGCCCACGAGCGCCACGATCCGCAGGGACAGGACGGGGACGATCAGCCCGCTCATCATGCCGAGGAACGCGCCGCCGATGATCAGGGCGATCTCGCCGGTCTCGCGGTTCTTGCCGACGATGGCGTTGGGCCTGGCGCGGCCGATGAGATACGTACGGCGGGGCGCGATGGTGTGGGACTGAGTCGTCAACGCCCTCCACCTCCTGTGCTGTTGTTACCTGTGCTGCCTGAACCGCCGCCCCGGGGGGAGCGGCTGCTGTGGGGGGTTCCGGACGTGGGACCGGAACCACTGCGGGGGGCGGGCGCGCCGCTTCCACCGGTACTGCGGGAGCTGTGCGCGGCGACGCCGCCGCTGGCCGGGTTGGCGGATCGGCCTCCGCCGCCCCCGCCCCCGCCTCCGCCGCTGTTCTGGTCGTTCCGGCCGCTGTGGGTCTTGATGCCCTGGGAGACGAGGGCGGCGGGGGAACTGATCAGGGCGGCGGCCTGGGAGCCGTCGGTGGCCTGCTTGCGGTTGGTACGGGCGCCCTGGATCTCGTCGCCGAAGCCTGGGACGAAGCGGTAGATCATGGCGGAGGCGAAGATGGCCAGCAGGATGATGGAGAGGCCGGAGACGACGGCGGAGAAGGCGTCCGGGCCTTCGTCCTGCGAGAGCGCGCCGGCGAGGCCGAGCACGATGACGATGACCGGCTTGACCATGATCACCGCGATCATGATGCCTGCCCAGCGGCGGACGTGGCCCCACATGTTCTTGTCGACGAGCCCGGCGTAGACGACGACGCCGAGGAGCGCGCCCACGTAGAGCAGGGCGGCCCGGATCACGAGCTCCAGCCACAGGACGCCGGCGGCGAGGATCGATACGAGCGAGACGACGATCAGCATGATCGGTCCGCCGCCGATGTCCTCGCCCTTCTTGAGGGCCTCGGCGAACGATCCGAAGAAGACGTCCGCCTGCCCGCCGGTCGCGGAGGAGATGACCTCGGTGACGCCGTCGGTGGCGGAGACGATCGTGTAGAGGATGAGCGGCGTGAAGGCGGAGGCGAGGACGGTCAGCCACAGGAAGCCGACCGCCTCGGAGACCGCGGTGGCCAGTGGCACACCACGAATGGCGCGCTTGGCCACGGCGAGCAGCCACAGGACGAGGGTCAGGACGGTGGATGCGGCGAAGACGACCGCGTACTGCTGGAGGAACGTGGTGTTGGTGAAGTCGACGTTCGCCGTGCTCTTCACGGCCTCGCTGAGCTTGCCGACGATCCAGGCGGCGGCGTCGGCGCATCCGCGGGCGAGGGAGGAGAGGGGGTCGAGGGGGTCGTCTGTGGTGGTGGGGGCGCGGCGGGCGGAGCCGCCGACGTTGTCGGTTTCGCAGTAGTCCCTGGCGGGGCCGACGATGAGGTCGCAGTTGTCCTTGTCGGACGGGGTCGGGGTCGGCGTCGGGGCAGCAGCAGCGCGAGTCGCCAGGATCACCAGCGCCGCCTGAGCAGCGGCGAGGACCGAGCCGATCTTGAGTACGTGCCGTGTGCTAGCGGGCATACGTGAACCCTCCGTACTCCTCGACTGCCCTGGCGATCTCGTCAGCATTGGAAGCCGTGCGGTCGGTGTTGACCGGAGCAGGGCCCTCCTTCTGGGCGAAGCTGTCGACCTTCCAGTCATCACTCGCCCACTGGAGCTTCAGGGTCATGGTGAACCAGTCGTTGCTCACCGGATTGGTGGAACTGACACCCGCAGTGCCGAACACGCCGGTGCACCAGACCTCGACGGTGGCGGAGGTGGCCGAGTACGTGGTCACCTTGGTGCCGACTGGCGCGGTTCGTGAGACGTAGGTCAGGCCTTCGGCCGCATTGCCGTTCTCGTCGAGCCCGACCTTGTCGAGGAACTCACTGCTGTACGCCTTGTTGAACTTGGTCTCCAGTTCACCGACCCGTTCCGCGACGAAGATCTGGCGAACGATCTCGCCCCGGCGATCGGGCTTGAGGATCTCCGCAGATACCAGCGCCACCGCATAATTCGCCGCCGCGCTCTGCGCCCCCTGCTCGTCGTGTGCGAAGCCCGAGGCGATCGTGCCGTTCTTGCCCGTGACCGGCTTGGTGCCTGTGGGTGCCGTCGGGCCGGTGCCCGTGGTGCCCGGTTCCTTCGCGGTGCCGCCGGACCCCTCGCCCTCACTGCCTCCGCCACGGTTCGCGAACGCGATCGCGGCGATCAGGAGGACGACCACGCCGACCACCATGACGAGGGAGCGGGAGTTGCGGGCGGGGCGGCGGCCGTGGTCGCCGCTCTCGCCGTCGGGGAGGCGCGTGCGGGTCTGCCGGGTGCCGCCCAGCGTGCTGTACGGGTCGTCGCCCCGACCGCCCGAGTCGCCGCCGTAACCGTGATCGTCGCCCTGGCTCATGCCGCGTAAGCCCCCTCAGCCGTCTGCAGTGCCGCGTAGTACGACGGTAGCTGTGCTGGTTGCCGCGCGTGCGCGGTGTGGTGACTGGACATCAGGGAGACGCAACCTCAGCCGGTGGGCACGACGGACGGATGGTGTGAGGCGGGCTGGGACGGCCCGGGGTGGAACGGACGGGGCGTCGGGTCAGACGGCCATGCCGTACACAATCGTGAACAGGGTGCCGAGCGATCCGATGATGAACACGCCCGTCAGTCCGGCCACGATCAGGCCCTTGCCCTGTTCCGCGCTGAAGGTGTCGCGCAAGGCCGTGGCCCCGATGCGCTGCTTGGCCGCGCCCCAGATGGCGATGCCGAGACAGAGCAGGATGGCTACGGCCATCACCACCTCGATCATGATGCGCGCCTCGTTGCCGAGGGTCCCGAACGGCCCCCAGTCCGGGGCGATTCCGCCGATGATGGTGGTGATGTCGCCCTTTTCAGCTGCCAGGATCATGTAAGTCACCGCCCCTGTTGGGTAGTTCGCCGCCCGTGCCGTCCGGCACGGGTCGCCTTCTATCTTCGCTGATGAAACCGCGCCCGTACGACGCCTTCCCGTGTCTCTTTACCCGGATCTCGCACGTTTGACCGGGACGACCACCCTGACCTGCGGCTCGTTCCGGCATCTGCGTGCATATGCATGGTTACTCTGTGTATCACGGGGTGTGACCACGAGCAACGAAGATGGCCTTGGGTTCCTGATGCGGTTGCAGCGTTCGCCCCAGGACTGGGATTCGTACGCGCCGTTCGAGAGCCGTTGACGCGCCGGTGGACTTCGGCCGACGTGTCGTCAGAGCGCTGTGCGGGAAGGGGGCGTGGGGAGTGACGGTGTCGGCCGGCCGCCGGTGAAGAGGTTCCAGCGGAGGAGGCTGCCGAGTTCGGTCATGAGGTGGTGAGCAGGGCCATCTCGTCCTCGGAGAGCTTGAGCGCGCCGGCGGCGACGTTGTCGGCCAGGTGGTCCGGGTTGCCGGTGCCGGGGATGGCCAGGACGTGCGGTCCGCGGTGCAGGGTCCACGCCAGCCGGATCTGCGCGGTCGTCACCCCGTGCGCGCGGGCGACGGCCTGCACCTGATCGCTCTCCGCCGTACCCGCGTCCGCGCCCCGCTCGCGTCGGGCGCCCGCGATCGCATAGAAGGGGACGAAGGCGATCCCCTCCTCACCGCACCTGCGCAGAAGCGCTTCCTGTTCGGGGCTCGCGCCGATGCCGTACGGGTTTTGTACGCACACGACCGGGGCGATGGCCTGGGCCTCGGTGAGGTGCTCGGAGGTGATGTTGGAGAGCCCGAGGTGGCGGATGAGGCCCTCTTCGCGCAGTTGGGCCAGTGCCCCGAAACGCTCGGCGATCGAATGGGTGCCGAGGATGCGGAGGTTCACGACGTCGAGGTGGTCGCGGCCGAGCTGGCGCAGGTTCTCCTCGACCTGCCCGCGCAGTTGCTCCGGTGTGGCGTGATCGATCCACTCGCCCGAGGGGTCCCGGCCCGGGCCGACCTTGGTGACGATGACGAGGTCGTCGGAGTAGGGGGCGAGCGCGCTGTTGATCAGCTCGTTGGCGGAACGCAGTGCTGAGAAGTAGAAGGCGGCCGTGTCGATGTGGTTCACGCCGAGCTCGATCGCACGGCGCAGCACGCTGATCGCGCGCCCGCGGTCGCTCGGTATGGCGGTCGCGGTGAGTGCGTCGCCGTTCTGCGTGAGGCGCATGGCACCGAATCCGATGCGGTTGACCGGGAGGTCGCCCAGTTTCCAGGTGCCCGCGTCCGCTGCGTTGATCATTGCCTCTGAGGTCATCAGCGGATTGTGCCACCGACCGTTGTGGTGGTGCGGTGGAAGGCCGTTCGCTTTCCACGATGAGCGGCCCCCACGGCCTGCCCCGAAGTGGCACCGCGTCACCTCAGCGGGCTCAGCGCCTCGACGAGGACGCCCCGGCTGCGTGCCCGCCGGGGTGTGTGTCAGACCACGGCGAGCCGGTCCACCAGTAGCTCCACCCTCTGCGCGGTGTCCTCCGGCGGCAGCCGTCCCGCCCGGGTCAGGGTGGCCAGGCCGTGCAGGGACGCCCAGAACACCTCGGTGAA
>NZ_JBSHFH010000100.1:0-13270 GCF_053617235.1 Streptomyces sp. NPDC055749 | reverse complement strand
CGCCATCGCCCAGATGCTGGGTGGCCGTACGCGCGGCCTGACCGGCATGCCCCTGGGGAACACCCCGCGAACCACGTGCTGCGGGGCGGGAAGCTCACGGTGTGTGGGGGGCGGTCTCCACGGAGACCGCCCCCCTCACCTCGTCCCAGTGGGGCAGGCCCTGTCAGGTGTACGCGGCGATGTCCGCGATCACCGAGAAGCCCAGCCCGTAAGCGCTCATCCCGCGCCCGTACGCCCCGATGTGGACGCCGTTGTGCGCCGAACCGGCCAGCACCCAGCCGAACTCGGACTCGCGGTAGTGGAACTCCACCGGAACGCCGTCCACCGGGAGCGACAGCGTCGACCAGGGCGCACCGCCCAGTTCGTCGGCGAGCTCGAAGGCGGTCTCGGTCTGCTGGTCCAGCCAGTCGTCGCGCAGCGTGTGGTCCAGCTGCGGCGGCCAGGTGTACGAGAGCAGTCCCGACCCGGCGAGCCAGGCCGCCGAGGAGACCGTGGTGGCGTCCAGGACGCCCGTACCGTCACCGCTGCGCCGCACCGGGCTCGCGGCCACGGTCACGACGACCGCGAATCTCTCCTTCTCGGCGCTCCCGTCGGTCCGCACCGACGGCTCGTCGCCGTGACCGATGGAACCGTGCTGCACCGTGCCGTCCGCCGCGGTGCCGACCTGCATCAGCCAGCGCGGGCCCGCGAAGGCCTCGTCCAGTCCATACCAGGGAAAGGGCGCCTGCAGATAGCCGTCGACCGTACGCCGGGCCGCCGGCACCCCCTCTGCGGTGACTGTGCTGGGCGCACCATCCGCCCCTACCCGACTCGTCGTCTCCATCTGCCCGGCCGCCTCCTCGATCTGTCAAAGATCCGGAGCGGCCCGCCCCTTCACGGGGTGGGCATCCTCGCAACCGGACAGATGGAGAATAGCCATACCGTCCGGACGAGTCGGGATTGGCGGGGTATCAGGTGGCGTCGGCGTCGAACGGCGGACGGTCGTCCTTGGCGGGCTGCGCGGGCTTCTTGAGCAGATCGGGCGTGGTGGCCGGGTCGGCCGATGCCTTCGCCGAGCCGTTCGCCGCGCCGGTGGACGAAGCGGACGACACGCTCTCGCGGCCGTTCACCGCGTCGGTGACCTCGGCCATCTCCTTGCGGAGGTCGAAGCTCTCGCGGATGTCCTTCAGACCAAGCTCGTCGTCGCCGTCCATGAGCTGCTTGCGGACGAACGTCTTGGGGTTGAGATCCTCGAACTCGAAGTCCTTGAACTGCGGACCGAGCTCCGAGCGGATGTCTTCCTTCGCGCTGTCCGAGAACTCGCGGATCTTGCGGATGGTGCGGGTGACGTCCTGGATGACCTTCGGCAGCTTCTCCGGGCCGAAGACCAGCACGGCGAGAACCACGAGCGTCAGCAGCTCGAGTGCGCCAATGTCATTGAACACCTTGTTGCTCCTCGTGTTCTCCGCGTGCTCGCCGCGTGTTCTCCGCCACCAGGTCGAATGGGCCCGGACTCGCTCAACGGTACCCGTCGAAGCTGTCCGGGCGGTACCTCCCGGTGGCCGTTACGTGCCGCTTGCCGAGCCGAGTGTGACCGTCATGGACAGGTCTTTACCACCACGGGTCAGTTTGAGGCCGAGCCGGTCGCCGGGGCGGTGGGCGCGGATCTTGACGATCAGCTCCTCGCCGCTGTGCACCCGCGCGCCGTCGACCTCGGTGATGATGTCGCCCGGCCTGATGCCCGCCTTGGCCCCGGGGCCGCCCGAGGTGACGGCTGAACCGCCGTCGGCGCCCTTCGTGCCGACCTTGGCGCCGTCTCCCGCGTACTTCATGTCCAGCGTCACGCCGATCACCGGATGAGTCGCCCTGCCGGTGTTGATCAGCTCCTCGGCGACGCGCTTGCCCTGGTTGATGGGTATCGCGAAGCCGAGGCCGATGGAACCGGACTGGCCGCCCTCCAGGCCGGTGCCGCTGTCCGCGGCCCGGATGGCGCTGTTGATACCGATGACGTGCGCCTGGGAGTCGACGAGCGGGCCGCCGGAGTTGCCGGGGTTGATCGGGGCGTCGGTCTGGATCGCGTCGACGTAGCTGACGTCGGTGCCGTCGCCCTTCTCGCCGCCCGCGGTGATGGGCCGCTCCTTGGCGCTGATGATGCCGGAGGTGACCGTGTTGGACAGGTCGAAGGGGGCCCCGATGGCCACCACCGGGTCTCCGACCCGCACGTTGTCGGAGTTGCCGAGGGGGAGCGGCTTGAGCCCGGTGACGCCCTTGACCTTGACGACGGCCAGGTCGTAGCCGCTGTCCTTGCCGACGATCTCGGCGCTCGCGGTCTCTCCGCCGCTGAACGTGACCGTGATGTCGCCGTTGGCGCCCGCGGGGGCGACGACGTGGTTGTTGGTGAGGATGTGTCCGTCGGCGTCGAGGACGAAGCCCGTGCCCGTGCCCGACTCCCCCGCGCCGCTGACATGGAGGGTGACCACGCTGGGCAGGGCGCTGGCGGCGATTCCGGCGACGCTGTCGGGGGCGCGGCCACCGCTGTCCCGTCCGGCCTGCGGGAGCTCGACGGTGGTCAGACCGCCGTTGCGCTCGGCATAGGCGCCGATGCCGCCGCCGATGCCGCCCGCGATCAGCGCGATCAGCATGATCCCGATGAGCGCGGAGCCCCGTCGGCGCTTCCTGCGCCCGCCGTCGGGCCCGAGGGGCAGGGCGGGGGCGCTCAACGGCTGGCGGGGCGCGCCCCACGGGTCGTACTGGAGCCACTGCGAGGGCGTGGGCGGCTGGGGATGGGTCCCCTGGAGCTGCGGGGGCTGCTGGATCTGCGGGGGCTGCTGGATCTGCGGGGGCTGCTGGATCTGCGGGGGCTGCTGCACGTGGGGTTGTGGCTGCTGGGGCTGCTGCGGAGGCGCGAAGGCGGGAACAGGGCCGGGGTCGGTGGCGATCCCGTGGCCGTTCGTGCCCGCGTACGGCGGCGGTACGGGGGTTCCGTGGGCCGGGGTCTGTACGGGGCGCTGCACGGGCGGCGCGGGTGCCCACGGTCCGGGCCCGCCGTAGGGCGGGGTGCTGTACTCGTCGGGTGCGTGCAGCGGCTGCGCGCGCGGGGAGGGCATAAGCGGTTCCCCGGCGGGCGCGTGCGATTCCACGACGGGCGTGTGCGGTTCCCCTGCGGGCGGCGCGGTCGGTGCGGCAGGCTGCGCGGTCGGTACCGCGGGTATCCGCCCGGCCGCTTCCTCGGCCGCTTCGGGAGTGGGAGGCGCGGCCTCCGGGATCACCTCCGGCTCACTGTGGTCGGTGCGCCCCGTCGTGGGGCGGCTCCACCACTTCGCCTTCGGCCCGGTGGGCTTCCCGTCGTCCATGATCTCCCCGCAACTGGCCTCTGCACGTCCCCACAGGGGCGTCCCTCCCGGAATTCAACCAGGTTTGCGAATCTCTGCGCAGGTCCCTGCCGGCGTCCCCGTCAGCGCCGGGGGTGAAGCGGCAGTGCGTGATCGGTGGGGGGAGGGAAAGCCGAGGCCGTCGACGTGGGCTCGGTCGGTTCCACAGGGGCGGTGCCGCCGATCGAAGCGGTGAGCAGCGGACTGCTTCCCGTCGGGCGTATGAGCGGTGGCACGGACACGTTCAGGACGGGGAGCGCGAAGGTGTGCCCGGCGAAGTGCGAGGCACTGAGCAGGGACGGAGCCGCGGCGAACACGGGGGGTGCGACCGCGGGTGCGACGGCCGGGGACGCGGAGACCGAGGGGCTCGACGAGGCAGACGACGCAGCCGGGGATTCACCGCTCAGCGCGAGCGCGCCGCCTCCGCCCCGGCGGTTGGCGGCCTCGTCACCGCTCTCGGCCCGTGCTTCGGCGTCGAGCGGGGTGACATTGCTGCCGGCGCCCTCGGCGCGGAACGGGGACTCGGACGTGGAGTCGAGCGGAAGCGTGCCGCCCAGGGCGATGGCCGCGAGCGAGACGGCGCTGGCCGCCGCGAACGCGAACCTGCGTCCCCGCCACGGCGAACGGTCGGCATCCCGGCCCACCTCGTGTATCCGGAAGGAGGAGCCGGCCGGGCCACCGGTAAGGACGGCGGTGGAGCCGTGCACGGTGGGAAGGTAGCCGAAGCCGTCGAGCGGCCCGGGTCCGGACGGTGTGTCGGTGTGCCCGCCGGAAGGCCCCATCACCGGGAAGAGTCCGTCGGCGAAGCGACCGCCGCCGCCACCGAACGGTCCGCCGGGACCGGAGTCGCCGCCAGGGCCGCCGGGAAGGCCCTGCAGACGGGCAAGGAAGCCTTCGGAGGGCGAAGGAGGGGCGGACTGCGCGAAGACACTCTTGAGGCGCCGCTGGGCGTCGGCCTCGGCCTTGCACTTGGGACAGGTCGCCAAGTGGGCCAGGACCCGCTCACGGGCGTCGTGTTTCAGCTCGCCGTCGACAAGCGCGGCGAGCCGGTCCCCCAGATGCTGTTCCGCGGGGGTCGGACCTGTGCCACTCACGCCGGTCCTACCTCCCCTGCCAGGACCGCGTCCGCCAGGGAGCGCTGCTCGGCGCGGGCCTCGGGCGAACGGTGCTTGAGTGCCTTGCGCAGGTGGGAGCGCCCGCGGTGGATCCGGCTGCGCACGGTGCCGAGCTTCACGCCGAGTGTCGCGGCGATCTCCTCGTACGAGAGTCCTTCGATGTCGCAGAGCACGACCGCCGCACGGAATTCGGGCGCGAGGGTGTCCAGCGCCTGCTGGACGTCCGCGTCGAAGTGGGTGTCGTTGAATACCTGCTGCGGGGACGGCTCACGGCTCGGCAGCCGCTCGGCCGCGTCGTCGCCGAGGGAGTCGAAACGGATCCGCTGCTTGCGGCGGACCATGTCCAGGAAGAGATTGGTCGTGATGCGGTGCAGCCAGCCCTCGAAGGTGCCGGGCGTGTACGTCGAGAGCGACCGGAAGACACGGACGAAGACTTCCTGCGTGAGGTCCTCGGCATCGTGCTGGTTGCCCGTCAGCCGGTAGGCAAGGCGGTACACGCGACCGCTGTGCGTGCTGACGATCTCTTCCCATGAGGGCGGGGTCCACGCCTGGGATTCCGCATCCGAGGCGAACGTCGCGGTGGGTGCGGAAACGTTGGAAGAACGGTCAGCAATGTTGGTCACGGATTTCGGCTCACCCGCCGACCTGATGAGGAAGCGCCTCAGCACTCCTCCCCGGTCCACAGGCGCAGCCGCACCTCCCCTGTCGGCTCTGGTGGTGTCCAGTGGAGCCCCTACCATAGCCACCTCGCCCGTTAGCTCCGGATAAGCCTTTTTCCTGCTGGGGGCGGGGCCGCACCGGCCCCGGGGCGCAGGATTCCGGGTCCGATCCGCGGGCCCGGTCCAGGCGCTTTCCCCTGTCCTTGCATAACGCCCGGTCCCATCTGCGGGTTCCCGGGTTCAGCGGATACAGTCACCGGTGCGCCAACTACGGGGACAGGAGAGGGTCATTACCGCCAACCGGCAGACGAGCTGGGCGTTCGCCGACGCCTTTGTCGCCGAGGACGAAGCCCTGCGCTGGGCCCGGGAACGGGCCCGCGAGACAGGGCTCCGCTCGGTGTCCCCGGGCACCGGCGCCGCGCTGCGCCTGCTCGCTGCCACCGCGGACGCCAAAGCGGTGGCCGAGATCGGCACCGGCACCGGCGTGTCCGGCATCTATCTGCTGCACGGAATGCGTCCGGACGGCGTACTGACCACGGTCGACCCCGAGCCGGAGCGTCAGCAGTTCGCCCGCCAGGCGTTCCGCGCGGCGGGCTTCGCCACGAACCGGGCACGCTTCATCCCTGGGCGCGCCCTGGACGTACTGCCGCGCCTCGCCGACGGCGGCTACGACCTCGTTTTCTGCGACGGCGACCGGCTGGAGAGCCTCGACTGCCTCGCTGAATCGTTGCGCCTGCTGCGACCGGGCGGTCTGGTCTGTTTCGAGGGCATGTTCGCGGACGGCCGTACGGTCGACTCGGCTGCCCAGCCCGCCGAGGTGCTGCGGCTGCGTGAGCTGCTGCGCGCCGTGCGGGAGAGCCAGGAGCTGATGGCGACGCTGCTGCCGGTCGGCGACGGACTGCTCTGCGCGGTCCGCCGGGGCTGAGCGGGTCAGGTCCGGTACGGCTTCCCGATTCGGTACGCCTTCTCAGCACGACGGCTTCTCAACACGACTGCCCCGGCACGGAGTCCGTGCCGGGGCAGTCGCGAAGTGATTAGGCGTCTCTGCGTCAGCCGACGACCTTCTTGAGGGCATCGCCGAGTGCATCGGCTTCGTCCGGCGTCAGCTCGACGACAAGCCGACCGCCGCCTTCGAGCGGAACGCGCATGACAATGCCCCGCCCCTCCTTTGTCACCTCGAGCGGGCCGTCGCCCGTCCGCGGCTTCATGGCCGCCATGCTCGTTCCCCTTCCTGAAACCAGCTCATCGCAACCGGCGGCCCCATGACAGGCGCTGCCTCACCGGCATCGAACACATTGCTTCTTGGCCATTATCCCGCATCAAAGACCCCGATGACCAACATCGGTCGGCATCGCTTGCGCAACGCGCTCTCTCAAAACCACCCAATTCGTCGATCCGGCTGCGATACTGCGCCGCCTTCGGCCCCCAGGTGAGAGCCAATTGTTAGACGCAGGTCACATGCCCGCGCCGCCCGAAGTCGGCCATGCTTGCCTGGACAGGCACAATCCCGGAGCCGTAAGGGGACATCAGAATGGCCGACACCATGGCGGACACCGTGCTCATGGACGTGAGCGACGGGCTCGCGACGATCACCATCAACCGTCCCGACGCGATGAACGCCATGAACACCGAGGCCAAGGTCGCCCTGCGGGACGCGCTGCGGGACGCGGCGGCCGACAGCGCGGTGCGCGCGGTTCTGCTCACGGCCACCGGGCGCGCCTTCTGCGTCGGCCAGGACCTCAAGGAGCACGTCTCCAAACTCGCGGAGGCCAGTGAGGGCGGCGGCAACGCGCTGAGCACCGTGCAGGAGCACTACAACCCCATCGTGCGGGCGCTGACCGAGATGGAGAAGCCCGTCGTCGCCGGGGTCAACGGTGTCGCCGCCGGGGCGGGCTTCGGCTTCGCACTCGCCGCCGACTACCGCGTGGTGGCCGACACGGCGGCGTTCAACACCTCCTTCGCGGGTGTCGCCCTCACCGCCGACTCCGGGGTCTCCTGGACGCTGCCGCGGCTGATCGGCCAGAGCCGCGCCGCCGACCTGCTCTTCTTCCCGCGCTCGGTCTCCGCGCAGGAGGCGTACGACCTGGGCATCGCGAACAAGGTCGTGCCCGCCGCCGATCTGGCGAAGGAGGCCGCGGCGGTGGCCCGCGCCCTGGCGGACGGTCCGACGGTCGCGTACGCCTCGCTCAAGGCGTCGATGGCCTATGGCGCGGCTCACCCGCTCGTGGAGACGCTGGAGAAGGAGGACGAACTCCAGACCCGGGCGGGCGCGTCGCAGGACCACACGATCGCCGTGAGGGCCTTCCTGGCGAAGGAGCGTCCGAAGTACCTGGGCCGCTAGAGCGTGTCGCCCCGGGAGACGCAGTCGGCCAGGTGGTCGTTGACCAGGCCGCACGCCTGCATCAGGGCGTAGGCCGTCGTGGGGCCGATGAAGCGGATGGACCGCTTCTTGAGCTCCTTGGCGAGCGCCGTGGATTCCGGGGTGACCGCCGGCACGTCCCCGAGCACCCGGGGGCGGGGCGGGTCGCCGGGTCGGGGGCGTACGACCAGATCAGGGCGTCCAGTTCACCCTCGCCCCAGCCCGCGAGCACCTGGGCGTTGGCGAGGGTGGCGTCGATCTTCGCCCGGTTGCGGATGATGCCGGCGTCGGCGAGGAGCCGTTCCTTGTCGGCATCGGTGAACTCCGCCACCGCGTGGATCTTGAACCCGGCGAAGGCGCTGCGGAAGCCCTCGCGGCGGCGCAGGATCGTCAGCCAGGAGAGGCCCGACTGGAACGCTTCCAGGCACAGCCGCTCGAACAGGGCGTCGTCGCCGTGGACGGGCCGGCCCCATTCGGTGTCGTGGTAGGCGAGGTAGTCGTCGGTGGACAGGCCCCAGGGGCAGCGCAGGCCACCGTCGGCGGCGGGTACGGCTCCGCTGCTCATCGCTCGTCCTCCTCGCCCGGCCGCTGCCCGGGTTCCTGGTCCTGGTGCTTGAAGAGGTCGGGGCCGTTGACCGCGGTCGCCTGGGCTCCCGCGAGCGCCGATTCCAGCTCGGCGATCCGCGCGTCCCTCTCGGCGAGCTCCGCGCCGAGGCGGTCCAGTGCCTCGTCGACGTCCACCATCCGGTAACCGCGGGGGGCCATCGGCAGCCGCAGCGCCTCGACATCGGCGCGGCCGACCGGGCGCGTCGTGGGCAGCGGGTCGGTGAGCCGCTCGGGCGGCACGTCCTGAAGGACGGGGGTGGCGCCTCCGCCGACCACCGCGAGCGTGACCGCGGCCACCACCACGACCATCGTGACCAGCAAGTACCAGAACACGCGCATCTCCCCGGGGGCGGAAACCTGTCCGGGTCCGATCGTGCCATGCGCCACCGACAGTTAGGGTCGCAGGCGACCTACTGAGGAGGAAACACGGGATGCGAAGCGGTGCGCTCAGGCTCGGGCGGCGGGAATTCGGTCCGCACGATCCGGTGATCATGGCGATCGTGAACCGGACCCCAGACTCCTTCTACGACCAGGGCGCGACGTTCCGCGACGAGCCGGCGCTCACCCGGGTCGATCAGGCGGTCTCGGAGGGTGCGGCGATCATCGACATCGGCGGGGTGAAGGCGGGTCCCGGTGAGGAAGTGACCGCCGCGGAGGAGGCCCGCCGTACGGTCGGCTTCGTCGCCGAGGTGCGGCGCCGCCACCCGGACGTGGTGATCAGCGTGGACACCTGGCGGCACGACGTGGGCGAGGCGGTCTGCGAGGCCGGCGCCGACCTGCTGAACGACGCGTGGGGCGGCGTCGACCCGAAGCTCGCGGAGGTCGCCGCGCGGTACGGAGCGGGTCTTGTGTGCACGCACGCGGGCGGCGCGGAGCCGCGGACCCGGCCGCACCGGGTCGAGTACGAGGACGTGATGGCGGACATCCTGCGGGTGACCGTGGGGCTGGCGGAGCGGGCCGTGGAGCTCGGGGTGAGGCCGGACGGGATCATGATCGACCCCGGTCACGACTTCGGGAAGAACACCCGGCACTCGCTGGAGGCCACGCGGCGGCTGGGCGAGATGGCGGAGACGGGGTGGCCCGTGCTCGTATCGCTGTCCAACAAGGACTTCGTCGGCGAGACGCTCGACCGGCCGGTCAAGGAACGGGTGATCGGCACGCTGGCGACGACGGCCGTTTCGGCGTGGCTGGGCGCGCGGGTGTACCGGGTGCACGAGGTGGCGGAGACGCGCCAGGTGCTGGACATGGTGGCGTCGGTCGCGGGTCACCGGGCGCCGGCGGTGGCGCGGCGGGGGCTGGCGTAGCGGTCCGGTTCCGGGGCCCGGGGCGGAGCCCCGGGCCCCGCCCGCACTCCTACCGGCCGACTTCCTTGGTCACCAGCATGACCGCCTCCTCCACGTCGTCCGTCACGTGGAAGAGCAGCAGGTCCCGCTCGGATGCCTTGCCCTGCGCCACGACCGTGTCCCGGAGCCAGTCGACGAGACCGCTCCAGTACGCCGTGCCGAACAGCACGATCGGGAAGCGGGTCACCTTGCCCGTCTGGACCAGGGTCAGCGCCTCGAAGAGTTCGTCCAGGGTGCCGAGGCCGCCCGGCAGGACCACGAAGCCCTGGGCGTACTTCACGAACATCGTCTTGCGGACGAAGAAGTAGCGGAAGTTGACGCCGATGTCGACGTGCGGGTTGAGGCCGGACTCGTAGGGCAGCTCGATGCCGAGGCCGACCGAGATGCCGTTCGCCTCCCGGGCCCCCTTGTTCGCGGCCTCCATCGCTCCGGGTCCGCCGCCCGTGATCACCGCGAAGCCCGCTTCGACCAGCGCCTTGCCGATCCGTACGCCCGCCTCGTACTCCGGGCCGCCGGCCGGTGTACGGGCGGAGCCGAAGACGCTGATGGCGCTCGGCAGTTCGGCGAGGGCGCCGAATCCCTCCACGAACTCCGACTGGATGCGCATGACCCGCCAGGGGTCGGTGTGCACCCATTCGGAATCGCCCTCGGTGTCGAGCAGCCGCTGATCGGTCGTGCCCGGCTGTACCTGGTCCCTGCGCCGCACCACGGGGCCGAGCCACTGTTCCTCAGGCGTGACCGCACCTTCGGGGACCTGCGCGCCCTCGGGGATCCGTGCGTCCTCCGGGTTGCCCATGACCTGCTCCCTCCGCCGACCTGCAATGTGCCTGTGTCGGCTCAGCGTAGATCGGCGGAGGTAACGCGCAGGGGAATGCCATGAGTCAGCTGGTGAGCCAGGAGCGGAGGCGCTCCTCGCAGTGGGTGATCAGCTCGGTCACCACGTGCTCGTCGCGCTTGTGGGCGAAGAGCGGGTTGCCGGGGCCGTAGTTCACCGCGGGCACCCCGAGCGCCCCGAAACGGGAGACGTCCGTCCAGCCGAACTTGGGCCGGGCCGTGCCGCCCACGGCCTCCATGAACGCCGCGGCCGCCGGGTGCGAGAGGCCCGGCATCGCCGCGCCGGAGTGGTCGTCGATGACGATCTCGGTGATGCCGCAGTCCGCGAAGACCTCGTGGACGTGCGCGACGGCCTCCTCGCCGCTGAGGTCGGGGGCGTACCGGTAATTGACCACGACCGTGCAGGCGTCCGGGATGACGTTGGTGGCGACGCCGCCCTCGATTCCGACGGCGTTCAGGCCCTCGCGGTACTCCAGCCCGTCGATGACCGGCCTGCGCGGCTCGTACGCGGCGAGGCGGGCCAGGATCGGGGCCGCGGCGTGGATCGCGTTGGACCCCATCCAGCTGCGCGCCGAGTGCGCCCGCTCCCCCTCCGTGCGCAGGAGGACCCGCAGCGTGCCCTGGCAGCCGCCCTCGATCTCGCCCTCGGAGGGCTCCAGCAGGATGGCGAAGTCGCCGTCGAGCCAGTCGGGGTGGGCCTCGGCCACGTGCCCGAGGCCGTTGAGGTCGGCGGCGACCTCTTCGTTGTCGTAGAAGATGAACGTCAGGTCACGGTTGGGCTCGGGGACGGTCGCGGCGATCCGCAGCTGGACGGCGACGCCCGACTTCATGTCGGAGGTTCCGCACCCCCACAGGACACCGTTCTCGTCCAGCCGGGAGGGGACGTTGTCGGCAATGGGGACGGTGTCGATGTGCCCGGCCAGCACGATGCGCTCGGCGCGGCCGAGGTTCGTCCTGGCCACGACGTTGTTGCCGTACCGCTCCACGGTCAGGTGGGGGAGGTCGCGCAGCGCCTCCTCGATCGCGTCGGCCAGGGCCTTCTCGTTCCCGCTGACCGACGGGAAGTCGACCAGCCGGGCTGTGAGCGCGGGGCCGTCCAGGGTGAGGTCGATCTTGCTTTCCGCCATGCCCACGACCCTAAGGGACGTCGCCGTCACGCCGCCCGGGACCTCCAGTACCGTGGCCACGTGCCCCGGACCGTCACTTCCGCCAGCCCCCGCCCGGGCCGTAGCCGCTTCCTGCGCCTCACGGCCGCATTCGCCGTGCTCACGGCCCTGGCCGGCTATCTGGCCGTGCAGTACGTCTCCGGCAACAAGGGGGCGCCGCGCTGCGTCGTCCGGTCCGCCGACGGGCCGGAGGGCGAGGGGCACACGTACGAGATGAGCCCCGAGCAGGCCGCCAACGCCGCGACGATCTCCGCCGTCGGCACCACGCGCGGTATGCCGGAGCGGGCGGTGACGATCGCGCTCGCGACCGCGCTCCAGGAGTCCGCGCTGCGCAATATCCAGCACGGCGACCGGGACTCGCTCGGGCTCTTCCAGCAGCGCCCCTCGCAGGGCTGGGGCACTCCGCGGCAGATCATGGACCCGGTGTACTCGTCCGGGAAGTTCTACGACCACCTCGCGGAGGTCCCCGGCTATTCGCGGCTGCCGCTGACCGTCGCCGCGCAGCGCGTACAACGCAGTGGTTTTCCGCAGGCGTACGCGAAGCACGAGCCGGATGCCGCGCTGCTGGCGGCGGCCCTGACGGGGCGCGCGCCCGCCGCGCTGGAATGTTCGCCCGGCACCGCGGAGGCGACCGGCCCCGGTGACACCGGGAAGGTCCGGGCCGAGCTGGTGCGATCCTTCGGCAAGGACGTGCTCCCCGAGGCGCCCTCGGCGGGGCCGGGGGCAGCGGGCACGGTGGCGGTGCCCGTGCGGCCGGCCCTGAAGTCCGACGAGGGCTCGGCTCCGAAGCGCGGCTGGGAGCTGGCGCACTGGGCGGTCGCCCAGGCCGGGGCCCTGCGGATCGACCAGGTCTCCTACGCGGGCCGGGTCTGGAATGCCGGTGAGGGCTGGCGCACGGAACGTGCGGAGCAGGACGAACCGGGCACCACCGAGGTCGGAATCCGGCTCGCGCAGTAGTACGGTCCGTCACCCGTACGGGCCTTCCGGACCTTCACCCGGACGCCACTTCCGCCCCTCCTTCCGGCGTGCCCCCGTCCGCTCCGATTCCCTTGCGCGCACAGGGAAGTGACGGTTCGGCCGACGGTTGCGTAATACATCGTTTGCCCGGGTTCTTCCCCTGCGGATTATCGGACGCATTACTCAGTCTTTACCTCGCCGCACCGCAACCTTCCCCGCCCCCGGACCGGTTGTCAGTGCGTCCGATCACTGCTTGAACACCGCCCAAGGAGCATCATGTCCCTCCCCCTGACCCGTCGGATCGCCCGCGCCGCGCTGCTGATCGCCGCAGGTGCGGCACCCGTGGTCGGTGCGGCCGGCGCAGCAGGTGCCGCGGACCTCCCGCAGACCCCGAACCTGGGCGGCCTGACCGCCCTGGACGGCGCCGGCCTCGGCAACACCATCGACGGCGCCTCCCAGCAGGGCACCCAGGCCGCCGGAGAGACCGGCGGCAGGATCGTCGGTACGGCCGTCCCCGCCGCCGGCAGGAGCGTCGGCCAGGCCGGCGCCGTCGCCGCCCCCGCCGCCCAGGAGACCGCGGGCCAGACCGCGGGCCACGCCGGAGAGATCCTCGGCTCGGCCGCCGGTTCCGCGACCGAGGGCGGCCTGCCCACCGACGCCGTGGGCGGCGGCCTGCCGACCGACAGCCTGGGCGGACTGCCCGTCCAGGGCCTGCCGCTCGGCTGATCCCACAGGTACGCGGCTCAGAACGCCGCAGCACAGCGAAGGGCCTCGGGAGTGCGCACTCCCCCGGCCCCTCGCGGGGGGGTGGGGTGTGGGGGGGCGGGGGCGTTTAAAAAAATACGATGCCCCCAGACCGCAACACAGAGGGGGTGGAGGGG
>NZ_JBSHFH010000099.1:0-13291 GCF_053617235.1 Streptomyces sp. NPDC055749 | reverse complement strand
GCACAGACCTCCCCCCGGCACCCTGTCCCCCCGCCCCCACCCCGCGCCGGCCGCTGTACCCGGACACGGTCACCTGGTGCCGTAACCGGCATGTCTTCTTCCACGCCACCACCTCCGGCACCGGAGTCCCACCGATGAGCGGCGCCGTCGACGCCCGGTCCCTCGCCGTGGTCATCTTTCTCGGGTTCGTCGCCGTCTCCCTGCTCCTGTGCGGACTGGCCGCCGCCGACCAGGACGATCCGGAGCACTTCTACGCGGGCGGCGCCGCCCTCGGCCCCGTGGGCGGCGGGCTCGCCATCGCGGGGGACTACATCTCCGCCGCCACGCTGCTCTCCACGACCGGCTCCGTCGCGCTCGCCGGATTCGACGGGGTGCTGTTCGCGCTCGCCACCGTCGCCTCCCTCGTCCTCGTCATGCGTGTGCTCGCCGAACGGATGCGCCGCAAGGGCGTGTTCACCCTCGGCGACTTCCTCGCCGACCGGCTCGGCGACCGCTCGGTGCGCCGGGCGCTCGGCGTCACCACGCTCGTCGTCCTCGTACCGCTCCTGCTGGTGCAGCTCACCACCGCCGGGCACGTCATGACCGCGATGTTCGGACTGCCGGACGGTGCGCTCACCGGCTGCACCGTCGCCAGCGGAACCCTGATGATCTGCTACTCGGCGTTCGGCGGCATGCGCGGCACCGGCTACATCCAGATCCTCAAGGTGGGCGTCGTACTGGCCGCCGTCACCCTGCTCGCAGGGCTCGTGCTCGCCCGGTACGGCTGGTCGCCGTTCGCCCTCTTCGAGGCCGCGCGGAACGGCAGCGGGCAGGGCGGCGCCTATGCCCGCCCCGGGCTCCAGTTCGGCCACGGGCTCGCCGGAAGCCTCGATCTCATCGGCTTCCAGTGCACGCTCGTCCTCGGCGCCGCCTGCATGCCGCACATCATGATGCGGCTGTATCCGCTGCGGGACGCCTACACCGCGCGCCGTGCCGCCGTCTGGTCCGTGGGCCCGGTCGCCCTCCTGTGCACCGGGATCGTCGTCGTCGGGCTCGGCGCTTCGGCCCTGCTGGGCCAGGGCGTCCTGCGCGCCGCCGACCCGGCGGGCAACACCGCCCTGCTCCTCGTCACCGGCGCCCTGGACCCGGGCGCCGACGGCCCCCGGCACAGCCCGCTGTTCGCCCTCGTCGCCTGCGCGGCCTTCGCCACCACCCTCGCCGCCGTCGCCGGTATCACCCTGGCCGCCGCCTCGTCCCTCGCCCGCGACTTCGCCGTACGGTCCGGCGCGCAGGGCGCCGGGAAGGCATCCCGCAGGGAGATCCGCAGGGCCCGTTGGGCCGTCGCCGCGATCGGCGCACTCGGCGTCCTGGCGTCCGTGTACACCCAGGACCGCAGCCCGCAGGTGCTGCTCTCCCTCTCCTTCGCGGCGGCGGCCTCGATCCTTCCGCCCGTGCTCCTGTACGCACTCTTCCGGCCGGGCTTCACCGCCCGCGGGGTGCGCTGGACCGTATACGGGACGCTGCCGCTGATCCTCGTCCTGATGACGCTGTCGCCCGCCGTCTCCGGCTCGCCCGTCGCCCTCTTCCCGGAGTACGACTTCCACTGGTTCCCGCTCCAGACCCCGGGACTCGTCACGATCCCCGCCGGGTTCCTGCTCGGCCTGCTGGGCTCTCGGCAGCGGGCACCGCGCGCCTCGGGCACCCACCGGAACTCCGCAGCATTTATTGCGCAATAAAGATTGCGCAAGTTTTCTTTCCTGTCTACGTTGGGGGCATGGCAAGCAGGGAATCCCGCCGTGTCTCGGACCTGGGCACGCTCAAGGCATTCGGGCACCCGCTGCGGATGAAGCTCTACCGCGCGCTCTTCATCGCCCGCCTGGCCACCGCCTCGCAACTGGCCGAGCAGGTCGACGAGGCGGTCTCACTCGTCAGCTACCACCTGCGCAAGCTCGCCGACCACGGTCTGATCGAACCGGCCGATGGCGAGGGCAAGGACGGCCGCGAGCGCTGGTGGCAGCCCGCGTCGAAGGGGCTGAATTTCCACGACGAGGACTTCAGCGACGCGCCGGAGAAGGCCGCCACCCACGCCGCCGTCGGCCGGCTCGCGTTCGACCAGCACATCGAGCTCTACCGCGGCTACCTCGACGCGCAGCAGAGCTGGACTCCCCAGTGGCGCGGCGCGGCCTCCAGCTCCGAATACCTGACCAGGCTCACCGCCGATGAGCTGGCCGACCTCACCCGCGAGATGCACGGGCTCATCGACCGGTACGAGGAGCTCGGCCGCTCCCGCGACGAGGCGGGCGACACGGAGGGCCGGGAGAACGTCGCCCTGCATCTGTACGGATTCCCGTTCCGCATCTGAGCCCGCACCCGAGAGGACGCCCCGTGACCGGCACGCTCACGCCCGCCCGGACCACCGAACGCCCCGCCCACCGCGACGGCAACGTGCTGCGCTGGCTCGGCGCGTACACCGCTTCGATGATCGGCGACAGCGTCTACTTCATGGCGCTCGCCTGGGCCGCGACCCGTACCGGAAGCGCCGCCCAGACCGGACTCGTGCTCGCGCTCGGTTCCATACCCAGGGCGGTCCTGATGCTCGGCGGGGGAGTGCTCGCCGACCGGTTCGGACCCCGCCGCGTGGTCATCGGCAGCGACGCCGCCCGCTGCCTCGTCGTCCTCGGCCTCGCCGGCGCCCTGCTCCTCACCTCGCCCACGCTGTGGATGCTGATCGTCGTCGCACTCGTCTTCGGCGCGGTCGACGCCCTCTTCCTGCCCGCCGTCGGCGCTCTGCCGCCGAGGATCAGTGCCCCGGGGCAGCTGGCCCGCATCCAGGGCCTGCGCGGACTCGCAGCCCGTACCGCCAACGTCGTCGGAGCCCCGCTCGGCGGCGCGGCGGTGGCCATCGGCGGCCCCCGGCTCGGGTTCGCGGCGGCCGGGGTGCTCTTCGCCCTCGCGCTCCCGCTGCTCATCGCCGTACGCATCCGCCCGCTGCCCCAGCACAAGACGCCCGAGCTTGAAGAAGCCGCCTCCCAGCCTCCCGCCACCGTCTGGCAGGAGCTCACCGACGGGCTGCGCCACATCCGCCGCCACCGGCTGCTCGGCGCGCTGCTGCTCGTCCTCGCCATCAGCGAGCTCGGCTTCGTAGGACCCCTCAACCTCGGGCTCATCCTGCTCGCCGAGCAGCGCGGCTGGGGCGCCGCCGGGATGGGCTGGATCGTCGCCGGGTTCGGCACCGGGGCGGGAGCGGCGGCCCTGCTCCTCACCGTCCGGGGGAGGGTCCCCCGCGCCGGACTCGTCATGTGCCTGACGGTCGTGGTCGGCGCGGTCGCGATCGGCGCACTCGCCTTCGTCCCGTCGGTCGCCGTGGCGACCGCCACCGGAGTCCTCGTCGGCCTCTTCGCCGGACTGGCCGGCTCCCTGTGCGCGGCCCTCATCCAGACCACGGCCGAGCCCGCCTACCTGGGCCGGGTCACCGCGGTCTCGACACTCTTCACCCACGCCGTCTCACCGCTCAGCTACCCGGTCACGGGAGCGGCCGTGGCCGCCTGGGGCACCGGCCCCGTCTTCGTGGCCAGCGCGGCGCTCTGCGCGGCCGGAGGCGTCACCGGCCTGGCCGTCACCACCCTGCGCCGCGCCGAACTGCCGCGCTGACCCCGGCCCCGTACGCGTGGGAAGACAGGCCCGAGGACCTACATGCCGAGCTGCGACAGCTGCAGCCTGGCCACGGTGTCCTCGTCGCCCTCCAGCCCCACCTTCGCCGTGTCCTGGCGCCCGCACACGAACATCAGCAGCTCGCCCGGCTCCCCGGTGACCGTCACCACCGGCGACCCCTTGCGGGCCACCGCCGTCTGGCCGTCGGGGCGGCGCAGCACAAGACCGACCGGCGAACGGTGGCCCAGCATCCGCGCCGTCCGCTCGATGCGCGACCACAGAACATCGGAGAAGACCGGGTCCAGGTCGCGCGGCGACCAGTCCGGCTGGGCCCGGCGCACATCCTCCGCGTGCACGAAGAACTCGACGGTGTTGGCGGCCTCGTCCAGCTGTTTGATGCCGAACGGGGACAGCCGCGGGGGACCCGTACGGATGAGCTGGATCAGCTCCTCGTACGGCTTCGCGGCGAACTCCGCCTGCACCCGCTCCAAGCGGTTCTTGAGCGCGCCCAGCAGAACTCCGCCCGCCGCGTCCGGGCGGCGCTCGCGCACCACCACATGGGCGGCCAGGTCACGGGTCTTCCAGCCGTCGCACAGAGTCATCGCCTCCGGACCCGCCGCCTCCAACAGGTCGGCGAGCAGAAGACGTTCACGCTTCGCATGGGTCGACATGTCTGCCAGCCTACGACCGGGCCCCGCGGTCCGCCCAGTGGACGCACGCCCGGAAGGCCCTCCTTGTCACGGCACAATGGGGCACATGACCAGCACGCCCACGCCCGGTACGCCGTCGCACGGCACGCCAGGGACGACACCCGCCAGCGGCCTCGACCCCGCCATCGCCGCCCGCCTCAAGCGCGGCGCCGACGGACTGGTCCCGGCCATCGCCCAGCAGTACGACACGGGCGAGGTACTGATGCTCGGCTGGATGGACGACGAGGCGCTGCACCGCACCCTCACCACGGGCCGCTGCACCTACTGGTCCCGCAGCCGCCAGGAGTACTGGGTGAAGGGCGACACCTCAGGCCACATCCAGCAGGTCAAGTCGGTCGCCCTCGACTGCGACGCCGACACGGTGCTCGTACAGGTCGACCAGACGGGCGCCGCCTGCCACACGGGCGACCGCACCTGCTTCGACGCCGACGTCCTCCCTCTCGCGCAGTAAGGTCACCGGCCATGGATCTTGAGACCTTCCGCAAGCTGGCCGTCGACCGGCGCGTCATCCCCGTCAGCCGCAGGCTCCTCGCGGACGGCGACACCCCGGTCGGGCTCTACCGCAAGCTCGCGGCCGAACGCACCGGCACCTTCCTCCTGGAATCC
This sequence comes from Streptomyces sp. NPDC055749, assembly GCF_053617235.1. Classification (NCBI taxonomy): domain Bacteria; kingdom Bacillati; phylum Actinomycetota; class Actinomycetes; order Kitasatosporales; family Streptomycetaceae; genus Streptomyces; species Streptomyces sp. NPDC055749. Next base: position 8,345 of record NZ_JBSHFH010000099.1, on the reverse strand, counting down.
GCGGAGAACGGCCGGACCTGGTCCCGCTACTCCTTCATCGGCGTCCGCAGCGCCGCCACCCTGACCGCCCGCGACGGGCAGGCCCACTGGCTCGGCACCCCGCCCGTCGGGGTCCCCGCCGACGGTGACCCGCTGCAGGCCCTGCGCGCCACCATCGAGACCCTGCATACCCCCCGCGACCTGGCCGTCGACGAGAAGCTCCCGCCCTTCACCGGCGGCATGGTCGGCTACCTCGGCTACGACATCGTGCGCAGGCTGGAGCGGATCGAGGAGCACGGCGGCGACGACCTGAAGCTCCCCGAGCTCACCATGCTGCTGACCTCGGACCTCGCCGTGCTCGACCACTGGGACGGCACGGTCCTGCTGATCGCCAACGCGATCAACCACAACGACCTGCAGACCGGTGTCGACGAGGCGTACGCGGACGCGGTGGCCAGGATCGACGCCATGGAGCTGGACCTGCGCCGCCCCGTCGAGAACGCCCCCGCCGTACTGCCGCCCTCCGAGCTCCCGCCCTACACCGCCCTGTGGGGCGGCAAGGCCTACCAGGACGCGGTCGACGACATCAAGGAGCGCATCAGGGCCGGCGAGGCATTCCAGGTGGTGCCCTCCCAGCGCTTCGAGACTCCGTGCACCGCGAGCGCCCTGGACGTCTACCGGGTGCTGCGCGCCACCAACCCCTCGCCGTACATGTACCTCTTCCGCTTCGACGGCTTCGACGTCGTCGGCTCCAGCCCGGAAGCCCTGGTCAAGGTCGAGGACGGGCGGGCCATGGTCCACCCCATCGCAGGCACCCGGCACCGCGGCGCCACCCCGCAGGAGGACCAGGCCCTCGCCGACGAACTCCTCGCGGACCCGAAGGAGCGCGCCGAGCACCTGATGCTCGTCGACCTCGGCCGCAACGACCTGGGGCGGGTCTGCGAACCCGGCAGCGTCGAGGTCGTCGACTTCATGTCGGTCGAGCGGTACTCGCACGTGATGCACATCGTCTCCACCGTCACCGGCCACGTCGCCGACGACCACACCGCGTTCGACGTCCTCACCGCCTGCTTCCCCGCCGGCACCCTCTCCGGGGCGCCCAAGCCGCGCGCGATGCAGATCATCGAGGAACTCGAACCGACCAGGCGCGGACTGTACGGAGGCTGCGTCGGCTACCTCGACTTCGCGGGCGACTCCGACACCGCGATCGCCATCCGCACCGCCCTGCTCCGCGACGGCACCGCTTACGTCCAGGCCGGAGCGGGTGTCGTCGCCGACTCCGACCCGGTCGCCGAGGACACCGAATGCCGCAACAAAGCCGCCGCGGTCCTGCGCGCGGTCCATACGGCCAACCGCCTCCGCGGCCAATGAGGCGGTAAGGGATAGTGGGGTACGTGAGTGCTGTGCCCGTACCCCAGACCCGTACCCGAGCCGCCACCGCGCCCGACAGCGCCGGAAGCCGCCGGAGCCTGGCCGCCGCCCTGCTCCTCGGTGCGGCAGGCTCGACCGTCGTACTGCTCGCGTCAGGACAGACGTGGGCCGAGGGCGAGGCCGCCGTCGGCGGCGGGACCCTGCCGCTGACGGCCGACGGCCAGGACGTCACCGGCCTCCCCGCGGCCCTGGCCATCGTCGCCCTGGCCGCCCTCGTCGCCGTGTTCGCCGTCCGCCGCGGCGGCCGTGCGCTCGTCGCCGGGCTCCTCGCCCTCAGCGGCCTCGGCGCCGGCCTGAGCGCCTTCCTCGGCGCGTCGGACAGCGCGGCCCTCGACGAGAAGGCCGCACAGACCACCGGCAACACCTCGGCCACCATCGACGCCCTCACCCACACCGCCTGGCCGTACGCCACGGCCGTCGGCGGGCTGCTGATCCTCGTCGCAGGGCTGCTCGCCCTGCGCTACGGAAGCCGCTGGCCCACCATGTCGGGACGGTACGAGCGCGACGGCACGCCCCGCCCCCGCAAGGCCGCACCCGCCGCCGCGGACCCCGACCGACCCGAGGACCTGTGGAAGGCCCTGGACCGCGGCGAGGACCCGACGCGCGAGGTATGACCCCCCAGCTCACGCCCTACCCGCACGTACGGGACAATGGGACCGAGCTTTCCGCACAGCGATACCTTCAGCGCAACACCAACGAGGAGCAACTCATGGCGGGCACCAGCCACGGACACACCCCGGCCGCCTGGACCGGTGTCATCATCGCGTTCATCGGTTTCTGTGTCGCAGGCGTCTTCATGGTCGCGGCCAACCCGCTCGGCTTCTGGGCCGGCGTCGCCGTCGTCTTCATCGGCGGGGCCGTCGGTCTCGCCATGAGGGCCGCCGGTCTCGGCATGCCGAAGGAGTCGTCGGAGCTGGCCCAGGCCAGGGCGCGCGCGGGACAGGCCCAGACCTCCTGACCCTCCGCCCCAGGACGTACGACGCGAGGCGCAGCCCGGCCCGGGCTGCGCCTTTCCGTATCAGCGGGGACAATCACCGGGTGGAGCCCTCGCCAGCACAAGACGCCGCCCCGCCGCACGCACCCGTGTTCGCCGCCGCCCCCGACCCCGTGCCCGTCTCCCGGCTCAGGAGGCTCGCCACGCCCGTCGGCGTGATGGCCGCCGTCGTCGGAGCCTTCGGTTACGTGGCAACGGTCGACCCGAACGAACCGGGCCACTACCCGGTCTGCCCGCTGCTCCAGCTGACCGGCGTGTTCTGCCCCGGCTGCGGCGGGCTGCGCAGCGCCCACGCGTTCGCCCACGGCGACATCGGCGCCGCACTCGGCTCGAACGCGCTCGCCGTCGTCGGCTACGCGGTCTTCGCCGTCGTCTGGGTGCTGTGGACGGTCCGTGCCGCGCGGGGGAAGCCCCTGCGGATCGCCCTCGCCCCGGCCTACTGGTGGGGCATCGGGGCCGTGGTGCTGATCTTCGCGGTCGTCCGGAACCTGCCGTTCGGCTCGGCGATGGCGCCATGAATGCCCAGGTAGTGGGACGCGAGCCGACACGATGCGGGCCCAGCGGCCTCCTGCGGATACCATCGTCATGGCTGATCCTGTTCCCTCATCAACATCATCAACGTCATCACCGTTCCGGAAGGGGGCCGCTCGCGTGAGTGTGCTCGACGAGATCATCGAAGGCGTTCGCGCCGACCTCGCGGAGCGGCAGGCGCGCGTCAGCCTCGACGAGCTGAAGGAGCGCGCCGCGCGCGCTCCCGAGGCGAAGGACGGAGTCGCCGCACTGCGCGGCGAGGGCGTCACCGTCATCTGCGAGGTCAAGCGTTCCAGCCCCTCCAAAGGGGCCCTGGCCGCGATCGCCGACCCGGCCGCGCTCGCCGCGGACTACGAGGCCGGCGGCGCGTCCGTCATCTCCGTCCTGACCGAGGAGCGCCGCTTCGGCGGCTCGCTCGCCGACCTGGAGGCCGTCCGCGCCAAGGTCGACATCCCGATCCTCCGCAAGGACTTCATCGTCACCTCGTACCAGCTGTGGGAGGCCCGCGCCTACGGCGCCGACCTCGCCCTGCTGATCGTCGCCGCCCTCGACCAGGAGGCCCTCGTCTCGCTGATCGAGCGCGCCGAGTCGATCGGTCTGACGCCGATCGTCGAGGCGCACGACGAGGAGGAGGCGGAGCGCGCAGTAGACGCCGGAGCGAGGATCATCGGTGTCAACGCGCGCAACCTGAAGGACCTCAAGGTCGACCGCTCCACCTTCGAGCGCGTCGCCCCCGAGATCCCCGACCACATCGTGAAGGTCGCCGAGTCCGGCGTCCGCGGCCCGCACGACCTCATCGCCTACGCCAACGCCGGCGCCGACGCGGTGCTCGTCGGCGAGTCCCTCGTCACCGGCCGCGACCCGCGGTCCGCCGTCGCCGACCTGGTCGCCGCAGGCGCCCACCCGGCGCTCCGGCACGGACGGAGCTGACCTTCCCGATGCCCGCCGTCCGTCCCGCGTCCCGCGTCCGGCCGGGCCTGCGCCCCGCCGGGGCACAGGCCCGGGACCCGCACGCGCCGCTGGCGCGCGGCTGCCGCCCACGCGGCTGCCGCGCCCCCGCGAGGCGCGTGCACGGCCGGCGTGTGCGGTACGTGATCGGCGACGAGCCGGGACAGGTCAACGGCATGCGATGGCGCACGGGGTCCGCGCCGTAGCGAGCCCCGGCCGTCACCCCTCGTCGCAAACGGGGGACACGCACGACCGCACCGCCCCGACCGCACCCCGGTCGGCGTGGCGCTCCGCTCACGGCGCATACGGTGAACCCACCCGTTGCAATGTCGAGGAGCATGTCGGATGTCGTCTGACTTCTTCATTCCGGACCCCGAGGGTCTGATCCCCAGCGCCGAGGGCTATTTCGGCGCGTACGGCGGAAAGTTCATCCCGGAGGCGCTCGTCGCCGCCGTGGACGAGGTCGCCGTCGAGTACGACAAGGCGAAGAGCGACCCGAACTTCGCGGCCGAGCTCAACGAGCTCATGGTCAACTACACCGGCCGGCCCAGCGCGCTGACCGAGGTCCCGCGCTTCGCCGAGCACGCGGGCGGCGCACGGGTCTTCCTCAAGCGCGAGGACCTGAACCACACCGGCTCGCACAAGATCAACAACGTGCTGGGCCAGGCCCTGCTCACCAAGCGCATGGGCAAGACCCGGGTCATCGCCGAGACGGGCGCGGGCCAGCACGGCGTCGCCACGGCGACCGCCTGCGCGCTCTTCGGGCTCGACTGCACCATCTACATGGGTGAGATCGACACCGAGCGGCAGGCGCTGAACGTGGCGCGGATGCGGATGCTCGGCGCCGAGGTCATCGCGGTGAAGTCCGGTTCCAGGACCCTCAAGGACGCCATCAACGAGGCGTTCCGCGACTGGGTCGCCAATGTGGACCGTACGCACTACCTCTTCGGCACGGTCGCGGGACCGCACCCCTTCCCGGCGATGGTCCGCGACTTCCACCGGGTGATCGGCGTCGAGGCACGGCGGCAGATCCTGGAGCGGGCCGGCCGGCTGCCGGACGCCGCGGTCGCCTGCGTCGGCGGCGGCTCCAACGCCATCGGCCTCTTCCACGCCTTCATCCCGGACGCCGGGGTCCGTCTGATCGGCTGCGAGCCCGCCGGACACGGTGTGGAGACCGGCGAGCACGCGGCGACCCTGACCGCGGGCGAGCCGGGCATCCTGCACGGCTCGCGGTCCTACGTCCTCCAGGACGAGGAGGGCCAGATCACCGAGCCGTACTCGATCTCGGCCGGACTCGACTACCCGGGCATCGGCCCGGAGCACGCCTACCTGAAGGACGTCGGCCGCGGCGAGTACCGCGCGGTCACCGACGACGCCGCCATGCAGGCGCTGCGCCTTCTCTCCCGCACCGAGGGGATCATCCCGGCCATCGAGAGCGCGCACGCGCTGGCCGGGGCCCTGGAGGTCGGGCAGGAGCTCGGCAAGGACGGGCTGATCCTGATCAACCTGTCCGGCCGCGGCGACAAGGACATGGACACGGCCGCCCGGTACTTCGGGCTGTACGACACGGAGGGGGCCAAGTGAGCGGGCACAGCGGCAACACGGAACTGCTGAGTACGACACTGGCGAAGGCGAAGTCGGAGGACCGGGCGGCGCTCATCGCGTATCTGCCCGCCGGATTCCCGACCGTCGACGGCGGCATCGCGGCGGTCAAGGCGGTCGTCGCCGGAGGCGCCGACATCGTCGAGATCGGCCTCCCGCACAGCGACCCGGTGCTCGACGGACCGGTCATCCAGACCGCCGACGACATCGCGCTGCGCGGCGGCGTCAAGATCGCCGATGTGATGCGTACGGTCCGCGAGGCGTACGAGGCGACCGGCGCCCCGATCCTCGTGATGACGTACTGGAACCCCATCGACCGGTACGGCATCGAACGCTTCACCGCCGAGCTCGCCGAGGCGGGCGGCGCCGGGTGCATCCTGCCCGACCTGCCGGTCCAGGAGTCCGCGCTGTGGCGCGAGCACGCGGCCAAGCACGGTCTCGCGACCGTGTTCGTCGTCGCGCCCAGCAGCCAGGACAAGCGGCTCGCCACCATCACGGCGGCGGGATCGGGCTTCGTCTACGCGGCCTCGCTCATGGGGGTCACCGGCACCCGTGCGTCGGTCGGCGAGCAGGCCCAGGACCTGGTCCGGCGCACCCGCGCCACCACCGGCCTGCCGGTCTGCGTGGGCCTCGGCGTCTCCAACGCCGAGCAGGCCCGGGAGGTCGCGGGATTCGCGGACGGCGTGATCGTCGGCTCCGCCTTCGTCAAGCTGATGCTGGACGCCGACGACGAGGCCGCGGGCCTCGAAGCGGTCCGCGCATTGGCGGGCGAACTGGCCGAAGGCGTTCGAAAGCGCTGACACCGGGTGTAACCCGTACGGGTGGACCTGGACCGGGGAGGCACGCACGTGCCTCCCCGGTTCGTTGCTGCGGGTGTGAGCGACAAGAACCGTGAAGGAAGCAGGGCCGCGCGCGACCGGCTCGTCCAGCAGCGTGAGCGGGAGAGGGCGCGCGAGCGCCGTCGGCGCACGCTGATCGTCGCGAGCGCGGTGGTGGGGGTGCTCGGCCTGGCCGCGGTCGTCGGCCTGATCGCGGCCAACGCGGGTAAGGATGACGGGGACAGCGGGGCGGGGCCCGTGGTCGCGCCCTCGGGTGCGACAGGCGAGGACAGTCTCACCCTGCCCGTCGGGGCGGACGGCGCGCCGTCCACGCTCACGATCTGGGAGGACTTCCGCTGCCCGGTCTGCGCCCAGTTCGAGACCGCCTTCCGGGACACGATCACGGAGCTGGCGGACAGCGGCCAGATCAAGGTCGAGTACCACCTCGCCACGATCATCGACGGAAACCTCGGCGGCAGCGGATCGCTGCGGGCCGCCAACGCGGCGGGCTGCGCGCAGGACGCCGGGAAGTTTCCGGCGTACCACGACGTGCTCTTCCAGAATCAGCCTCCCGAGCCCGACGACGCCTTCGGCAAGAACAGCAAGCTGATCGAGCTGGCCGGCGAGGTCGAGGGCCTCGACACCCCGGCCTTCCGCAGCTGCGTGGAGAGCGGAAAGCACGACAGCTGGGTCCAGAAGTCCAACACGGCCTTCCAGAACGGCGGATTCCAGGGCACTCCGACCGCCCTGCTCAACGGCGAGTCGATCTTTCCGAGCAAGGACGGCGAGCAGATCACCGAGGCGAATCTGAAGAAGTGGGTCGCCGAGGCCAACAAGGGCAAGAAGCCGGCGAAGGTCACTCCGACGCCGTCGGCCTCCTGACGAGGGTGCGCGGCGGGCGCGTGCGCGCCGCCCCGTTACCCAGAAGTTGCCGGACGGCTTGCCGTTCGTCCCACCCGGCAAGGTAGCGTCGACCCCGTCATGAACCTTGCCTTCATTCCCAGCCCGTCGACCGGTGTGATCGATCTCGGCCCGATCCCCCTTCGCGGCTACGCGTTCTGCATCATTATCGGTGTCTTCGTCGCCGTCTGGTTCGGCAACAAGCGCTGGGTCGCCCGCGGCGGGAGAGCCGGCACAGTTGCCGACATCGCCGTCTGGGCCGTGCCCTTCGGTCTTGTCGGCGGCCGGCTCTACCACGTCATCACCGACTACCAGCTGTACTTCAGCGACGGTGAGAACTGGGTCGACGCCTTCAAGATCTGGGAAGGCGGCCTCGGCATCTGGGGCGCGATCGCGCTCGGCGCGGTCGGTGCCTGGATCGGCTGCCGCCGCCGCGGAATCCCGCTGCCCGCCTGGGCCGACGCGCTCGCACCCGGTATCGCTCTCGCCCAGGCCATCGGCCGCTGGGGCAACTGGTTCAACCAGGAGCTGTACGGCAAGCCGACCGACCTGCCCTGGGCGCTGGAGATCAGCGAGGGCCCGAACCGGGTCGCCGGCACCTACCACCCGACGTTCCTGTACGAGTCGCTCTGGTGCATCGGCGTCGCGCTGCTGGTGATCTGGGCGGACCGCCGGTTCAAGCTCGGACACGGGCGGGCGTTCGCGCTGTACGTCGCGGCGTACTGCACGGGCCGCGCCTGGATCGAGTACATGCGGGTCGACGAGGCCCACCACGTGCTGGGGCTCCGCCTCAACGTGTGGACCTCGATCATCGTCTTCGTGCTCGCCGTGACGTACATCGTGATCTCGGCGAAGGTACGGCCGGGCCGCGAGGAGATCGTCGAGCCGGACCCTGCCGAGCGGGTCAAGCTGTCCAAGGACAGTGACAGCGCCGCCGACAGCGACGGCGGGAGTGACGGCGACAGCGCCGCCGACGGTGAGGCCAAGGCCGACGACGACGCCGGCGAGGACGCCACCGACGACACCACCGAGGGCTCCGACGAGCCCGAGACGAACGGTGCTCCGAAGACCGCCGACAAGAGCTGACCGCTCCCGGACGCACTCTCTCCTCTTGATCGCCGGACGGGCTTGATTTCCAAGCC
>NZ_JBSHFH010000098.1:0-13345 GCF_053617235.1 Streptomyces sp. NPDC055749 | reverse complement strand
GTCACCGGATGTCCGGTGACCGCCCCTCCTGTTGTTCAGGTGTCTCAGCCGAGAAGGCCGCCGATCGGGTTCCGGCCTCCGCCGCCGCCGCCGGTGCTGCCGCCGCCGTCCGTGCCACCGGTGGAGTCCCCGGTGCCGCTGGAGCCGGAGGACGTCGGTCCGGTGCTGGTCGTCGGAGGCGCCTCCTGCGGAGTGGTCTGCTGCGCGGGCGGCGCCTGCTGCTGGGTGGCGCCCTGCGTCTGGCTGGGCTGCCCCGTACCCGCGGCCTGTCCGGACTCGCGGACCGTGCCCGCGCCGGGCGTGGACTGCTCGGCGGAAGGCGTCGTGGAGGCGCTGGAGCTGGACGGCTCCGGCCGGCGCTCGTCCGGGGTGCGTGACGCCTGGCGCTTGCCGGTGGACTCCTGGGGGAGCGGGGAACCGGGGAGCTGGTTCGTCGGGTAGTCGTGCGGACCCGGCACGGTCACGACCTCGGTGGAGCGGACCGCGCCGCCCAGCAGGGAGCCGACCAGCAGGGTCAGGCCGACGACCACGGTGGCGACGACCGTGCCGCGGCGCAGGACACGACCACGCAGGTCCCAGATCGAGGCACGCGGGCCGAGCTTGCGCCACGCCTCTCCTGCGAGACGTCCGTCGACGGAGTAGACCGGTGCGCCCGCGATGATCAGCGGACTCCAGGCGGCCAGGTAGATGATGTCTGGCGCGTCGTAGACGGCGACGGTGCGCCAGCTGACCGTGACCAGGAGGGCCGCGGAGAGCAGCGCCCCGACCGAGGCGGCGACCCGCTGCCAGAGGCCGAAAACGGTCAGTACGCCGACGACGACCTGGAGGAAGGCGACGGTGAGTCCGGCGCCGACGGGGTGGGAGAGGGCGAAGTCGCGGAGCGGTTCCGCGAGGGCCCAGGGGTGCAGCGAGGTCAGCCACTTGACCATGGAGCCCCGGTCGCCGCCGTCGAAGTAGACGGGGTCGCAGAGCTTGCCCATGCCCGCGTAGATGGTGATGAAGCCGAGGAAGACCCGCATCGGGAGCAGGACGACGCCGAGGTTCATGCGGCGGCCCGGGTAATAGGCGTGCCGGACAGGGTCGTTGCCGTGGCGCCGGTCCTCGGCGGTCCGGCTGTCCTCGTACTCCTCGTCGTACGCGTCGTCCGGGCCGGTCTCGACCGGGTCGTACGCACCGACCGCCTGCCGCATCGGGGGCAACAGGGGCCCGCCGCCGCCGCGTTCGGGCTGTGGCGCGATGAGTACGGGGTTGGGCTGCGTCTCCTCGATACGCGGGATGACCTGCGTACCGCCCGCGGCGCGCCCGTCGGAGAGCTCTGCGCCGAGCCCTCCTTCGAGACGGCCGGCGGTGGAGTTCCGCACGGCCTGGAGGAGTCCGCCGGCACCGGGATCGCCCGGCTCGGACCTGCCGCTCCAGACGACGGGCGCCCTCCTGCGACGGCCCGCGGCACCGCTCATGGCGGGAATCCGGGCCGTGTCCGCGGCGGCGCCACCGAGCAGCCGTGCACGCTGGCCCGGGGCGAGCTGCACCCGGAAGCTGGCGTGGTTGACGATGACCTGCGCGGGGTCGCAGTCCACCTTGGTCATGCTCAGGGCGGGTTGTTCGTCGAACCGAGGCGTTCTGGTGTCCACACTCATCTAACCGAGTGATGTGTGTTTAGGACACTGCCTTGACGCGCCCGAAGTGTCCGAGACCCGTCAAGATCCGGCCAATCTCCGCTCCCTGGGAACCTTTGTCCAATGCCAGGGCGTCAACTAGCCCTGGCGGGCAGGCTAGTTATCCACTACGGGCAGGGACGCATGACCGGACAGTTGCTCACCTTCAAGGACCTCACGCGGTACCCGGTAATGGCGCAGGCCCTGGACAACCAGTGGCTGCCCGGAGATCTCAGCCTGGCCCGGCAGCGGCTCAACGCCCCGCCCGGCCGCTCCCCCGACGATGTGGCGGCCTCCGCAGCCGAACTGCGCCGCGCCCTGGTGAACAGCGGCACGCTGGTGGTCAATCGGGCGTACTTCCTCAACAACGAGGCCGTCTCCGCCAACTACCTCCCCGACGCCGAACCGTCCGAACGCCAGGCGTTCATAAAGCTGCTGAACGAACAGGCGCTCGTCCCCTTCCTGTACGCGGAACGCGATCCGGCCGCACGGTTCGCCTGGACGTACGACGAGCAGGTCCACCGCGCCTGGGCGCGGCTGCTCGCCGACGAGGCGGAACCGGCGCTGGTCCGCTTCGACTGGGACGACGAAGCCAACCGCGAGGCGACGGCGCAGGTCAGCCAGTTCTTCTCCAGCCATCTGCCCATGCTCCAGCGGCTCCGCGAAGTCCCACTGGGCAAGCAGTTGAACATCTCGGTCAAGCAGGCCCGCGCCATGAAGGAGGGCATCCTCACCGACATCGCCGTATGGGCCGTCCGGCAGGACCTGTACTCGACCATCACGCGTGAGGCCGTGTACCGCGAGTTCCTGACCAGGCCCGGCACGGAGGTACGGGAAGGGCTGCTGCGCGAGGGCAAGCACGTCGTGCCCGCCAAGCAGCTGATCGACCTGCTGTACAACCTGGGAGTCCCGAAGGCGAGCCGGATCACCGCGCTGACCCCGCCGGGCTCGCCGCCCAGGTCGACGCTCCAGGAACTGCGCGACGACGTACGCCCGCAGGAGAGCAACCCGGAGGAGATCGGCCTCCTGCTGCGGGACCTGTTCGCGGACGCCCTGCACCGCGCGGTGGACGGGCCCAACTCCTACGGATCGCTGTCGCTCGCGGACGTGACGCGGCTGCGCACCACGGAGGAGTGGCACGCCTATGTGAACTCCCTGGACTCGTTCGTCCTCGGCAGCTTCCGCGACGGCCGCATGCCCACGCCCGAGGAGTTCCGCTCGGGCACGGCGGACGTCGCCCGGCTGCACCGCGGCATGCTGCGGGCGGCGCGCAAGGTGAGCGGCGGCGGGCAGGGCTTCCAGCGCGAGATGAAGGTGGCGCTGGTCCTGGAGTCCACCGGCATCGCCCTTCAGGTGACGGCCGGCGAAGAGGTCTCGCTGCTGGCCGGATCGCTCCAGATGGCGACGGCGTTCGCCGGGGCGCTCACCATGCGGCTGGAGTTCTTCGACCGGAGCGGCAGAGGGGCCCGCAGCGGACTCGGACACTCCCTGACATTGCCCTCGCTGCAACTGGGCAGTGTCAAAAGGGACTGGGCGAAGATCCTCAAGGCGTACGGGGGCCGGGTCGAGGAGACGGGTACGGAGCCGCCCAGGCGCCAGGCCGATCAGCAGTCGCCGTTCGCGTGAGCGGTGGCGGGTTCCAGCAGGTTCCAGGGGAGCGTGAGCGACACATGAGCACCGACCGGTACGAGCAGTTGCGCGCGGAGCGCCCCGACCTCTTCCGCAACGAGCCCGGCGGCATCGAGATCCTGACCGACCCGGCGGCGGTCTCGGCGGCGGGCGGCGTGCTCCACGAGGACCCGTACATCCTGCTCGTACGCGATCCCGTGCGCTTCCCGGACGGATCGGAGGGCACGTACATCCGCTCGCTGACGCCGACCCGGGAGCAGGGCTGCGTGATCCTGCCGCTGCTGGCCGGTGACGTGGTGCTCATCGAGCACTTCCGGCACGCGACGCGTTCGTGGCACTGGGAGGTGCCGCGCGGCGCCGGTACGGCCGGGCTGTCCGACGAGGAGAACGCGGCGAAGGAGCTCCTGGAGGAGATCGGCGCCGTGCCGGACGAGATGATTCCGCTCGGCGCCGTGCATCCGGACACCGGTACGACAGGGGATCGCGTGGCGCTGTTCGCCGCGCGGATCAGCGGGACGGGCCCGCTGGACAGGGCGGAGGGCATCCGCCGGTGCCTCACCGTGCCGTTCGCGGAGGCGGAGGCGATGGTGGGCGACGGCCGGATCACCGACGCGTACACGATCGTCGTACTGACGCGGGCACGGCTGGCGGGGGTGGCGGGCGGGGCGCCCTGAAGGTGCCCCACCCGGCCTGCCCCGGAGACCTACGCGCGGCGGCGCGCCACCTCGTACAGCACGATGCCCGCTGCGACACCGGCGTTCAGCGACTCGGCGCCGCCCGGCATCGAGATCCGCACCCGGTAGTCACAGGTCTCGCCGACGAGCCGGCCCAGACCCTTGCCCTCGCTGCCGATCACGATGACGACCGGACCCGCCAGGGCCTCCAGGTCCTCGACCGTGTGCTCACCGTCGGCCGCCAGGCCCACGACCGCGATCCCGGCCTTCTGGTAGCCCTCCAGGGCCCGCGTCAGGTTGGTGACACGGGAGACCGGCGTACGGGCCGCCGTACCGGCGGAGGACTTCCATGCACCGGCCGTCATACCGGCCGCGCGACGCTCGGGCACGACCACGCCGTGGCCGCCGAACGCGGACACGGAACGGACGATCGCACCGAGGTTGCGCGGGTCGGTGACCCCGTCGAGGGCGACGATCAGCGGGTCCTCGCCGTTCTCGTACGCGGCCTTGGTGAGGTCCTCCGGGTGCGCGTACTCGTACGGCGGGACCTGGAGGACGAGGCCCTGGTGGTTCAGGCCGTTCGTCATCCGGTCGAGCTCGGGGCGCGGGGCCTCCATCAGGTTGATGTTGCCGCGCGCACCGGCGAGCTGGAGCGCCTCGCGCACCCGCTCGTCGTTGTCGATGTACTGCTGGACGTAGAGCGTGGTCGCGGGGACGCCGTCGCGCAGCGCCTCGAAGACCGGGTTGCGGCCGACGACCATCTCGGACGTGCCCTTGACGCCACCGCGGCGGGGAGCCGGGCGGCGGCTGGCGGCATGCTTGGCCTTGGCCGTCGCGATGCGGTTCTTCTTGTGCTTCTTACGGTCCTCGGCGGGCGGCGTCGGTCCCTTGCCCTCGAGACCACGGCGTCGCTGGCCACCGCTGCCGACCTGCATGCCCTTCTTGTTGGACGTGCGGCGGTTTCTGCGCTGGCTGTTCCCGGCCATGACCTACCTGTTTCGTTGCTTCAGAAATATGTCTACAAGTGAAAGTGTGCCGCCCGGAACCCCGGGCGGCACATTCGCGCCGGTCAGACCGGTGCGGAGAGGCTTGCTAGCGCGGTCCCAGGGTCCATCGGGGACCGCTGGGGCTGTCCTCGATGACGAGACCCGACTGGTTGAGCTGGTCGCGGATCGCGTCGGCGGCGGCCCAGTCCTTGCGGTCGCGTGCCGACTGGCGCTGGTCCAGAACGAGACGTACGAGCGTGTCGACGACCCCGTGCAGATCCTCGCCGCGGTCGCTCTCGCCCACCCAGTGCGGGTCGAGCGGGTCGAGGCCGAGGACGCCGAGCATCGCACGCACCTCGGCGAGGCGGGCGACAGCGGCTTCCTTGTCGTCGGCGGCGAGGGCGGAGTTGCCCTGGCGGACCGTGGTGTGGACGATCGCGAGCGCCTGCGGGACGCCCAGGTCGTCGTCCATCGCCTCGGCGAACGCGGGCGGCACCTCGGCGGCGGGCTCCACCGTCTCCCCCGCCTTCTCGGTGACGCGCTGCACGAAGCCCTCGATCCGCGCGAACGCGGACTCCGCCTCGCGCAGTGCCTCCTCGCTGTACTCGATCATCGACCGGTAGTGCGGGGTGCCGAGGTAGTACCGCAGCACGATGGGGCGCCACGCCTTCAGCATCTCGCTGACCAGCACGGAGTTGCCGAGCGACTTCGACATCTTCTCGCCGGACATGGTGACCCAGCCGTTGTGCACCCAGTAGTTCGCGAACTCGTCGCCGTACGCCTTGGCCTGGGCGATCTCGTTCTCGTGGTGCGGGAAGATCAGGTCGATGCCGCCGCCGTGGATGTCGAAGGCGGTACCGAGGTACTTGTGCACCATGGCGGAGCACTCCAGGTGCCAGCCGGGCCTGCCCCGGCCCCACGGGCTCTCCCAGCTCGGCTCGCCCGGCTTCACGGCCTTCCACATGGCGAAGTCGCGCTGGTCCCGCTTGCCGGTCTCGCCGTCGCCCGAGGGCTGGCGCAGATCGTCGAGGTCCTGGTTGGAGAGCTCCAGATAGCCGGGGAACGAGCGCACGTCGAAGTACACGTTGCCGTCGGCCTCGTAGGCGTGACCGCGCTCGATGAGACCGCGCATCATCTCGACCATCTCGGTGATGTGGCCGGTGGCGCGCGGTTCGTACGTGGGCGGGAGGCAGCCGAGTGCGTCGTAGCCGTTGTTGAACGCGCGCTCGTTCTCGTACCCGATCGACCACCAGGGGCGGCCCTGCTCGGCCGACTTGTTGATGATCTTGTCGTCGATGTCGGTGACGTTCCGGACGAACGTGACGTCGTAGCCGCGGTACTCGAACCAGCGGCGCATGATGTCGAAGTTCAGACCGGAGCGGATGTGCCCGATGTGCGGGGCGGCCTGGACAGTCGCGCCACAGAGGTAGATCGAGACACAGCCCGCTGTGAGCGGAACGAAATCACGGATCTTCCGGGCGCTGGTGTCATGCAGGCGAATAGTCACGCCTCAAGGGTAGTGGGCCCGCACCAGTGCCCGGTCCTCCTGGGCGAGGGTTCCGTCCTCAATCGCGGGACGGGTTCGCGGGTACCCGGTAGACCAGCGCCGTCGCGATCCCGGCGAGCCCGTCACCCCGTCCGGTGAAGCCGAGCCCGTCGGAGGTGGCGGCGGAGAGCGAGACGGGCGCGCCGACCGCGGCCGTCAGCACCTTCTGCGCCTCCTCGCGCCGCTTGCCGATCTTCGGACGTACGCCGACGACCTGCACGGCCACGTTGCCGATCTCGAAGCCCGCGGACCGCACGATCCGCGCCGACTCGGTGAGCAGCGTGATGCCCGAGGCGCCCGACCATTCGGGGCGCCCCGTGCCGAAGTGCTGCCCGAGGTCGCCGAGACCGGCGGCCGAGAACAGCGCGTTGCAGGCGGCGTGCGCGACCACGTCCGCGTCGGAGTGGCCGGCCAGGCCCGGGCCCTCGCCCTCCCAGAGCAGCCCCGCGCACCACAGCTCGCGGCCCTCTTCGAACGCGTGGATGTCGGTCCCGATCCCGACGAGCGGAATCACGGGAGCCGCCTGAATCACGGGAGCTGTCTGAATCAGGGGATCCGTCTGAATCAGGGGAGCCGTCTGCCGGTCAGAAACCATCGTTCGCCCTCCGGCGTGCGAGAACCGCCTCGGCCAGCAGCAGGTCGAGCGGCCGGGTCACCTTGAATGCCTCTTCGTGCCCGGGTACGACGACGACCGGCGCCCCGAGCTGTTCCACCATTCCCGCGTCGTCGGTGGCACCCTCGCCGCCGACGGCCACGGTCGCGTGCGCACGGACTAGCGTGTCGCGGTCGAAGCCCTGCGGCGTCTGCACGGCGCGCAGCCTGGCGCGCACGGGCGTGGCGAGCACCGGCTCGGGGTCACCCGGCTTCCCCGGCTCGACCTCCTTGACGGTGTCGGCGAGGGGCAGCGCGGGTACGACGGCGGGCGCCCCGTCCCGTACCGCCTCGACGACCGCGTCCACGGTGTCCACCGGCACGAGCGGGCGGGCCGCGTCGTGGACGAGCACGACGGAGATGTTGTCGGGCAGCGCGTCGAGGCCGAGCTTCACGGACTCCTGGCGGGTCTCGCCGCCGGGCACGACCAGATAGTCGGTGCGCTCGGGCAGGGCGTGTTCGTCCAGGAGGTTCTTGACCTCGGGCGCGCCGTCCGGCGGTGCGACCACGACGACCAGGCTGACGGCGCGCGACGCCGCCATGGCCCGGACCGCGTGGATCAGCATCGGCGTACCGCTGAGGGCCCGGAGCGCCTTGGGCGCGCCCGGCCCGAGACGTACGCCGCGGCCGGCTGCGGGGATCACCGCGGCGGTGCGGGGAGGGCGCGATTCGTCAGGCGTCGGTGACATCGGTGACATCGGTTGCACTCCGAAGCTTCGGCAGGTTTGTTTCCACGGCCGACATGGGTATGGCCACAGCGAGCCGGGCGGGACGCTTGACTTGACCAGGACCCTTCCGTGACACCTGGTCGGACAAGCCTCACCGGCCGCTCAATGCGCGCGCATGGCTGAAAATGGCTGTGGAGAACGGCTGATAAACGGCATCGCATTTGAAGCCGAACATGCCGCAGCGCCCGGCGACACAGCGTAAATACGGCTGGTCAGCGGGCACCGCGGCACATTCTTACGACCGGTGCGATCCGGTTCAGGACGCGAGGACCTCGTCGAGCAGAGCCTCGGCCTTGTCCTCGTTCGTGTTCTCCGCGAGAGCGAGCTCGCTCACCAGAATCTGGCGGGCCTTTGCGAGCATGCGCTTTTCACCTGCGGAGAGACCGCGCTCGCGCTCACGACGCCACAGGTCGCGAACAACTTCCGCGACCTTGATGACATCGCCGGAGGCGAGCTTCTCGAGATTTGCCTTGTAACGCCGGGACCAGTTCGTCGGCTCTTCGGCGTACGGTGCGCGCAGCACCTCGAAGACCCGGTCCAGTCCCTCTTGCCCGACCACGTCGCGCACTCCGACGAACTCCGCGTTGTCCGCCGGGACACGAACCGTCAAGTCACCCTGGGCGACCTTGAGCACCAAGTAGGTCTTGTCCACGCCTTTGATCTGGCGAGTCTCAATTGCCTCGATCAGCGCGGCCCCGTGATGGGGATAGACCACGGTGTCGCCAACCTTGAACGTCATGTGACAGGTACCCCTTCCGTGGCTATCCAGAGTAACACGAGAACAGCTTCTCCTGAATGGCGTTTTCGCAGGTCAGGGCATATCTCGGGGCTTGACAACAGCAACACGAACGTGCTGCGGAAGGCTTCCGGAAGGCGGTATTCGCAGGTCGGAGCGGCTGTGCGCCCGAGGTGAAACACGCACGTCACACCTGCCCGAACCCGCGCCGAAGGTGTCGAACGTCCCGTTTTGCCGGATTCCAGATGATGAACTTTCCGTACTCCGTTCGGAGATCGATCACCCGTACGGGCGTAAGTGGTCGATGGTCAATGAAATTGATCAACGGTCGGCGGCGGTGCGGATTATGTGCACGGAATGCGCCATGTCCCGGAATTGATCACCTCGGTTATGCGAACGGAGGGTGAATCGGCGCGAGCGCGGCCCGGCGGCCGGCCCGGCGGCCGGCCCGGCGGCCGGCCCGGCGGCCGGCCCGGCGGCCGGGGTGACGGCCGGGTGACGGTCAGGCCCGGGCGCCGTAGGGGGCGGGTCGGGTGCGGAGCGGGGACGGCGGCTCGGTAACCTGAGCGCGCTGACACACGCTTAGGGCGGCTTTACACCGCTCGCCCGTCCTGTCCGCAGAGTCCGATGCCCGAAGTCCGCAGTCCGAACGTTCAAGGAGTTGCCGCCGCCGTGAGCCGCAGCCTTCGACACGGCGCCCTCGCCGCCACTGCCATCGTGTTCTCGATCGCCTCGATGTCCGCGTGCAGCGCGGGCAACGACGCACAGACGCTCCAGGTCAGGCCGGACAACGCAGCCACTGCCGTCGACAACATCAAGATCCAGAACGCGAACGTCATCACTCAGCCCGAGCACGGCGCCGCGGGTCCGGCAGTCGTCTCCGCGATGCTGTTCAACAACGGCACGAAGAGTGAGGTCCTGGAGGCCATCACGCTGCCCGGCAGCGACGCCCCGGTGAAGCTGCACGCCGCCAAGGGCAAGGGCCCGGTCGTCGTACCGGCCGGCGGCTCGGTCCTGCTGGGCGGACGGGGCAACGCCGCCGCCGTGATCGCGAACGGCCACGAGGCCGCTCGCAACGGCGACGTCCAGGCGATCGTCTTCAAGTTCAGCGAGACCGGTGACATCGAGCTGGGTGCCACCGTCGTCCCGTCGACGACCTTCTTCAAGGGCTTCGGCCCGAGCGCACTGCCCGTGGCCCCGAAGCCGACGGCCTCCCAGACGCCCTCCGGGACCGTCTCCGAGACACCGGGCGCCCCGTCCGGCACGCCGACGGAGCCGGCGACCGGCGCGACCACCCCGGCGGCCGGGGCGACCGCGTCCCACGCCGCGGGGCACTGACCCGGCCTGAACGCATGCGAAGAGGGGCGCCTCCCCGCCGGGAGGCGCCCCTCTTCGCGTACGACTCTCGGAGTCCGTGCCGGTTTACGGCTCGAGCACCATCCCGCGTGCGCACCTCGCACCGCTTCGCGGGCATCGGCACGCTGTGCCGGACTCCGTCCGGCCTCGTCCCCGGTGCCGGTTTACGGCTCGAACTTGTAGCCGAGACCGCGGACCGTCACCAGGTAGCGCGGGGCACCCGGGTCGGGCTCGATCTTGGCGCGGAGGCGCTTCACGTGGACGTCGAGGGTCTTGGTGTCGCCGACGTAGTCCGCGCCCCAGACCCGGTCGATCAGCTGCATGCGGGTCAGGACGCGGCCCGCGTTGCGCAGCAGCATCTCCAGGAGGTCAAACTCCTTCAGCGGGAGGTCGACCTTGCCGCCGGAGACGGTGACGACGTGGCGGTCCACATCCATCCGTACCGGACCCGCCTCCAGGGCGGCCGGAGTGACCTCCTCCGGCTCTCCGCGGCGGCGCAGGACCGCGCGGATGCGGGCGACCAGCTCCCGCGAGGAGAAGGGCTTGGTCACGTAGTCGTCGGCTCCTATTTCCAGCCCGACGACCTTGTCGATCTCACTGTCCTTGGCGGTGACCATGATCACCGGGACGTTGGACCGGACGCGCAGCTGGCGGCAGACCTCGGTACCGGGCAGGCCCGGCAGCATCAGGTCGAGCAGGACGAGGTCGGCGCCGTTGCGCTCGAACTCGTCGAGCCCATCGGGGCCGGTCGCCGCGATGGCGACCTCGAAGCCTTCCTTACGAAGCATGTAGGACAGGGCGTCGCTGAAGGATTCCTCATCCTCGACGACAAGCACTCGGGTCACGGAAGAGCCTCCGGGGCAGGGAATGGTTCAAAGGTGTCGGTCTCGAACGGTGCCTCGTCGTCGCCGTTGACGATAAGCGGTCCGCCGGTGGTGTGTTCCCGTACGACACCCGATTCGGGCAGTCGCAGGGTGAAGGTGGAGCCCTGACCCTCGGAGCTCCAGACAGTGACCTCCCCGCCGTGCGAGGCGGCCACGTGCTTGACGATGGCGAGGCCGAGACCGGTGCCACCGGTGGCCCGCGACCGGGCAGGGTCGACGCGGTAGAACCGCTCGAAGACCCGCTCGCGGTCCTTCTCGGAGATGCCGATGCCCTGGTCGGTCACGGCTATCTCGATCAGATCCCCGCCGGGTGCCACGATGCGGCGGGCGGCGATACCGACGCGTGTGCGGGCGGGACTGTAGTTGACGGCGTTCTCGACGAGATTGCCGAGAGCGGCGGCGAGCTGGCCGCGGTTGCCCCAGATGAAGAGCTCCGCGGTGCCGCCCGAGGCCATGGTGATCTGCTTCGATCCGGCCTGCTGCCGGCAGCGGTCGATGGCCTCGGCGACCAGTTCGTCCACCCGGACCGGTTCGGCGTCCTCCAGCGGGTCGTCGTTCTGCACCCGGGAGAGGTCGATCAGCTCCTGTACGAGGTTAGTGAGCCGGGTCGCCTCGATCTGCATCCGTCCGGCGAACCGCTCCACGGCCTCCGGATCGTCCGAGGCGTCCATGACGGCCTCGGAGAGCAGCGAGAGCGCGCCGGTCGGGGTCTTGAGCTCATGGCTGACGTTGGCGACGAAGTCGCGTCGTACCGCCTCTATCCGGCGGGCTTCGGTGAGGTCCTCGACCAGCAGGAGCACCAGTCGGGAGCCCAGCGGTGCGACCCGGGCCGAGACAGCGAGCGCGTCGCCCCGTCCCGTACCGCGCCGTGGAAGGTCCAGCTCGACCTGGCGTATCTCACCGTCCCTGCGGGTGTCCCTGGCCATGTGGAGCATGGCCTCGACGGACAGCCGACCGCCCCGGACCAGGCCCAGCGCATACGCGGCGGAGCTGGCCTTGACGACGCTGTCGCTCTCGTCGAGCACGACGGCCGACGAGCTGAGTACGGAGAGGACGGTGTCCACTCCGGGGGGCAGTGCCGCATTGCTGTCGGGCCGCAGGGACGTACGCGTGGGCCGGTTCTGTTCGCGCTCGCTCCAGCGGAACGCCAGCATCGCGATCACACCGGTCAACAACCCGGCGATCGCGGCAGCTGCGGCGACCGCCGCGTTCACGTCCATGCATCCAGGTTATGCGGGTGCGCCGACTCTCTCCCAGCCATACGAGTGCCATCTCGAACACTCGTCGCCCAGAGTTCACCGAGGGGCAAGTATCGGTTCACTTCTGCGGTCGGATCCCGTCTCGTTCCACCCGCACCGTGGGAGCGTGGGGGTCGGTCCAAGAGACCCCGGCCTCAGTAAGGAAACTGGAGAGGGACTTCCATGCGCGACGCTTACCACGAGGAACTCGATTCGATCGGCGAGGGCCTGGTCGAAATGGCCCGGCTCGTCGGCTCGGCGATCGGGCGGGCCACGACGTCCATGCTCGATGCCGACCTGAAGCTCGCGGAGACCGTCATCGCCGCGGACCAGAAGGTCGACGACCTCCAGCACGACCTGGAGGCACGCGCCATCGCGCTCCTCGCGCGCCAGCAGCCCGTGGCGACCGATCTGCGGATCGTCGTCACGTCCCTGCGGATGAGCGCCGACCTGGAGCGCTCGGGCGACCTCGCCCAGCACGTCGCCAAGCTGGCACGGCTTCGCTTCCCCCAGTCGGCGGTGCCGCAGGACCTGCACGCCACCATCCTGGAGATGGGGCAGCTTGCGCAGCGCCTGATGGCGAAGGCCGCCGAGGTCATCATCACCAAGGACGTCGACCTGGCGCTCCAGCTGGAGCAGGACGACGACGAGATGGACCTGCTGCACCGCACGCTCTTCCAGCACCTGATGGACGACCGCTGGAAGCACGGCATCGAGACGGCCGTCGACGTGACGCTCCTCGGCCGCTACTACGAGCGCTTCGCCGATCACGCGGTGTCGGTGGCCAAGAGGGTCGTGTACCTGGTCACGGGCGAGCACGCCGACGACATCCAGGCGGCGTCCCCGGGTCCGGTGGAGGGCGCCTAGGGCCTATCCGGCCCTGATCCGCCGGACAGGCCCTAGGGCCTCTCGTCCGGATCCTGCACTCTGCCGGGTGCGCGGGTCGCACGCGTGTTCTGCGTGTGTGCGCCGTTGATGCGCCCGCGGGAGTGGGCATCCAATGGGGTGGGGGCGGCACACCATGTCCGTACGCCCTCGTGAGCGCGTACGCCCTGAGGAGGAAGCATGGCCGATTCCCCCGTAAACGAACCCCAGCCGGAGGCACCGACCGAAGTGGTGCACCTGTCTGTGCTCGGCGCCTGCGGCTGCGGGTCCGGCTGCGGATGCGGCTGCCAGTCGGGCGGCCCGTGCCAGTGCGGTGGCTGCTCCGGCTGACGGACGTGCGCGGTGGTGTTCCGCGACGGAAGGCTCCGTCGCGGAAC
>NZ_JBSHFH010000097.1:0-13852 GCF_053617235.1 Streptomyces sp. NPDC055749 | reverse complement strand
CCCTTCTTCAGGGCCGGCCCCGCCGCGTACCGGGGTGTGCGCCGGGTTACATGAGGCGGTAGCTGCCGTAGTAGCCACCGAGCACCTCGTGATAGCCCGGGTCGTCCGTGTGCTTGTGCTTGTCGAACTCCGGGGAGTCCTTGATCTGCTCCTTGGTCAGACTCACGAAGATCTTTCGGTCCTCGGTGTCCACGTGCTTGACCGTGCCGGCGGGCAGCAGGACGTCCTTCCCGAAGATCCACACTCCGGTGTCGACGACCAGATAGGCCGAGCCGACCTCGTCGGAGTGCTTGTCGACCTTGCCGATACTGCCGTCAGTCGCCTCGACCGAGTATCCGGTCAGATCGGCGCCCGCGGTGTGGCCGCTCGAAGGCTGGTAACCCCACAGGTTGTCGCTCATATTTGGCTCCTTTCCAGACGGTCCGATTCGGCATGTCGGCCCCCACCGAAATGGTGGTGAGTGCCGCTCGCAGTATCGGGTGCCCGGATGCCGGGGCCTCACACATCGCATGCGTACGCCACCGCGGACTCCTCCGTATTGAATGGCGGCGTGAACTACAACGCATCCCTGTCGGCACCGCCGCGCCCCACGCGCAGGATCGTGCTCATCGGCCTGGCGATCCTCGGCTTGGCAAGCGCCGTGTTCGTTGTGCGGGGGCCGCTCATGATGACCGCTCCGATGTGCGTGAGCGGGCGGTGGGACCGCTGCTTCGGCACGTTCAACGGTGTGGTGCTCATGACGTTGGCCGCGCTGCCGTTGTCCGTGCTGGTGGTGTGGGCTCTGGCGCGCCGTCGGCGGGCCGCCGACGGTGGCATATCGCCGTGGCGGATGTCGCTGGCCGAGGTGGGCATGGTCCACGGGACGGTGCCGTGGATATGGATGACCATGATGCCGGGCGCAGGGGCCGGCATCGTCCCCGGCCGGGTGAGCCTCGTACCGCTGCGGGACCTGGTCACGATGGGGCCGGTCGGGATCGTCGGCAACCTGCTGGTCTTCGCGGCGCTGGGGTTCTTCGCCCCGATGCGGTTCGCGGCACTGGCGTCCGTGCCGCGGATTCTGGCGCTCGGGGCGGGGTGTTCGGTCCTGGTCGAGACCGCGCAGTACGTCCTGCGGCTGGACCGGGTGTCCTCCGTGGACGACGTACTGGTCAACGCCACCGGCGCCGTACTGGCCGCGCTGGCGTCGCGCCGCTGGTGGCGGCAGAGCAGTGGAGTTTCGCCGCGAACGCTTCCCACGAACTGCGCACTCCGCTGAGCCGTTGCTCAGCCTGCTGCCGGGCGGCGGCCGACGAGTCCGAGCAGCCGGTCCAGCGCGGAGGAGTCCGAGGAGACCTCGACCACCGGGGCGAACGCGGCCCTCGGCCGGTCGTCGGCCGGTGCTCCGGCCGGGATCCGTGCCGCGACCTTGAGCGAGTACCGGACGAGGTCGGCGTCCGGGTCGTACGCGGCACCGATGGTCCGGGCGACGTCCCAGCCGTGAACCACGCAGTCGAGTACATGCATACCGAGAGCGGCCCGGCCCGGGAAGAATCCGAACTCCCTGATCTGGAGCGAACGGTCCAGGACATCGTCGGCGAACGCCTTGGTCATGGCATCGGCCGAGTCGAGGTACGCCCGGTGGGGGTCCCCGCCCAGGTCGCCCTGGTCCCAGGCCCGGATGTCATCGGTGACGCCTGCCGCAGCGGCTGCGAAGCCGAGGTTCTCGCTCACCTGGTGGCGGAGCAGGCCGTGCAGTGTCCAGTCGGCACACGGTGTCGGTAGCGGGAGTTGGTCCGGGGCGACCTGCGCGACCATCGCTCCCATGGTGGCGAGGGCACGGCGGTCCAGGTCTCTGATGTCCAGTTCTCCGATAGCCACGGCCGCGACGCTAGCCGTGCTCCCGCTTCCGGGCCACACATTTAGTCGAGTACGGCGGCGACGGCTTCGATCTCCACGAGCTGGTCGTGGTAGCCGAGCACGGTGACTCCCATCAGGGTGCTGGGGACGTCGTGGTCCCCGAACGCGGCCCGGATCACCTTCCAGGCGGTCACCAGGTCTGCCTGGGAGGTGGATGCGACGAGCACGCGGGTGCTGATGACGTCCTCGATCGAGGCACCTGCGTCGGACAGTGCGGTCCGCATGTTCTGTACGGCTTTGGCTGCCTGACCCGCGTAGTCCCCGACCGCTGCCGTGGACCCGTCCTCGTTCAGCGGACATGCTCCGGCGAGGAAGATCAGACGCGCTTCGGGCGGCGCGGTGGCCGCGTACGCGTACTCGGCTACGTCGGACAGCGAGCCGGAGCGGATCAGGGTGACGGCACGGGGCACGGTATTTCCCTCACGGACGTAGGAGTGCAGGAACGTAGGAGCGTAGACGAGCGGTTCAGGCTCTCAGAACGCGTTTTGCGGAGCCCGCAGAGCGTAAGGCGCAACGCAGACTCCGCAATAGCGGGGGAAGCGGGGGGAGAGGTGGCTAGACCGCCGCCGGTTCCTTCGTTGTGGAGCCGGGGCCCGTGCCGGCCGGGCCCGTGGCCGCGATCTTTGAATGGGCCGGTTCCTGGGAGACGTTGAACTCCGTCAGGAGGTCCTTGCTGAAGCCGAAGAAGTACGTCGCGACGAAACCGGCGACGTAACCGACCAACAGGCCGCCCGCGTAGATCGCGATCGTCGAGCCCAGGCCGTGGTTGCCGTCCAGGAGCGGGAACAGGGCCCAGCCGGACGGGCCGATGGCCGTGGAGCCGACCGTGTCGCCGAGCTGGTTGAACAGGCCGACGAAGCCGCCGCCGAACGCGCCGCCGATGCACGCCGTGATGAACGGGCGGCCCAGGGGGAGCGAGACGCCGTAGATCAGGGGCTCGCCGACGCCCAGCAGGCCCGCGGGGAGGGCGGACTTGATGGTGCGGCGGATCGACTCGTTGCGGGGGAGGCGGAGGTAGACGGCCATGGCCGCGCCGACCTGGCCCGCTCCCGCCATCGCGAGGATCGGGAGCAGAACGGTGAAGCCCTGCTGCTCGATGAGCGTGGTGTGGATCGGGATGAGGGCCTGGTGCAGGCCCAGCATCACCAGCGGGAGGAAGAAGCCGCCGAGGACGAAGCCCGCGCCCGCGCCGCCGTTGGAGAGCAGCCAGTCGGCGAACGTACCGATCGCGGTGGAGATCTCCCCCGCCACGTACATCAGGCCGAAGATCGTCACCAGGCCGGAGATCAGGACCGTCAGGGTCGGGGTGACCAGGACGTCCAGAGCCTCGGGAACCCAGCGGCGGCACCACTTCTCCACGTACACCGCGAGCACCGCGGCGCCGAGCGCGCCGAGCACACCGCCCTGGCCGGGGGAGAGCTGCTGGCCGAACGCCTCGATGTTGGCGACGCCCGGGAAGACGATGATCGCGGCGACGGCACCGCCCAGGATCGGCGTACCGCCGAACTCCTTCGCCGTGTTGTAGCCGACGAAGACCGCGATCAGCGCCATGAAGCCGGAGGCCATCGCGGCGAGGGCGGGGGTGACGGCCGGCAGCCACTGAAGGTTGACCAGCAGCCCGTTCAGACCGGCGATGATGCCGCAGCCGATGAGGGCCGGGATCAGCGGTACGAAGATGTTCGCGATCTTGCGCAGGAACAGCTTGAACGGGGTGGCGTTCTTCGCCTTCCGCTGCGCCTTGATCGCGGCGCCCTGCGCGGCCAGTTCCTCGGAGGTGTGGACGACGGGGGTGAGCGGGTCGGCGGGGGCGGATTCCCGGCCCTCCTCGACCAGCCGTTCGAACTCCGGGGTGACCCTGGCGACCGTGCCGGGGCCGAGGACGATCTGGTACGTGTCGTCCTCGACCACGCCCATGACGGCGGGGATCGCCTTGAGCGCTTCGTCGTCGACCAGCGAACGGTCGTGCAGGCCGAGGCGGAGCCGGGTCATGCAGTGGGCGATCGAGCCGACGTTCGCTGCGCCACCGACGAGCGGAAGGATCGCGGCGGCGGTGGCGCGGTTCTTGTCTTCAGTAGCCATGGGCGTGGTGCCTTGCTGTGCGGGGGGTGCGGGGGGTGGGGACGGTGCTGCGGGTGGGTCAAGTGGGGCGTACGGCCGCCAGGGCGGCGCGGAGATGGCCGTCCGACTCGGTGAGGAGCGTGGCGGCGGTGGGGCCGTCGACCTGGCCGAGGATGGTCAGGATCGCGTTCTTCACCTCGCCGTCGGTCGCGGCGAGCGCCGCCTCGATCTCCTCGTCGGACGCGCCGGTGGCCAGCGAGACGATGCGGCGGGAGCGGGCCCGCAGCTTCTCGTTGGAAGCGCGCACGTCGACCATCAGATTCCCGTACGTCTTGCCGAGCCGGATCATCGTGATCGTCGAGAGCATGTTGAGGACGAGCTTCTGCGCCGTACCGGCCTTGAGGCGGGTGGAGCCGGTGAGCAGCTCCGGGCCGACGACGACTTCGAGGCCGTGCTCGGCGGCGGCGGCGAGCGCCGAGTCCGCGTTGCAGGACAGGCCGATGGTCAGCGCGCCCCGGGTGCGGGCGTGCTCGACGGCACCGATCGCGTACGGCGTGCGGCCGGAGGCGGAGATCCCGACCACGGTGTCGTTCGCCGTGAGGGCGAGTGCGTCGAGGTCGGCGGCGGCCAGCTCCTTGCTGTCCTCGGCGCCCTCCACCGCCTTGACCATGGCGGTCGGGCCGCCCGCGATGAGGCCGACGACCTCGGACGGGTCGGTGTTGAACGTGGGCGGGCACTCGCTGGCGTCGAGGACACCGAGACGGCCCGCGGTGCCGGCGCCCGCGTAGATCAGCCGGCCGCCGCGCGCCATGCGCTCGGCGGTGGCGTCGATCGCGGCGGAGATCTGCGGCAGCTTGTCGGCGACGGCGGCGGGGACGGTGCTGTCCTCGCCGTTCATGATCCGCGCGATCTCCTCGGTGGCCAGGCGGTCGATCTCGGCGAGCTCCGGGCGGAACGCCTCTGTCGTGAGCGTGGCGAGTTCGGCGCGCAGCTCCCCGTATCCGTCGGGGGTGGAGTCGGCGTCGGGGTCGGTGTCGGTTTCGGTGGATGAGGTCATGGAGAGCGGCTCTGCTTTCTCGATCTCGTACGTTCAGCGGTTCTGCGGTGTGGCGATGTGGCGATGTGGCGGCGCGTGGTCAGCGCGTGCGCGGATTGTGGCGGTGCGCGAGCGCCTCGTACGACGCGGCGAGGGCCGGGGCGGCCGTCTCGTACGTACGCTGCGCGATGCCTATGAACAGGCAGTCCACGACGAGGAGTTGGCTCGTCCGGCTCGACATGGCGGCGGGTCGCAGCTCGCTCTCGCGGGCCGTGGACGTGGTCAGGACGTGGTCCGCGTACTGCGAGACCGGGCCGTCGGGGCGGCCGGTGATCGCGACGGTCGTCGCGCCGTGGTCGAAGGCGACCCGGAGCGGCTCGATGACGTCGCTCGTCGATCCGGAGTGGGTGATCGCGATGGCCACATCGCCCGAGCGGAGCTGCACGGCGTTGGTGACGGCGAGGTGCGGGTCCGCGTGGGCGTGGGCGATCAGGCCGATACGGAGCAGCTTCTGCGCCAGGTCCTGGCCGACGAGCGAGGAGGCGCCGGCGCCGTAGATGTCGATGCGGCGGGCGGTCGACGCGGCGGCGACGGCGGCGCCGAGCTGCACGGTGTCGAGGCCGGCCGCGGTGTCGGCGAGCGTCTGCTGCTCGTCGTAGGCGAGCTTGGCGACGACGTCGGCGATCGGGTCGTCGACGGTGATATCGGCGGTGACGGCGGGCGCCCGGCCGGACAGCTGGTGGGCGGCGAGACCGGCGAGTGCGAGGCGCAGGTCGCGGTAGCCGGGGTAGCCGAGGAGGCGGGCGGTGCGGACCACGGTGGCCTCGCTGGTGCCGGTGAGCTCGGCGAGACCGGTGACGGTGAGGGCGGCGCACCCGGCAGGGTCCCCCGCGACGGCTTCGGCGACCCGCTGCATGGAGCGGGTCATGGACGGTGCGAGGGTCCGGACCTTGGCCGCGAGAGCGGCAGGGGCGGGCGGCGAATCGCCCTTGAAACTTTCCTTCACTTCATTGGTCACCTTTGAAAGATATTTTCAAAGGGGTGGTCCGTCAACCCCCCTTTTCGCCCCCTTCCTTCGAGGGACAATGGCTGCATGGAGATGAACCCCTTGGAACAGGCGCTGCACACGGCCCGGGCACTCGTCATGGCCGATCTTGTCGCGGGCGACGTCGCCGAGGCCGAGATCGTCTCGCTGGTCGAGGACGCCGTGACGCACCGGCGCTGGTGGGTCGAGCAGTGGCCCGAGGGCGCGGACTTCGTCGTCGGCCTGATCGCCCAGGATGTGCAGGACGCCCTGCTGGAGAAGTACGGGCGCTGGCCCCTGTGCCCGGTCTGCGTCGAGGAAGGCCCGCACGCGCTCGACGTCGAGCCCGAGCTCGGTCCCGACCCGCACTGGGTCTGCACGAAGGCGACCGTGCAGGTGGCGGCCGTGGGCCGGCTGGGCGGGGTGCTGCGACGTTGACGCTCTACATCGACCCGCCGGACTGGCCTGGGCACGGGATGCTCTGGTCGCATCTGGTCAGCGATGTCTCGTTCGACGAACTGCACGCCTTCGCGGCCTCGATCGGCTGCCCGCCGCGCGCCTTCGAACGCGACCACTACGACGTACCGGAGGCGCGGTACGCGGATGCCGTGCGGGCCGGGGCGCTGGAGGTCGGGTCGAAGGAGATCGTGCGCCGGCTGACGGCGGCCGGTCTGCGGCGGCCGAAGGGGCGGCCTGCGGCGGGGTAGGGGGTTGATTACGGGGGTTGCGGGGGCGTGCAACGTTGGTGGTGGGTCGGCGCACTTACCGGGTGAGAGATCAACTCCCGGAAGGAACCACCGTATGCGGATCATCCGTACCCGCCGGTCGCTGTTCAGGACCACTGTCGCCGTTGCCGTCCTGTCCACGGCACTC
Organism: Streptomyces sp. NPDC055749; assembly: GCF_053617235.1. NCBI lineage: Bacteria > Bacillati > Actinomycetota > Actinomycetes > Kitasatosporales > Streptomycetaceae > Streptomyces > Streptomyces sp. NPDC055749. The sequence continues at coordinate 6,965 of NZ_JBSHFH010000097.1, read as the reverse complement.
CTCGCGCCCCTGCCCGCGTCCGCGCATGGGAGGAGCGCGGATGCGGCGGGCGCCTGGACGGCCCAGCCGCTGCCGTTCACCGACGCCAATCTCACGGGAGCCGCGAGCGTGGGGCAGGGGCGGACCCTGGCCGCCGGATTCGCCGTCCACAGGGAGGGGAAGGCGACCCGGTTCCGTCCGGTGGTCGCCGACCGTGGATCCGCCGGTGGTGCGTGGCGGCCGGTGGCGGCGGCCTCGGAGGCTGCCGGGGACGTCAACAGCCGGGTCAACGCCATCGACGCCCACGGACCGGACGACGTGTGGCTGGTGGGTGACGACAGCTCCGCACTCGACGGGCGGATCTACACCCAGCACTACGACGGTACGGAGTGGAGCGTCGTCCCGACGGAGCTGCCGGCCAAGGGCGAGGCGGCGTCGCTGCTGGACGTGGACACCAGTGCCGACGGGACCTGGGCCGTGGGCTACGCGCAGATCGAGGTGTCACGCACCTGGAACAAGGAAAAGGGCGGCTGGATCATCGAGTCCCGGCACGCGGGGATCGCCAGGCACTTCGACGGGACCGCGTGGCGCGAGGTAACGCTCCCCGAGCTCGGGGGCGACTACTGGTACCTCAACTCGGTCCAGGCGGTCTCCGCCGACGACGTCTGGGCGGCCGGGTACGACGGCAACACCGGTGGCCCGCTCCTCATGCACTACGACGGCACGTCCTGGAGGCAGGTCTCGGCCGCGGGCGTGACCGACCGGCCCGGTCACGCGCACGGACTCGCCGTCACGGCGGCGGGCGACGTGTGGCTGGTGGGAGAGGACTGGGCCCCGGCCGACGGTACGACCCGGGCGCTGGTGGCCCGCTACGACGGGACACGGTGGCGCACGATCGCGGTGCCGGACGTCCACGCCCGGCTCTTCGGCGTGACCGTCGTCCCGGGTGGCGGCATCGCCGTCGCCGGCCAGACGCTCGGCGAGCGGCGGGATGCGCTGGCCTGGCGGTGGAATCCGGTGACGGGCGAGGGGGAGCGCGAGGGTGAGGGCCGGTGGACGTTGCTCGACCTGCCTCAGCCCTCCACCGCGGGCCCGTCCGAGAACAGCGCCAGTACGGTGATCAGCGGCCGGGCCGGTCTCACGGTCCTCGGCACCTCGGTCGTCGACGGCTCCGAGCCCCAGCCGTTCGCGGCGCTCCGGAGAAGCGGGCGCTGAGGTAGGGCGGTCAGGTCCTGTCGGCGGGGGCGGGGGCGGCGGGGGCGAGGTCCGGTGCGTCCGCCGCGCCCGCCGCGTCCGGCGCCGCGTGCGTGGACTTCGCCGTCGCGACCAGGCGGGACGGGGTTGCGGACCCACGGTGCAGCCGGAGCGAGAACACCACCGCCACCAGCGCCAGCACCGTCATCCCCGCGCCCGCCCACGCCGTCGCCGCGAAGCCGAAGTCCGCGTCGATCACCGTGCCGCCGAGCCACGGGCCACTCGTGTTGCCCAGGTTGAACGCGGCCGTCGTCGTCGCGCCCGCCAGGGTCGGGGCCGCGCCCGCCACGTTGAACATACGGGCGTTGAGCGCGGGCGCCGTGAAGAACGCCGAGAGGCCCAGCAGGAAGGCGAGCGCGACCACGGCCACCTGGCTGGAGGCGAACAGGGCCAGCGCCACCAGGAAGACCGTGGAGGCCGTGATACCGCTCAGCAGCACCCCGAAAAGGTGCGCGTCCGCGACCCGGCCGCCGATCGTCGTACCGATCAGCGCGCCGACCCCGAACAGCCCGAGCACCCACGGCACCCAGCCCGAGCCCAGCCCCGCGACATCCGTCAGCAGCGGCGCCAGATAGCTGAACGCGCAGAACACACCGCCCGCCGCGAGCGCCGTGATCACGACCGAGAGCCAGACCTGCCGGTCCCGGTAGATCGACATCTCCCGCTTGAGCTGCGGCTTCTCCGCCGGGAGCGGGATACGGGGGATGAGCGTCGCCACCCCGACCAGCGCCACGGCCGACGCCGCGCCCACCGCCCAGAACGCCGAACGCCAGCCCAGATGCTCACCGAGGAACGCGCCCAGCGGCACACCCAGCACATTGGCGATCGAGAGCCCGCCGATCATCACGGCCATCGCCCGCGCCCGCGCGTTCACCGGCACCATCGCGATGGCGACCGCCGCACCGACGGCCCAGAACCCCGCACAGGCGAAGGCGCTGACCACACGCGAGACGAAGAGGATCTCGTACGTCGGAGCCAGCGCACCCGCGATCTGGCCGAGGCCGAAGACCGAGATCAGGGCGATGAGAGTGGTGCGGCGCGGCAGTCTGAGCGTGGCCACGGCCAGCAGCGGGGCGCCGACCACCATGCCGATCGCGAAGGCCGATATGAGGAGCCCGGCCTGCGGTATGGACACATCCATGTCCTCGGCGATCGGTGGCAGCAGCCCGGACAGCATGAACTCGCTGGTACCGAGAGCGAAGACCGAGAGACCCAGGATGTATACGGCCAGGGGCATACGGGCACGACGGGAAGGGCTGGAGACGGAGTCGGGCATGACACTCGGCAACACCCATTGTGTCGCTCACATTCCCGTGAGCAGCTCCAGCTCCGTCGTCAGGTTCTGCCGGGCCCTCGGCTCCCACTCCGCGATCCCGTGCGGCGTACGGAACAGCCGGGGCAGCACGAGCAGCTGCCGCAGCACCGCCGCACGGCCCTCCCGGAACGCCTCGTCGGGCACGAAGGCGTACTCCTCGCGCACCTGCGCCGCGTACTCCGCGTACTCCTTCGGGGCGGACGCCAGGATCGCCAGGTCCGCGTCGCACAGCACCTCGCCGTCGGTGTCGCCGTCCACCGGATCGTGCGTGACGGTGAGGCGCACCAGGCGCGCCACCTCGGCGGTCACGTCGGCGGGGGCACCGGCCTCGGACAGGGCGCGCTCGGCGAGTACGGCGCTGCGCTCCTCGTTCTCGGAGCGGTCGGGGCGGTAGACCGCGTCGTGGAACCAGACGGCGAGCCGCACCACGTCCGGGGCCGCCGCATGATCCGCGAGCGTGTCGACGCGGTCCAGGACCGCGGCCAGGTGGGTGGTGGTGTGGTAGCGCCGCTGGGGTTCCGCCCAGCGCGCCAGGAGGTTGTCGGCGTACGGCAGCGGATCGGGGTCCTCGGCGCCGCCCCGGACGGCGACGAGGGCCGCGTGCCAGCGGGTACGGAGGCGGCTCTGGGCGCTGTCGTCGGTCATGGCACGACCCTAGGGGGTGTCGTGGGGGGTGTCGTTGTTCAGGAGGACCCGCCGGGACGCCGATCCGTCGAGCACGGGCACCCGCACGATCAACGTACGGCGCAGGCGCGCCAGCGTGGCTCGTGCGGAACGCGTTCGTGGATGGTCCGGGCCCAGCGCCCGGACGGCGTCCCCGGCCGCGCGCTCGCACACCGCGAGGGCTTGCGGCAGATCGCCCGCCGCTTCGAGGGCGAGCGCCAGCTCGCGGCGCGCCGTGAGGGTCCGGGGGTGGTCGTCGCCGAGCACGCGTACGCAGTCGGCGAGCGCCCGCTCCGACAGCTCGACCGAGTGTCCGGCGCGGGCGAGGTTGCCGCGCGCGAGGAGCGTGTCCGGGTGGTCGGCGCCGAGGATGCGCTCCGAGTCCGCGACGACCGATGCCCAGAGCGCGGCGGCCCGCTCGGGGTCGCCCGTCTCCCACAGGACACCGGCCAGATTGCCGCGTACCAGGAGGGTGTCGGGGTGGTCGGAACCCAGCAGGCGTTCGGAGTCCGTGACGACCGACTCCCACAGGGCCCGGGCCGCGCCCCGGTCTCCCGCCTGCGCCAGCGCATCGGCCAGATTGCTGCGGACCAGGAGCGTACGGGGGTGTTCGTGGCCGAGCACCCGCTCGGAGTCGGCGAGCGTGCGCTCGTACAGCTCCAGGGCGCGCGGCAGGCCGCCGGTGTCCTGGAGGGCGCCCGCCAGGTTGTTGCGCGTGGTGAGCGTGTCGGGGTGGGTGGCGCCGAGGAGGTTCTCCCGGTCGGCGAGCGTGCGCTCGTACAGGGGGAGGGCGCGGGCCAGATCGCCCGCCGCCTCGTAGGCGGTGGCGAGGTTGTTGCGGAAGAGGAGCGTACGGGGGTGGTCCTGGCCCAATGCGCGCTCCGCCTCGGTGCGCGTCGCCTCGAACAGGGCGATCGAGCGTGTGAGGTCGCCCGCGTCGCGGTAGCCGCTCGCCAGGTTGTTGCGGGAGATCAGCGTCTCCGGGTGATCCCGGCCCAGGACCCGTTCGCGGTCGGCGAGGGTGCGTTCGTACAGCGGGATCGACCGGTCGACGCGGCCCGAGTCGCGGTAGGCGTTGGCCAGGTAGTTCCGGGTGGAGAGGGTGTCGGGGTGGTCGGCGCCGAGCACCCGTTCGCGGGCGGCGACGGTCCGCTCGTACAGGGGGATCGCCCGGCCGAGGTCTCCGGCGGCGCGGTAGATGTTCCCCAGCTGGTTGCGGGTGGAGAGCGTCTCGGGGCTGTCGTCGCCGAGGACGCGCTCGCGGGCCGCGAGGGCCCGTTCGCTGTAGCGGGCGGCCTGGGGGACGTGGCCCTGGTCCAGCAGGAAGCGGGACGTCTCGTGCAGTACGACGGCGACCTCGGCGGTGTCCTGGTCCTGCGGCATCAGGTCCATGAAGGCTTCGATGTGCGGGCGGAGGTTCCGCCAGCCGGGCCACTGGGGGACGGCGATCGACGCGGCGCCCGCCTCCCCCTCGGTCCCCTCGCGCGGCAGGCTGTCCAGCAGGATCCTCGCGGCCCGGTCTCGCGCCATCAGGATCGCCTCCTCGGTACGCAGTGGGTCGGCGGGGTCCGCCGTGCGGGCCACCGCCTGGACCAGGCGGTGGACGCGCAGGTGGGGTGGCGCCAGCGTGATCATGCTGTAGCCGGCGAGGAGCGCCAGTGCGTCGTCGACCGCCAGCAGGTCGTCGTCCATCGACGTGATGAGGTCCAGCGGCAGCTGGTCCGGGGCGAACCAGGCCAGCGTCCGCAGGATGTCCACGGCGAGCGGGTCCCGGTCGGCGATGGTGCTGAGCGTCACGCGCCAGACGCGGGCGATGGTGCGACGGTCGGTGCTGCCCGCGTAGGCCGTCGCGAACATCCGGGCCGGGTAGCGCCGTACCCGTTCCAGATAGGCGGAGAAGGCGATGGCGTGGTTGTGGATGTACGCACCGGCCTGCTCCAGGGCGAGCGGCAAGTGGCCCAGTTCGGCGGCCAGTTCGGCCACGGTCGTCGCGTCGGCTGCGTCGGCCGCGCTGCCCGTGTCGCCCGTCGCGGGGCGGCCGGCTGTGCGCCTCAGCAGTTCGGCGGCGTCGGCCGGGCTGAGGACGTCGAGGCGCAGCGGCGCGGCCAGGTGGTGCCAGCCGGCCGTGCGGCGGCTGGTGATCAGGTGGCGTCCGGTGTCGAGCTGGCTGATGACCGGCGCGAGGTGGCTCGGGTCGTCCGCGTTGTCGAACACCACGAGCCAGCCCGGATGCGTCTGGAACCACGAAATCGCCCACTCGGCCAGCGCGTTGGTGGTGGCCGGGGTCGCGAGGTCGGGCAGCAGACGGCTGGTGAGCGAGGCGAGCCCGGCCGTGATGGCGTCCGGGTTGTCGGCCGTGATCCACCACACCGTCGTGTACCGCTCCCGGTACCGGTGGGCGTACTGCAGGGTGAGACTCGTCTTGCCGACACCGCCGAGTCCGACCAGGATCCGGGTGACCGGCTCGTTCTCCTCGGCCAGCGACGTACCGAGCCTGACGACATCGTCGTCCCGGCCCACGAACAGGGCGCTGGGCGGGCGCGGCAGATTGTGGTTGCGCTGCCCGCGGGGCTCCGCGACGCTCTGGGCCGGGGGGAGTTGGACGGCGGGGGCCGTGTAGATGGTGGCCCCCGGGCCCGTACTGATGATCCCCGCGTTGGCGTCCACGGCGACGGCTCGGTCGCCCGAAGCCTCCCAGCGCGCGGAACCGGCGGGGACGGGAGGCTCGGGCGGCTGTACGGGAGTCATGGCGCTCACCGCTGGATCTGGGCGTTGCTTCCGGTGCTGATGACCCCGGAGTTGTGCTGGACGGCCACCGCGCCTTCGCCGGAGGCCGTGAAGGAGACCGAGGACACCGCGGACTCGGAGACCATGCGTGCGATGTCCGCCGTGAGTTCGGCGTCGGCGAGCAGCGCCTTCTTGATCTGGACCCGGAGCATGGCCTGGAAGTCCTCGTCCTCGGGTGCTTGCGCCGCCTCGGCGACGGCCTGGTCCAGGCGGTCGAGGCCGGCGGGGTCCTCCTCGTTGCCGCGGATGCGCTGGAGGATGCGCCGGCCGAGGCCGACCGTGGCGTCCGCGCTCGTGTCGGCGGCGAGGGTCAGTACGGCGGTGCCGTAGGCGCCGACCGCTGCCGTCACGTAGGGCGCGATCTCGCCTGCGACCGTTAGAGCGTCCACAATTCCCCCAACTTGCCTGCCAGGGCAGGCTGCCACGTGCATGACCCTCTCCATGATGCCAGTCGGCGTGGCGCGCCCGCGCGGGGTTGGGCGGGGTGGGCCCGACGGGGCCGGTGGGTGGTCCAGGACGCCGACGGGGCGGCGTTCTCCGACGTGGTGGTCGGAGTACGCCGCCCTGGGGCGGGGCTAGGGCCTGTCGTTTGGATCATGCCGGGTTACTTCGGGTCGCGGTTGAACTGGGACTTGGACCAGTAGTAGCCGAGGGCGGAGAGGGCGAGGCACCAGGCGACGGCCAGCCAGCCGTTGTGGCCGATCTCGGTGCCGAGGAGCAGGCCGCGCAGGGTCTCGATGGCCGGGGTGAAGGGCTGGTACTCGGCGATCGGCTGGAACCAGCCGGGCATCGTGTGGGCGGGGATGAAGGCACTGGAGATGAGCGGGAGAAGGATCAGCGGCTGGGCACTGTTGGCGGCTGCCTCCGCGTTCGGGCTGGCCATGCCCATGCCGACCGCGATCCAGGTGAGTGCCAGGGAGAACAGGGTGAGCAGTCCGAACGCTGCCAGCCATTCCAGAGCGGTGGC
>NZ_JBSHFH010000096.1:0-14273 GCF_053617235.1 Streptomyces sp. NPDC055749 | reverse complement strand
GAACAGATCCCGCCCGGCGCCCCTGTGTCCGTCCGGCGCCGGTATCCGGTCCCGGCGTCCGGTCAGGCGCAGCTGAATCTCGCCGCCGCCCAGTCGCCGTGGTCACCGGTCTTGGAACCATTGGTGTCCGTGACCTTCAGACGCACATGGCGCGCGCCTTCGAGGTTCACGTCGACGGGCACGGTCGCCGAGGCGCCGGTCAGCTTCGGCGAGGTCCACAGCACCTTGCCGTCGGCCTCCACGGAGAACGCCACCTCGCCGTAGCCGTTGATCTCGTCGTCGATGCCCACGTCCGCGGTGAACGCGGTGCACCGGCCGCCGAGATAGATCTCGATGTCGGAATCGGCGTGGGTGCCGATCCCCTTCTCGTACGTCTTCCCCGCCAGGGTCAGCGTGTGCCCGTCGCTCGCCCCGGACTCGCCGTTGGAGCGGTCGCGCTCGGCGGGCCCGTACCCGTTGGCCGACTTCAGCCAGACCAGGTCGCTCGCCCAGGCAGCGCCGGCCGGGGGCGGTGGCATCACCGCGACGGCGAGGCGCTGCGCGGTCGTGCGGGCCTCGCCCGCCGAGCGGTAGCGGGCGAGCGCGGTGATCCGCGACTCCCCCGCCGTGGCGTCCGGCGCCGGGGTGACCGTCACCTCGACCCGCCGGGTGGTGCCCGCCGCGATGCGCGGCACGGTCGCCGCCGGGGTGACCTGCCAGCCCGCCGGGACGTCGAGGGTCACGGTGGTGTCGTTGAGGTCCGCGGAACCCGCGGTGACGTCGACGGAGACCGTGCCGGCCACTCCCGCGCCCACCTCCTGCGCGTCCGGGGCGGCGACGACGGCCGTCGCGCCGGGCTTCTTCCCGCCGACGGCGCTGGCGTTCTCCAGTGTGAGCGTGAACGCCTGACCGGTGCTCAGCGGAGCGGTCTTGACCTTCACCACGCCGCCCCGGTCGTCCTGGTCGTACCACCAGCCCTGCTTCGCGGCCTTGAGCTCGGCCGCCGAACGCACCTGCGGCAGCTTGCCCGCGAGCTTCACGGCGCTGGGCGCGGAGCCGGTGTGCACGGTGAACTCGTACGGGCGGCTGCTCTGTTTGCCCGCGAAATTCCCCTGGCTCTCCCCGATGCGTACGGTGACATCGCCCGCGCCGCTCTTCGGCGCGTCCACGACGGCCCGCTGCGTGGCGTACTTGCCGTCGCGGTGCTGCCGGGTGACGCCGTCGTCCTCGTACAGCGTGAACGACGAATTCCCCTGCGGATACACGTCCCAGGCCAGCGGCGAGTCCGCCGTGCGGTCCTCGTACGAGCGGATGCCGGGCCACATCGGCACGGCGGCGCCCGCCTTCACGAAGAGCGGGAGGGTGTCGAGGGGGGCGCTGTAGTGGTCGACGGTGGTGGGCCCCTGGTAGGTCCGGCCGCTCCAGTAGTCGGTCCAGGTGCCCTTCGGCAGATAGATCGAACTGCGCTCGGTGGCGTCCTCGTAGACGGGGGCGACCAGGAAGTGCTCACCCGACATGAACTCGTACTTCGCCGCGTCCGACGCCGCCTTGGGGTCGTCCGGGTACTCAAGGACGAGCGGGCGGACCATGCCGACGCCGGTCTTCGTCGCCTCGTGGGCGTACGAGTACTGGTAGGGCAGCAGCGACTCCTTGAGCTTCAGGTAGTCGCGGTTGATGGAGGTGTACGGCTCGCCGTACCGGAAGGGCTGCTTGTCGTTCGCCGCCCAGCCGTCCATGGTCATCGTCGTGCCCAGGAACATCTTCCACTGGAGGTCCCGGGTGTACGTCTTGGCGCTGCCGCCGAAGATGCCGTCGACGTCGCCCGTGGTGTACGCGAGTCCCGACATCGTGGCGCCCGCGTAGGTCGGGATCTGCCAGCGGATGTACTCCCAGGTGCCGTACTGGTCGCCGGACCACTGCACTCCGCAGCGCTGGGCACCCGACCAGCTCTCGGGAGCCCAGGTGAAGCCGCGGGCGTCGCTGTTGTCCTCGATGCCCTTGTAGGCGTCCTTGCAGCCGTCCAGGGCGAACTTGTAGCCCGCGCCGATCCAGGCGACATCGAGCTTGGCGACCCGCTGGCCCGCCTTCACCTGGTCGGCGAGCTTGTCGATGCCGTCCTCCGTCCAGAGGCCGAGCTGCATACTGCGGTCCTGGAGGCCCTCGGCGGTCTCGGCCAGGTCCTCGTACCCGCAGCCGTAGCCGTCGTTGACGAGCATCCAGCCGTTCGGCATGTCGTTCTCGACGTAGCCGTCGGCGACCTTCAGCGCGTCCAGGGTGTGCCGCTCACCTCGGTTGGCGTTGTGCAGATAGCAGTCGGCGTCGCCGATCTCCATGCCGTAGACGGGCGGCAGGAAGGGCTTGCCGGTGAGCTTCGTGTACTGGCCGATGACGTTCTTGGCGTCACCCGCGAAGTAGTAGGCGTCGAAGCGCTGTTCCCGCGCACTCGTCGTCACCGGGTCGGTGAAGGCGTAGGTGTTGGGAGCGTAGGTGTTGCGGTAGACGCCGTATCCGGCGGAGGAGAGATAGAACGGGACCGAGTTGGGGTGGCCGCCGTCGTCCCAGTTGTAGTCGACGCCGACCTCGACGGTCTTGCCGCGGTGCGAGGTGTTGCCGCGGCCGTTCTGCATCCCGGCGCCGTAGAACTGCTCGTCGGCGCCGCGGGCGAGGGTCTGGGTGGTCTTCTCCGCGTCCCAGCTCAGCCCCTTGGCCTCGGACCAGACCTGGCTGCCGTCGGCCCGGTACAGCGCGAACCGCAGCGGCGACTTGTAGGCCCGCAGGGTGACGCCGCCGCTCGCGGAGAGTTCGTAGCGGTCGCCGTGGTCCTTCCAGCTGGTGCGCGGCGGGGCGCCCTGAGGCAGGACGATGTCGTCGCCGGTCGGGTCGGCGAACCTGCCGTCCGGGGCGAGCTCGATACGGAAGGTCTCCGCGGAGACGAAGCTGACCCGGGCCTCGGCCTTGCCGGCTGTCAGGTGGTAGACGGGCCCGTCGGCGGAGAACCCGGTGACGTCACCGACGGTCGTGCCCACCGGTTCGGACGGCTCGGCCTGGGCGTGGCCCGGCCCCGCGAGTACCGCGAGCAGTCCGAGCAGGCCGGCAACTGCCGCCGCTCTGATGCGCGTTGATGATTGCATAGAGCGCTTTTAGCGCAACTTCGAGCACTTGACCACGGACAAAAGGGAACCGGCCCCGAACTTCGTGAAGAAGTCCGGGGCCGGTCCTTGGATTCTCGGATCCTCGTGCGGCTGCTAGAGGGCGACGCCGAGCAGGGCGTCGACGGTGCGCGAGACGAGGCCGGGCGCGCCCTCGTCCGTGCCGCCGCCGGAGCTCTGCAGAGCGGCCCAGCGGTCCACGGCCGCGAGTGCGGACGGGGTGTCCAGGTCGTCGGCGAGGGCCTCGCGGACCTCTTCCACGAGGGCGTCGGCGGACGGCCCGTCGGGGCGGGAGACCGCGGCGCGCCAGCGGCCGACCCGCTCCACGGCGTCGGCCAGCACCTGGTCGGTCCACTCCCAGTCGGCCCGGTAGTGGTGCGAGAGCAGGGCCAGCCGGATCGCGGCCGGGTCCACGCCTTCGCGGCGCAGCGCCGACACGAAGACCAGGTTGCCCTTGGACTTCGACATCTTCTCGCCGTTCAGGCCGACCATGCCCGCGTGCACGTACGCCTGGGCGAACGGGTGCTCGCCGGTCAGCACCTGGGCGTGCGAGGCGCCCATCTCGTGGTGCGGGAAGGCGAGGTCGGAGCCGCCTCCCTGGACGTCGAAGCCCATGCCGAGGTGGTCCAGGGCGATGGCGACGCACTCGATGTGCCAGCCGGGGCGGCCGAGACCGAGCGTGCCACCGTCCCAGCTGGGCTCGCCCTCACGGGCGGCCATCCACAGCATCGGGTCGAGGGGGTTCTTCTTGCCGGGGCGCTCCGGGTCGCCGCCGCGCTCGGCGGACAGCAGCCGCATGGCTTCGGCGTCGAGGTTGGAGACCTCCCCGAAGTGCGGGTCGGCCTCGACGGAGAAGTACACGTCCCCGTCGAGCTCGTAGGCGGCGCCCGCGTCCCGGAGCCGTTCGACGAGCGGGACGATGCCGGGTATCGCCTCCACCGCGCCGATGTAGTGCTGCGGCGGGAGCATCCGCAGGGCGGTCATGTCCTCCCGGAACAGGGCCGTCTCGCGCTCGGCGAGCTCGGTCCAGTCCTGACCGTCGCGTACGGCCCGCTCAAGCAGCGGATCATCCACGTCGGTCACGTTCTGGACGTAGTGAACCTGCCGCTTGGTGTCGAGCCACACGCGCTGAACGAGGTCGAACGCGTTGTAGGTCGCCGCATGACCCATGTGGGTCGCGTCGTACGGCGTGATGCCGCAGACATAGATGCGGGCGACGGGACCGGGGTCAAGGGTGATCCGTCCGCCGGTCGCGGTGTCGTGGATCCGAAGGTCGCGGCCCTTGCCAGGCAGGGCGGGGACCTCAGAAGCGGGCCAGGCATGCATGTCATGAGCGTAACCGGACGATGCTTCCGGATACGAACCGGACCAGGAGATCTTGGCCGCATCGGCACTCTTGACGGCGCGAAGTCGTCCCGTCGCCCTCACACAGGTGGCCACGGAATCGCCGGCCATTCCCCGCTCGGCTCGGGATGCCGCCCCGTGGCCAGCAGCGCTCCCACACGCCCCCGCAACGCGTCCAGCTCGGCCGCCGTGATCAGTTCCCCCAGCCGGGTGGCGAGCGCCGCTCCCGGGGCGAGTTCCGCGTCCAGCCGGGCCAGCACCTCCACCGCCTCGTCCGTCAGCGGTTCGCCCGCCCAGCCCCACAGCAGTGTGCGCAGCTTGTCGTCGGCGTTGAAGGTGACCCCGTGGTCGATGCCGTACAGCCGGCCGCCGGGTGCGGGCAGCAGGTGGCCGCCCTTCCGGTCGCCGTTGTTGATCACCGCGTCGAGCACCGCGAGGCGCCGCAGCCGCGGATCGTCGGCGTGCACGAGCAGAGCGGTCTTCCCCTCCCCGACCTCCGCGAAGCCCACGGCCTTCCAGCCGTCCCCCGGCTCCTCCTCCTCGACGAGCGCGAGCAGCGAAGGCTCACCCGCGTCCGTGGAGCCCTCGGCGGAACCGTCGGGAGCCGCCTCGATCCACAGCTGGCACATGCCCTCGCCGTACGGCCCGTCACGCAGCACCGTCGGCGGCACGAGCCCCCACCCGGTCGCCTCGGAGATCTCGTACGCGGCCACCTCGCGCTGCGCGAGGGTCCCGTCGGGGAAGTCCCACAGCGGCTGTTCCCCGGCGACGGGCTTGTAGACGCAGGTCCGCTCCTCGCCCTCGTACGCGACCGTGCAGTACAGCACCGCGTTGGACGCGCCCCGGACCTGTCCGCGGACCGTGAGCTCCCCGTCCGCGAGCAGGGTCAGCAGCCCGGTCCCGGTCAGGCTCCGCGACGGTATCCGTTCTGGCGCGGGCATACGTGTCCTTCCGGGTCGAGCGGCAGGCTGCACAGCGGGCACGGCGGGCGGCCGGCGTTCACGACGTCCAGGGCGCGCTTGGCGAACGCACGGGCCTGCGCGCCGCTCAGCCGGACGCGGAGCATCGGCGGACCGTTCTCCTCGTCCTGCAGGAGCCTTTCCTCGGCCTCCGCGAGGTCGTCCTCGGTGTCGGCGTCCAGCTCGACGAGCGCCTGCGCCTCGACGATCATCCGCTGTTCCTCGCCGTCCCAGGCGAGGGCCATCGTGCCGACCCTGAACTCCTCCTCGACGGGAGCGTCCAGCGGTGCGGTGTCGGTGACGTCCATGGGCGCCACGGCCGGTACCGGCGAGTTGCCGCCGGTCCGTCTCACGACCTCGTCGAGCAGTTCATCGATCCGTTCGGCCAACGCCGCGACCTGGGTCTTCTCCAGGGCCACGCTGGTGACTCGCCCCCTGGAGGAAGCCTGCAGGAAAAACGTACGGCGGCCAGGCAGCCCGACCGTACCGGCCACGAAACGGTCCGGGGGGTCATAGAGGAACACCTGACGGGACACGTCCTGTCTCCCTTGAGAATTGACGGCGAATGGGGGCGGCCGGAGTCCGGAGGGATGCCCCCGGAACGGCCCCTACGGCGCGTCCACCCTACTGCGCGGAGCGATCACGGCGCCCCAGCGCCGCCCCCGACCGCCGCATCCGTCGCGGTGTCGCCCGCGGCGTCGGCGCCGGCGGCCTGTTCGCGCGGGGCCAGGGAGGCGAAGTCCCCGGTGTCGCCCAGCCGGAGAAGGAAGGGCCGCAGCCGGGTGTAGCGGATCGCGGTCACCGAGCACGGATCGGCGTGGACCCGCTGGAAGAGGTCCAGATGCATGCCGAGCGCGTCGGCGACAAGGGACTTGATGATGTCGCCGTGCGAGCACATCAGGTACGTCGCGTCGTCGCCGTGCTCCGCCTCGATGCGGGCGTTCCAGTCCCGTACGGCTTCGACCGCCCTGGCCTGCATCGCCCGCATGGACTCGCCGCCGGGGAACGCGGCGGCCGAGGGGTGCTGCTGGACGACGGCCATCAGCGGGTCGTCGGACAGTTCCGCGAGCTTGCGCCCCGACCAGTCTCCGTAGTCGCACTCGCTGATCCGGTCCTCGGTGTGGAACGGCAGGCCGGGGCGGGCGTCGAGCAGGGGCTGAAGCGTTTCGCGGCAGCGCTCCAGGGGACTGCTCACGGCGGCGGCGAGCGTGATCGCGGCCAGCCGCCCGGGCAGCGCGGCTGCCTGCTCGGCGCCGCGTTCGTCCAGGGAGACACCGGGGGTACGGCCGGCGAGCACTCCCGCGGTGTTGGCGGTTGAGCGGCCGTGGCGTACGAGGATCAGCGTGGGCATAGGAACCAGCGTAGAGGGCAGGCGGAAGCTCTCAGGTGCGGAGTCGACGGAGGCAAGGAAGAATGCGCGCGTGATTGTCGACAGTGCCATTTACCGGGACGGGCGCCGGACCGACGGCCCCGCCGACCTCTCCGACGCCCTGGACGAGGCACGGGCCAGCGGGGACGCGTTCCTCTGGATCGGACTGCATGAGCCCACGGAGAAGGAGTTCTCGCTCGTCAGCAGCGAGTTCGGACTCCACCCGCTGGCGGTGGAGGACGCGCTGCGGGCCCACCAGCGGCCCAAGCTTGAGGTCTACGACGATTCACTGTTCGTCGTCATCAAGCCGGTCGTGTACGAGCCGGAGAGCGACACGGTGAGCACCGACGAGCTGATGGTCTTCATCGGTGATTCGTTCGTCGTAACGGTCAGACACGGTGAGAGCGCGCCTCTCGCGGCCGTACGCCGCCGTCTGGAGGCCGAGCCCGAGGTGCTCAGGCACGGCCCCACAGCAGTGCTGTACGCGGTCAGCGACGCGATCGTGGACCACTACATCGACGTGGCCGCCGAGCTCCAGGTGGACCTGGAGGAGCTGGAGACGCGGGTGTTCGCGCCGGGCGGCAGCGCCGACTCCTCGAATCCGGCGGCCCGCATCTACACCTTCAAGCGCCAGGTGCTCGAGTTCCGCCGGGCCACGGGTCCGCTGACCTCGCCGATGAACCGCCTCGCGAGCGCGGGGGTGCCCTTCGTCCACGGGCACGCGCAGCCGTTCTTCCGGGACGTGAGCGACCACCTGACGCGCGTCAACGAGCAGGTGGAGGGATTGGACCGGCTGCTGTCGGACATTCTTTCGGCCCATCTGGCGCAGATGGGGGTGCGGCAGAACGACGACATGCGGAAGATCTCGGCGTGGGCCGCCATGGCCGCTGTGCCGACCATGGTGGCCGGCGTCTACGGCATGAACTTCGACCACATGCCGGAGCTGCACTGGGTGTGGACGTATCCGACGGTGATCGCGCTGATGGCCTGCGCGGTCTTCGGGCTGCACCGCCTGTTCAAGCGCCGCGGCTGGCTCTGAGCCCCCCGGGGGTCAGGCGAACTCGGGCTCGGCCGTGGCGGGTCCGCCCAGCGCGTCGCGTCGCGAGGGCTGTTCCAGGGTCACCATGCGGCGCCAGCCGATCAGGCGCTCGTACGCGTACATGGCGTGGATGCCCGCTGCCAGCAGCGCCGACTTGGCCCTGGACCAGTGCAGGATGGCGCCCATGTTCGCCATCACGGCGAGGCTGACGTCCCGGTACACCCGGATCTCGACCATGGCGCACTCCCGCAGGGTGCGCTGGATCATGCGGCCGTGACCGGCGCCGGCGAATCGGAGCAGTTCCTCGTGGGTGTACGCGAGGTGGTTGTCCTCGTCGTTCGAGATCATCGTCACCGGGCGCCCGATGTCGGGGTGGTCGGCGAAGTGCTTGCGCAGCAGCTGCATCTGTTCGGCGCCACGCTGTTCGGTGACCCTGCTGTGTGCCAGGTAGGTGACGATGTCCCGCTCCGAGAGCGGCTCGTCCCGCTTGAGCTGTTCATGGGCGAGGCCGATGCCGTGCTTCTCCAGAAGCATCGTGTAGTCGACCTCGTGCGGTACCTCGACCGGGGTAAGTCCGCGCTTCTTCATGAGCGCGTTGAAGATCCGGCCGTGCTTGTCCTCATCGGTGCCGTGCCGGACGATCTTGGGGGCCAGTTCCTGCTGACTCGGCGGGACGAGCGCCGCGATCCTGCCGTTCTCCCAGCCGCCCTGGGCCTCCCCGCTGGCGGCGATGGAGCAGAAGAGCCGGAAGGATTCGTCGTCGTCGAGAATCTCCTGGAACAGACTTTTTGCCGAGAGCATCACTGCCACCTCCGTACCGTTTGTCCCCGGGGACAAAGTCAAATGCGGTACGGGGGAGTAGGCAACACGAGGGCCGCGAGGCAGGGCCGAACGGACGCCGCGGGGCCGAAGCACGGCTGGGGCGTAACCGGGCGGCCCGCGGCGCGTTGTTCTCCGTAACGGCCGTGGCGGGGAAGACCCCCGAGCCCCCACCACGGCCGTAGTGCTGCCCCTGGACCGTTGGGACAGCGTGGACGGGGTTACGCGAGCCCGGCGCGCTCCATGGCGTCCGTACCCGCGCGCAGGGCCGTGAGCCGCTCGTCGAGCGTGAAGCCCGCCGGGGCGAGGGTCAGCGTGGTGACACCGGCCGACGCGTAGGCCTGCATACGCTCGGCGATCCGCTCCACCGGGCCGAGCAGCGCGGTCTGGTCGATGAGCTGGTGCGGTACGGCAGCGGCTGCGCCTGCCTTGTCGCCGGCCAGGTACTTGTCCTGGATCTCGGCGGCCTCCTTCTCGTACCCCATGCGCTGGGCGAGCTGGTTGTAGAAGTTCTGCTTGCGGCTGCCCATGCCGCCGACGTACAGCGCGGTGTACGGGCGGAACATGTCGGCGAGGCCGTTGACGTCGTCGCCAAGGGCGAGCGGCAGCGTCGGGCAGACGTCGAAGCCCTCCATGGTCTTCCCGGCCTTCTCGCGCCCTGCGCGCAGGTGCTTCAGGGCCGTGTCCTCCAGGTGCTCGGCGGACGGGAAGATCAGCAGCGCCCCGTCGGCGATCTCGCCGGTCTGTTCCAGGTTCTTCGGACCGATGGCGGCGATGTACAGCGGGATGTGCTCGCGCTCCGGGTGCACGGTGAGCTTGATGGGCTTGCCCGGTCCGTCGGGCAGCGGAAGCGTCCAGTGTTCGCCCTCGTACGAGAGACGCTCGCGCGCCATGGCCTTGCGGACGATCTCGACGTACTCACGGGTGCGGGCCAGCGGCTTGTCGAACTTGACGCCGTACCAGCCCTCGGAGACCTGCGGGCCCGAGACACCGAGGCCGAGCCGGAAGCGGCCACCGGAGAGCGAGTCGAGGGTGGCCGCGGTCATCGCGGTCATCGCGGGCTGCCTGGCCGGGATCTGCATGATCGCGGAGCCGACGTCGATGGACCGGGTCTGGGCGGCGACCCACGTCAGCACCGTGGGGGCGTCGGAGCCGTACGCCTCGGCCGCCCAGCAGACGTCATAGCCGAGCCGGTCGGCCTCCTGGGCGACGGCGAGGTTGTCGCCGTCCATTCCCGCTCCCCAGTAACCGAGATTGATGCCGAGCCGCATAACCGCTCCCATACTGATCAGTAACGTCCCTGTGGTCCGGACTCTAGCGCGCGGCACCTCGATCCGGCAGGGCTCGGGCCCCGTCACGTTGTCCACAGGCTTCCACTCCATGGGGTGATGGCCAGTAATCTCAGCGCCCATGGAGCAGAGGCATCTCGGCCGTACCGGCCTTCGCGTGTCACGGATCGGGCTCGGCACTCTCACCTGGGGCCGGGACACCGACGAGCACGACGCCGCCGACCAGCTCAAAGCCTTCTGGGACGCGGGCGGGACGCTGGTCGACACGGCCGATGTGTACGGCGGCGGGGAGGCCGAGTACCTGCTCGGGCGATTCGTCGACAGCCTCGTACCGCGGCGGGATCTCGTCATCGCCACGAAGGCGGGCAGCGTGCCCGATCCTTACCGCCGGTTCGACGGATCGCGCGGCCATCTGCTCGCCGCGCTCGACGCCTCGCTCGACCGTCTCGGCACGGACTACGTGGACCTGTGGCAGATCCACGCCTTCGATCCGGTGACCCCGCTCGAGGAGACGCTCCAGGCGGTCGACCTCGCGGTGTCGTCCGGACGTGTCAGATACGCGGGGGTGTCGAACTTCTGCGGCTGGCAGCTCGCCAAGGCGGCCACCTGGCAGCTCGCGGCACCCGGGGTGCGCAGCCGTCTCGCGAGTACGCAGATGGAGTACTCGCTGCTCCAGCGGGGCGTGGAGCGGGAGGTGCTGCCGGCCGCACTCGACCTGGGGGTGGGGCTGCTGCCCTCGTCCCCGCTGGGACGGGGCGTGCTGACGGGCAAGTACCAGCTGGGCACTCCTTCGGGCTCGCGCGGCGCCTCGGAACACCTGGCTCCGTTCGTCGAGCCGTATCTCGACGATCCGGCGAGCCGCATCGTGGACGCGGTGACCACGGCTGCCGAGGGGCTCTCCACCACGGCTCTCCAGGTGGCGCTGGCCTGGGTGCGGGACCGTCCGGGGGTGGTGGCCCCGATCATCGGCGCGCGCAACGCGCAGCAGCTCACGGAGGCTTTGTCAGTGGAGGCGCTTAGTCTTCCTGACGAGATCTGCCAGGCGCTCGACGATGTGTCGGCGCCCGTGCACCGCTATCCCGACCAGGACTGGAGCACGCTGTGACTGCGCTTCCCCGGGGGGAAACCCCAGGCCCCTCGGCCGCCGACGGCCCTGACGACACGGACGCCGAGAGCCCCGCTCAGGAGCCCACCGGCACCACCGAAGGCACGGAAGGAGCCGAAGGCACCGAGGTGGCCGAGGGAGCCGGTGAGGCGAAGCCCGCGCCCTCCGAGGCCGAGATCGAGCTCGCCGCCCAGCGCGAACTTCACGAGCGCATCGAGAAGCGCAAGGCCGAGAAGGAAGGCCCCATTCCGGCCGGTACGAAGCTGAGCGGCACCGCCGCGGATCTCCTGGCCGCCGTCCGGGCAGTCGAGAGCGGTGAGAAGGCAGGCGCGGCGTTCTTCGACTCCCCCGCGTCGCCCCCCGCGCCCCGTCGCGCCGTCCAGCCGGCCACCCCCGCGCCCGATCGGCCCCGGGTAGCCGACCCGTCCCGCCCGGCGCAGGGCGTGTCACCCGAGGCCACGGCGGCGGCGCAGGCGGTGCTCGCCGAGGGCGGGGCTCCCGAAGCCCTGGCACGCCCGGCGGCCGAGACGCTGGGCGAGCAGGCCGCGGACGTCCTGCGCGAGGACCCCTGGCAGCTGCTGGCCGTCCCCGGAGTCCGCCCCGAGCAGGCCGACGGATTCGCCCGCGCCCTGCTGGGCGCCGAGTGCGGACCGGACGACGAGCGGCGCAGCGCGGCGCTCGTCGGCTGGCTGCTGGAGCGTGCGGCGCTCCAGGGCCACACCGCGCTGGACGCGTCGGCGGTGCGCACGGCGCTGGCCGAGCGTGCGGTGACCGACCCGGACGCGGCCGTGGAGCACGCCGTGGCCGAGGGCGTGGTCCTCGTCTTCCAGGAAGGGCTGGACCCCACCGCGTCCGGCGGCCCGGCCGAGCTCGCCGAGGAGGACGAACAGCCCGGCGAGAGCGCCGAGGAAGGCGCCGACGACGAGCAGCCGGTGCCGGTGCTGCTGGGACTCGACCGTTACGCCCTCGCCGAGGAAAGCCTCGCCGACGGCCTGGCACGGCTGCTGAACGCCTGCGAGAAGGGCGCCGACTGGTCGCAGGCCGCGTCCGCCGCCCCGTCGCCCTCGGCCGCCGAACTCATCCGTACGGTCGCCACCGGCGGCCTGGTCGTCCACTCGGGCGGTGAAGCCGCCCGGGCCGAGCCCGCGGCCCTGATCGCGGCGGCGAACGGTCTGGGGCTCCGCGCCGTGGGAGCCACCCACAGCGCGGACGGCCGGCACCGGCTCGCCGCGGCGGTGGGTGATCCCGCGTCGGCGGTCACGCTGTCCGGGCTGCTCTCCGGCACGGAGGGCCCCGGACGGGACGAGGAGGGTGCGCTGGCCCTCGATCTACTGGTGGTGCTCGATGCCCCGCAGCTGGATGTGGAGACCGCAGCGATCCTGGTGGAATCCCTCGCCGACGGAACCCGGCTGTTGCTGAGCGGCGACCCCGGCGTGCTGGGCTCCGCCGGTGCGGGTCGGGTGTTCGGCGATGTGCTGGCGTCCCGGGCCTGCCCGCAGGTGGTGTCCCGGACCCCCGACCCCGGACCGATCGGCGAGCTCGTCTCCGGCATCGGGATCGGTGAGCTGAGCCAGGTCGAGGCTCCCGGCAAGGAGGTGGTGATCGTTCCCGTGCGCGATGCGGGCGAGGCGGTCCACCGCACCGTGCAGCTGGTCGCCGATTCGGTTCCCCGTGCCATCGGCGTGCCATCGGCCGACACCCAGGTGATCACCGTGGGGCACGGCGGCTCGGCGGGCACCAGAGCGCTGAACACGGCGCTCAAACAGCGGCTCAATCCGGGCCCCGGCCGCTTCGGCGGCTTCGACCCCGGCGACCGCGTCGTCCATGTCCCGGCGCCCGGCCGCGCCGTCCCCGGATCGGTCGTCTCGGCCGACGCCGAGGGCCTTCACCTCGACTGCGCGGGCACCCCCGTCGTCGTACCCCAGGACCGGGTCGAATCGTCCGTGCGGCACAGCTGGGCGCTCAGTGCCCATCAGGCGGCCGGCATGCGCTGGCCCGCCGTCGTCGTCGTGCTGCCGGGGGACGCCGCGCAGGGGCTGAGCAGGCCGTGGGTGTACACCGCCTTCAGCCGCGGCGAGCGTCATCTCTCCGTCGTCCACGGCGTGGACCAGGCGCTGCCGCGCGCCGTGGCCGAGATCCCCGCCCAGGAGCGGACCACCCGGCTGCGCCCCCTCCTGGAGGCGCTGCCGACGCCGGACTCCGCGTCCTAGCAGCACAACTCCACGGACCTGGTCCGGACAGCCCTGTGGCCCGGTGCGTCGCACCGGGCCACAGGCACCGCTCCGCGCCGGGCGACGGTCAGGGGCTGTCGGCCGTCAGCTCCTCCAGGTCCTCGTCCATGTCGTCCTCGTCGAAGACCGAACTGACATCGAACCGGCAGACCACCAGCTGCGGATCGGCCTGCTCGAAGGGTGCTCCCAGCCACTCCCCCGGCTCCGGAAGCTCGTCGGAGGCGGCGACCCAGAGCGTCGAGTCGCCCTCCTCCAGACCGAACTCCTTGTGCCGCGAGGCGATCTCGTCCGCCTCGTACTCCCCGAAGATCACACCGAGCGCGGCATGGACGCTCGTACCGATCACAGCGGCGGCATCGCTGCCGCGCCCGTCCGGATCGAGGTCGGCGAGCCTCTGCGCCTGGGAGAGCAGCCTCGGGGGCTCCACGACGGCGTAGTCCCGCCGGATCAGCACACTCAGCGCATGGGGCTCCTCCGGGCCCGCGTACGGCGGCAACGAGTCGTCCGCACCGGGGATCTCGAAAGGGGTGACCTCGTCGTGACGGTCGTAGAGCAGTTCGTCATAGACCTCGGCCGCAGCGGCCAGTGCGTTGAACGCTTCGTAGACGGCGGGATCGTCGTCCCCGGTACGGCGTTCGACCGCGTCGAGGTGACGGTCGAGCGCGGCTTTGACCGCTTCGGCGGCGGCGCGTACCTCGGCAGCGGTGGGCTGCGCAGCATCAGACATAGTGCAGACGCTATCCGTACACGGGCTCTGCCCGCACAATAGATGCGATGCCGGAATACGAATTTGTCGACGTGTACGTGCCGCGCGGGGTGTCCCGCAAGGAAGCGACCCGACTGCTCACCGACCATGCCGAGTACGGACACTGGGAGTTGGACCGACTCACGCTGCGCCTGGACGGCAGCCGCAGAGTGCGGTTGCGGCGGCGGATCATCCGCCAGCTACGGGCCACCTGGTGAGAAGGAGCGGGCCGCGCGGAGTCGCGC
>NZ_JBSHFH010000095.1:0-14504 GCF_053617235.1 Streptomyces sp. NPDC055749 | reverse complement strand
CCGGAGGCGGGGTCCGCGGTGACGAGCGTGGAGAGGATCTTGACCGCGGTGGTCTTGCCCGCGCCGTTCGGGCCGAGCAGGGAGAAGATCGTTCCGGCCGGGATGTGCAGGTCGATGCCGTCGAGGACTGTTTTGTCGCCGTAGGTCTTGCGCAGACCGGCGGCGGATACGGCGGCGGGCGGCTGTGGACCGTTTCCCCGATTGGATGTGGGCATGACAGGTGAAGGCATGGTGTCCTCCCTTTCGAAAAACTGAAGTGGGTGAAGTGTCTGGGGTGGTGGAAGTGGTGAGGGCGGTGGGTGTTCAGGCTTTGGTGCGGCGGATGTCGATGTTGCCCCAGCGGGTGCGGGCGCGCACTTCGACGGTGTTGTCGGTTTTGTCGGGGTTTTGGGAGGTGGCGAGTGTGTTGCGTACTTGTCCGTTGGCGGAGCTGACGTCGAGCCAGGCGGCGGTGCCTTCGCGGATGCCGACTTCGATGGCGCCGTAAGAGGTTTCCAGCTGGATGGTGCCGCGGGTGACTTCGCCGACGCGCAGGGTGCCGTGGGCGGTGGTGGCGGTGACAGAGTTCTCGGCGCGTGTGATGTCGATGTCGCCGTTGGAGCCGCTCACCCGGAGGTCGCCGGTCGCGGTGTGGATGGTTGTGCTGCCGTGGGAGTTCTTCAGGACGGCGGGGCCGTCGAGGGTGCCGACGCGCAGGCTGCCGGAGCTGGTGGTGATCTCGGCGGTGCCCTGGACGTGGTCGACGGTGATCGAGCCGTGGGAGGCGGTCAGTTTCAGTGGGCCGGTGGTGTCGAGGCGGACGTCGCCGGAGGAGGTCTTCACGCGGACCTCGCCGAGCCGGCCCTCGCCGAGGAGCTGGGCCCAGGCGCCGGTCATGTCGATGCGTGAGCCGGTGGGCAGCTCGATGGTCACGTCGACGGTGCCGGTGCGGCCGAGGCCGAGGAGGTTGGACTTGGGTGTCCTTACCGTCAGGGCGTTGTTGGTGCAGGTGATCTGGGTCTGGTCGGCGGCCCGTACGTCCTGGTCCTTCTTCGGGTCGCGGGGGCGGACTTCGACGACGGTGTCGGGGCGGTCGCTCGCGGTGAACTGGATGGAACCGGCTTCCACGTGTGCGGTGGCCGAGATCGGTTCGGGAGTGTCGAAAGAAGGCATGGCTGTCCCGTCCTCTTGGGTCTCTGGGGTGTCCCCGCTGGTGGGACGTGGTGTGGGTGAAAGCAGTGCGGGTGGAAGTGGCGGGCCCGGGGTGTGGTCAGCGCACCCAGCCGGTGAAGCTCTGTCCGACCGTCTGTGCCTTCTGTGTGGTTTGCGGCCGGTTGCCGCCGTCGACCGCGGCCGATACGGCCCGTACCAGCCAGGCGTTGACCGACAGGCCCTCGTGGTTCGCGGCCTCCTCGGCGCGTGCCTTGAGGTGGGCGGGCAGGCGCAGGTTGACGCGGGCGGTGCCGCCCTCGTCGCTGTCGGCCGGGGCGGGGGCCTTGAGGGGTTCGGCGGGCGCGGCCGGTTCTGCGGGGGGGTGGCCGTCGGTGGGTGGCAGTGTCACCACGAAGTCGGGGTCGAGTCCTCGCAGTCGTACGTCGACCGAGCCGGGGGCGAGTTCGCGGGTGATCTCGTCCATCGCGGCGGAGAGCACGTTGAGCATGGTCAGCCGGGTCGCCGACTCCAGGGGGGCGGTGAGCCTCTCGGCCAGCTCGCGGGCTTCGTCACCGCCGGCTTCGGCGGCCACCGCGAGTTCGCGGCGGAGGGTGTCGATATACGGCGTGAGATCCATGACGCCATAATGGCACCACAATGGCTCCACGCGCAAGGTGTGGGGTGACGTCTCCGGGGTGATACCCGACGTGACCTCTCTGAACTGCGCAAATGCGCTGGTGCCCGTCTGGGTGATCGTGGTGCCGTGCATGCTCGTGTGCTTCCGGGGGCGCGGAATGGCGCCGGGTGGCGCAGGGTGGCGCCACCCGGTGTCATCGTGTCTCGTCTGTGCCGCTGGAACTTCTCTGACGCGGACTCGCTTCCATCAGCGTTTGCCGGGACGTGCTCGGGATTTGGTGGCACAGGACACCGGGGAAGAGGCTGGTGGTTGAGCGGGCCGAGGTGCATTGAGGGGGCATTGGAAAGCGGACGGGTGTTCCGATTGCGGGGTATGGCGTCCAAACCCCATTTCCTGGAGGTTGTGTGCGGGCGTGGCGGGCGTGGCTCGCGCCGCAGGGGGAGCCCGCTGCGCTTGCGCCCGTGCGGCAACATCGTGCTGTGCCGAGGGGGTGGCCGATCAGGGTTTCGCCGGAGGGTTCGGTGTGCATCCCTTGGTCGGGGGGTGAGCCGGGTCGGGGTGGAGCTGTGCTGGCGTCAACGCTCGATTGCCGGTCGGGGGATCGATGTGCCGGACGGTTGCCGGAACGCTTGTGCCGTGGTTTTCGCGAAATGACTCTCTGTGGGAGCTGCGGGACTCTCGCGTACCGCAGTCTCGTGGCCGGGGGAGGGGGGAGGGGGCTGTGCGGGCGGCCGTGCATCTATCGGTTAGTGACGGGCGGTGAGCTGTTCTTCATGCTCGGGGGCAACGATTGCTGAACACTGAGTCCTCCGGGGCGCGGTGGGGAGTTGAGGCCCCTGTCGCTGCCTTTGCTCCTGCTGCGGGAGGCTGCTGCGGCGGGCGTTGTTGCTGTGCTCGGCGATTTCGTCGTCTGGCCGGGTGGAGTGCTGCCGGTCGGCCGGCTTGTGGTTGGTTCAGGATCCCGTGCCGTTGTCGTTGCCGTTGTTGTTGCCGAGGGGCCAGGCTTCGATGTCGCGGTAGTGGATCGGTCCATGGCTGCGGCCGGTGTTGCTGCCGACCAGGTGCAGATGTGTCGCGGGCCAGCGGTGGCCGGTGAATCCGGCGAACGTTTCGGCGATTTCTGCTGCTGAGGACTGGTCTCCGCGTTTGGCGCGGGCGAGTGTCAGGTGGGGGTGCAGGGGCCGGTCCTCGAAGGTAATGCCGCAGGCCTTGACCGTGGTGCGGACCTTGGCGGCGAGCATGTGCAGCTCGTCGAGGTCTCCGTCGATTCCGCTCCACAGCACCCGGTTATCGAAGGTTCCGGTGCCGCGCAGTGCCAGATGCAATGGTTGGTGGTCCGCTGCGAGGCGGGCGAGGGGCGGGCGCAGGATCGGGACGGTCTGGGCCGGTAGTTCGCCGAGGAAGGCCAGGGTGATGTGCCAGTCCTCGATGCGGTTCCACCGCATGTGCGGGTGTGTGTCGTAGGCGGGGCGCAGTTCCCGTGCCAGTTCTTCTTTCGCGTGGTCGGGCGGGGCGAGGGCGATGAACACGCGAACGGTCGCGGGCTGGATCTGTTCGTTCACACCGGTCTTCGTACCGTATCGGGGTGGTTGAGGCGACGGCCGGGTCCTGCGGCAGTGCCGTTCGCGGTCCCGGTCGCCGGGGAGGCCGCTTGCCGGAAGGGCGGCGACACGGCCGGGTTCCTGGAACTTACGGGCCGGGGGCCACGTGGGACGCGCGGGCGCAGGCCTGCGCCGCAGGTCCGGCTGTTTTGTGCGGGTGTCTGGGTACCCGTGCACCTGGCTTCACGGGTGCGGACTCCCTTGCTGCCGGAGGCGATTGGTTCGGCGGTGCCCGCGGGTACGGGGCGGTCCGTACTCTCGCGCTGAACTTGCTGCGCCAGAGCCTGCACGCCTCGTCGGAAGCCGCGCTGCGCCTTGCTTGCACCCGATGCCTGTTCTCCCTTCCCCAGGGCGGGAGGCGGCGCCGACTGCTTCGCTCGTGGGTTCGCCCGGTGTCTCTGTGTGCGTCCCGGCACAACCATCTTTGCCGCTCGGTGGTCACATCAAGTGGGAGCAAACCGCTCTCGGAGGCACAAGGGGGAAATATGGGAAGCATGCGTAATGTCGGGGCTGTCGGGGCGTTGACCACGCTGGTGGTGGGTTTCATGGCGGTGTTCGGTGCGGCTGCCTCTGCCGCGCCCAACGTCACGCCGCAGGGTGTCTGCGGCAGTGCCTACAAGACGGTGAACTCGGTGCCTGTCGGCTCGCTGGGCACTGTCTATCTGACGTACAACTCCTCGAACGGCAAGAACTGTGTCGCGACGATCCGCGCCAATCCGGGCACGGCCAAGGACATGTCCACGTACATCTACGTGCCCGACACCGACGAGTGGGCCGGGGACTCCGGGTACTTCACGTCGTACGCGGGGCCGGGTTACGTCTACGGCAGGGGCCACTGCGTGAGTTGGGGCGGCAACATCGCCAACGTGTACGTGTCGGTGGAGAACTCCAACTGTGCGGCGCGCCAGGAACGCCGGGTCACCGAGGTTCGCTGATCGGGCTCATCACCCGGCCCCTGGGTCCTGCGCCGCTGCTTCCCGGAGTCCGCCCGGCCGCCGTTGTGCTCAGGGGTGGCGGGGCGGTTTCCCTGAGCCGGGGGCGGCGCGGGATCTTGTGGTGGGCCGTCTGTTGTGGCAGAGGTGGGTGCGGTGCTGGTCGGGGGAGGGGCCGCCGCCGCGCCTGGCTTTTGCCGGGCGGGGTCCGGAGGTGGCAACCGGGCAGCTTTGTGCAGGGACGTCCGGTGCACTGCTGGCGGCCTGGTCGTTTCGTCGGCCAGGCCGTTGGCGAATCCGGCGGTCATCTCCGGCCCGGTGATCATTTCCGGCTCGGCGGTCGTCTCGTGCTCGCCCGTTGTGGGGCATCGAGCGGCCGTGATCCGGGAAGCGGTGTGGCGGGCGGCTCGGCACCGGCGGAGCGATGTCATTCGCGGGGTGCGGTATTCGTGTTCGACAGTGCGCCGCTACGACGGTCTTTGGCTGCCCGGTGGCCGGGATAAGCGTCTACGGCGAGGCTCTGGATCAGGGACTTCCCCTCGGAGGCGACGATGCCGATGTCCGTGATGCCGGACGCCGCCAGTTTCGGGCATGGTGTGCCCGAACACCGGCTTGTCGCCGAGGCGGCATTTCCTTGGAGATCGCCTTCGCCTTCGCCTTCGCCTTCGCAGGCGGCAGGAGGCGGGAGGTAGGAGCCGAGTCCGGCAGCGGGGATCACGGTTCTGCGCATCGTCGGGGGCAGGTCTCTGCCCGGCCGGGTGGCAGGCCGCGCGGGGCGGGCGCAGTGTCCGCCGGCGTCACCGACGTTCCCTTCCTCGGCCGGGCGGCACTCGCTGTTCCGGACGGGAGGAGGCGCAGCAGTGGTTGTGGTCAACCTCGTGGGAACCCGGTGGCGGTCCGCCGGCCGGGGGAGTCCGGGCCTGAGTACGGGTTTTCACCTGCATGATGACCATCAGGTGTCCGTGTCCGTCGACGGTCCTGGCGTGCCACCGGCTCACCACGATGTAGTGGATGCGCCCGCCATTGGACTGGATTGAGGTCTGGTCGGCAGGGTCGCCGCCGGGGTTTCCACGGGCGCGCCGAAGCCGGCTCGCTCGGCTTCGGTGGGCTTGGCCGGGCGAGGCCATCGAAACCGCTCCGGTGGCCTGCGAGCGCAATGGGCCATTGCGTACCGGCCGCCCTGTGCGCGCCGCCTTGTGCGCTGGCCTGTGCAACCCCCCTTGTGCCGCCCTGGGTACCCGGCCGGCCGGGTACCCAGGGGGCGTGGCCCTCGGCGATGTCCTGCGGGTCTCCGCGTTCGGCGAGTGCCGGGGTGATCGCGCGCAGAGTGGGGAAGTCGTGCACAGGCAACCTGCGCAACCCAGTCGGAAGGCCGCTTCGGGGCTCGTCGAGGCTGTCCGCCATGGCCCGCAGCTTGGGCGAGGGCATGGCCGGTGCTCAGCGCTGACCCGCGCGGTACGCGGCCGAGTGTCCAGGCGCTGACCGCGCGGTACGCGCCCAGGCGGCCCCTCCTGCTCGTCCAGGCCGGTCCCGACGAGCAGGCGCAGGATGCTCTCGTGCTCGGGCAGCAGGGTCGGCGGGTGGCTGCCGGGCGAGGGGGATGGCGAGTGTCCGGGCGGCCGGCACCGGGACGGGCTCGGGGTGCGCCGGAGCGGCCTGGTAGGTCGCGTGTGTGGTCCGGTGCAGTTCGCTGTGCCGTTGGGGCGCCGCGAGCCATTGGGGCGGGTGGTGGCGGGCGGCGGTGTGCGGGGCGGGTGCGCGGATGCCTCGGTCGAGCAGTTCGTGGAGTTCCAGGTGCAGAGCCTTCACCAGCCTGTCCACCAGTGCGTCCTTGCCGGGGGCGCACCTGTTGCAGGGCCATGGCCTCCGGAGCGGGCCATGGCCCCACGCGCCCGGTGCGGCGCGGGTGGGCGCATGCTCGGCGCGGTCAGCTCTCCGGGGCCGACCGGTTCCAGTGCTGTGGGCAGCATGCGCTCCCGGCTCAGCCGCCCGTAGCGGCCGAGGCCCGCGCCCCAGAGCTGCAGCCGCGGGCCCGCGCCGCGGTGCCCGCGCCCGGCTTCCGTGGCCGCCCCTCCTTCGCTGCGTCATCGGCATCACCTGAGCAGATGGGCCGCTCCGTCTGGCCTGTCCCGGATACCGCCCCGCGCTCGTGCCCCGTCCCGGATGGGCCGCTCCGCGCCCGTGGTCCGCCCGTCCTTTTGACTCCACGGACAAACCATTGCAATATGTATATATACATCATAAATTTCATGCGTCAGGATAGGGTGCAAGCGACACCGTAAACACACCCCCACCCCCCACCCCCGCACCCGCATCTCGCACCCCGCACTCGTCCTGGCGCCCGACCGGGAGCGCGATGTCATGCCGGAGTCGAGCGCATTCGCCGAACCGCCGGACGCCGAACCGCCGGACAACGGGACCTCTGACCTGCTGACCGGCGAGCCGGAGCAGATGAGCCTTCAGGAGTGGATGACCCACATCTCCGACGGCAACGTCGCCAAGATCACCCGGCACGGCCCGCTCTTCGGCCGGCCCCCGCGCAACCTGAAGGCCGCCCCGGGGACCTTCGTCCCCACGCTGGCGCTGCGGGACAAGGTGACGATCGCCGTGCTGGCGTCGGGCTGGGGTGTCTTCTTCGCGTACTTCTGGATGTGGTGGATGAACCCTGTCCACAGGGTCACCTGGATAGGGCTGGCAGTGACCAGTGCGCTGTTGTTCTACCTCACCTGTCAGGCGAGTTACTTCCTGATCGCGGTCGCCCGCCTGCCCCGTGTCTCCTGCACTGTCCCGATCCCGCGGCTGCGCCTGGCCATCGCGGTGACACGGGCGCCGTCGGAGCCCTGGCCCATGGCCCGCAGGACACTTCAGGCGATGCTCGGGCAGGAATTTCCCTACGCCTACGACGTCTGGCTGTGCGACGAGGATCCCGACGAGGAGATCTACACCTGGTGCGCCGGCAACGGGGTACGGGTGTCCACCCGCCGTGGCGTCGCCGCGTACAACCGCACGACCTGGCCGCGGCGCACGAAGTGCAAAGAGGGCAACCTCGCCTACTTCTACGACCACTGGGGCTACCGGGACTACGACGTCGTCGTGCAGCTCGACTGCGATCACCAGCCTCACTCGCGGTATCTCGTGGAGGTCGTGCGCCCGTTCTCCGACCCGGCCATCGGCTACGTCGCGGCGCCGAGCATCTGCGACGCCAACGCGGGCACCTCGTGGGCGGCCCGCGGCCGGATGCACCGGGAGGCACCCTTCCATGGCCCGTTCCAGCTCGGACACGCCGACCGCCTCGCCCCGGTGTGCATCGGTTCGCACTACGGCGTACGCACCCGGGCCCTGCGGGACACCGGCGGGCTGGGCCCCGACCTCGCCGAGGACTTCACCACCAGCTTCCTGCTCAACTCCGCGGGCTGGCAGGGCGCGTTCGCCATCGACGCCGAGGCGCACGGGCTGGGCCCCATGACGTTCGACGACATGGTCACCCAGGAGTACCAGTGGTCCAGGAGCCTGGTCGCGATGATGTTCGGGATGATCCCCCGCCACATGCACCGGCTGTCCTACCGGCTGCGGCTGCGGTTCACGATCGTGCTGATCTACTACCCCTTGCTCGCGGCCGGAGCACTCGCCGCCATCACCCTCCCGGTGGCCGCCGCGGTGACCGGACAGGTATGGGTGAGCGTCAACTACCTCGCTTTCCTGGGCCACTTCTGGGCCATGTCGATCTGGCTGATCCTGCTGCTGCTCCTGCTGCGGCACAGAGGACTGCTGCGCCCGGCCTCCGCTCCCGTGTGGAGCTGGGAACTGTGGCTGTTCGCCATGGCCCGGTGGCCGTTCGTGGCCTGGGGAGTGCTCGGGGCGCTGATCCAGGAGATCTTCCGCAGGCCGATCTACTTCAAGGTCACCCCGAAGGACCGCAGCGGACTGGAAGTGCTCTCGAAACGACTGGTCCTGCCCTTCGTGTTCATCGCGACGGCCCTGTCCGCAGCCGCCATCGTGGGAGAGCTGACCGGCCCGTCGGTGGGCTATGTGTTCCTGTGCATCGTGGGCAGCCTGGCGTACTGCGTGGTCAGCATGGCCGTGGCCATCCTCCACGTACGCGAAGCGTCCCGCGCCGCGGGCACCCCGCTCAGAACCGCCTTCGCGACCGCGAGCCGCCCCCTGTTCATCTCCGCCGCCCCACTGATCCCGCTCGCTGTCGCCATCCTGATCTACCCGCCCTACCTGACCGCCGTCACCACCTGGTGACACGGCACAGCGCCGACCCTCCCAAGGAGGTCATGACATGCGCCGCACCCCTGTGGCCGCGCTGGTGACCGGCGGCGCCGGATTCATCGGCAGCCACACCTGCGTCGAACTCCTCCAGCACGGGTTCGAGCTGATCGTCCTGGACAACTACTCCAACAGCTCTCCCCGGGCCCTGGCCCGCGCCCAGCGCATCGCAGGGCGCCCCCTGCACGCCGTCCACCGGATCGACCTGCGCGACCGCGACGCACTCTCGGCCGTCTTCGACCGCCACCACATCGACGTGGTCGTGCACTTCGCGGGCAGGAAAGAGGTCGGCGAGTCCGTGGCCATGCCGATCACTTACTACGACACGAACGTCGGCGCCACCCTGTCCCTTCTCTCGGCGATGCAGGAGCACGGCGTGCACCGCATGGTGTTCTCCTCCTCCTGCTCGATCTACGGAGAGAGGGAACAGCGCCCGCTCACCGAGATCGACCCGGCCCGGCCCACCAACCCTTACGCCGCATCGAAGTGGGCCTGCGAGCAGATCCTCGCCGACGTCTGCCGCCGGCACGACGACTTCCACGTCCTGTCCCTGCGCTACTTCAACCCGGCAGGCGCCCACCCCGGCGGACTGCTGGGCGAGGCCCCGCGCGGCGCACCCGCCAACCTCATGCCCTGCACGGCCCAGGTCGCGGCCGGGCGCCGCGCGCGGCTGAGCGTGTACGGCGACGACTACCCCACCCCTGACGGCACCGGCATCCGCGACTACATCCACGTCATGGACGTCGCCCAGGCCCACCGCCTGGCCATCGGGCACCTCGCGGACCACCGGGGTTTGCAGGTTTTCAACCTCGGCCTGGGGCAGGGCACTTCGGTCCTGGAACTCCTGGCGGCCTTCCACCGCGCCTCCGGCCGCCCGATCCCGTACCAGGTGGTGGGCCGGCGCCCCGGCGACGTCACCGCACTGGTCGCGGACCCCGGCGCGGTGGCACGGGCCTGGGGCTGGCACGCCACCCGTGACCTGGCCGCCATGTGCCGCGACGCATGGCGCTTCGAGCAGCTCAACCCCACCGGCTACGCGGGCCCGCCCCCGACCGGCCCGCACCCCCGCCCCACGACGGCACCGAGCACCCCGCACACCACCCCCGGCATACGACCCGCGCAGAGCACCCCGCACACCACCCCCGGCATACGACCCGCGCAGAGCACCCCGCACACCACCCCCGGCGTACGACCCGCACAGAGCACCGCTCACACCACCCCCGGCATACGGCCCACTGGGAGGCTGCCATGAGGATGACGGTCATCGGCACCGGATACGTCGGGGTCGTGCACGCGGCCACGATGGCCGACCTCGGACACGAGGTCCTCGGTGTGGACATCGACGAAGCACGCATCACCGCCCTGAACAGCGCCACCCCACCCGTCTACGAACCCGGGCTGCAGTACCTGCTGCAACGCACCATGGACTCGGGCCGGCTCCGCTTCACCACCGACACGGAAGCGGCGGCCCGCTTCGCCCCGGTGCACTTCGTGTGCGTGGGCACCCCGCAACTGCCCGGCTCGAAATCCGCCGACCTGAGCTGCGTGAACACGGTCGTGGACGCCCTGGCACCCCACCTGCGCCCCGGAGACCTCATCGTCGGCAAATCGACGGTACCGGTCGGCACCGCCACCCGCCTGGCCGGCCGTCTGCAGAGCGTGGCACCAGGGGCCGGCGTCGCCTGGAACCCCGAATTCCTGCGGGAGGGCTTCGCGGTCCAGGACTCCGCCACCCCCGAGAGGATCGTGGTGGGCGTCACCTGCGCACACGACGAGGCAGTGCTGCGCCGGATCTACGCACCCATGCTCAGCGCCGGTGTCCCCTTCTTCCGCACCGACCCGAACACCGCGGAACTGGTCAAGGTCGCCTCGAACTCCTTCCTCGCCACCAAGATCTCCTTCATCAACGCGATGGCCGAGGTGTGCGACGCCGCCGGCGCCGACGTGGTGACGCTCGCCGAAGCGGTCGGCGCGGACTCACGCATCAACCCCCGCTTCCTGCAACCCGGCCTCGGCTTCGGCGGCAGCTGCTTCCCCAAGGACATCCGGGGCTTCATGGCACGCGCCGAGGAACTCGGAGTGGGACAGGCCGTGGCCTTCCTGCAACAGGTCGACGACATCAACACCCGCCAGCGCAGGCGGACCGTGGACCTGGCCGGCCGCCTGGTCGGCGGCCGGTTCGAGGGCACCAACGTGGCCGTACTGGGCGCCGCGTTCAAACCCGACAGCGACGACGTACGCGACTCCCCGGCCCTCGCGGTCGCCGACGCCCTCCACCGCAAGGGCGCCCGGGTCCGCGTGCACGACCCCCAGGCCCTGGACAACGCCCGCAGCGCCCTGCCCACCCTGCAGTACACCCTGGACGTCCCCAAAGCCTGCGAGGACGCCGACCTGGTGCTCCACCTGACGTCCTGGCCGGAGTACCGGGCCATCGACCCCGCCGCACTGGCCCCCCTGGTCCGTGAGCCGACCATCGTGGACGCACGCCACACCCTTGACGCCGCACGGTGGCGTGAATCCGGATGGTCCCTTTACGCACCGGGCCGGCCCCAACCACAGGAGTAGCCATGCGTGTCGTGGTCACCGGCGGAGCCGGATTCCTGGGATCGCACCTGTGCGATGCCCTCATCGCCCGAGGCGACCTCGTTTGGTGCGCGGATGACCTGTGCACCAGCGGAACCGGCAACTTCCGCCACCTCATGCACGAGCCCCGCTTCCATTTCCTGCGCTGCGACATCAGCCGGCGCCTGGACGTGCCCGGCCCCATCGACGCTGTCGCACACCTCGCCAGCCCCGCCTCACCCCCCGACTACCAGAACCTGGCACTGCAGACCCTCGCTGTCGGCAGCCGCGGCACCGAGAACGCCCTGCGCCTGGCCCTGCGCCACGACGCACGGTTCCTGCTCACCTCCACCAGCGAGGTGTACGGCGACCCCCTGGTACACCCGCAGTCGGAGGAGGACTGGGGACACGTCAACCCCGTCGGGCCGCGCAGCATGTACGACGAGGCGAAGCGTTACGCCGAAGCGCTCACCATGGCCTACCGGCGCAGCGAGGCCGCCGACACCGGCATCGTGCGCATCTTCAACACCTACGGCCCCCGGATGCGCCCGCACGACGGCAGGGTCGTCTCCAGCTTCATCCGCCAGGCCCTGCGCGGCGAGCCGCTGACCATGTACGGCGACGGCAGCCAGACCCGGAGCTTCTGCTACGTCGAGGACCTGGTCCGCGGCCTCCTCATGATGCTCGACACCCACGTGCCGGGCCCGGTCAACCTAGGCAACCCCGACGAGCGCACCGTCCACGACCTGGCGCGCCTGGTGATCGAGGCGACCTGCTCGCACTCCGCGATACGGCGCCTGCCGCTTCCGGTGGACGACCCGACCCGCCGCTGCCCGGTCATCGAGCGGGCCCGCGAACAACTCGGATGGACTCCCGAGATCACGTTGCAGGACGGGCTGCGGCATACAGTGAAATGGTTCCGGTCCCGCTCACCCCACGACAGGGAGACATCGCCCCACCGCGCCGCCCATGACGCGGCGGGCACCGGGCCGTCCATGACGCGGCGGGCACCGGGCCGTCCATGACGCGGCGGGCACCGGGCCGTTCATGAAGCGGCGGGTCCAGAGACGACGATCTGACGGAAAGGGCGGCCATGCCGGTTCTGGCAGGTTCCACGGCAGCCAGCTCCCCGAGCCGGCGCCGCGCCCCGCGGCACAGGCCCCTGGGAGCCGCCCTGGCACTGGCAGCCCTAGTGGCACTGGCGGCAGCCGGCGGCTGCAGCTCACTGCCGCACTACCGGCCGGGGAACACCTACTACGTCAGCGCGTCCGGCAACGACGACAACGACGGCCGCACCGCCCAGCGGCCGTGGCGCACCCTGACCCGGGCCGACGAGCAGCGCCTGGAGCCCGGCGACCGGCTCCTGTTCAAGGGCGGCAGCCGCTTCACCGGCGCGCTCACCGTCGGCCGGGGAGAGGCCGGCCGGGCCGACCTGCCGGTCGTCATCGGCTCCTACGGCACCGGGCGCGCGACCCTCACCCCCACCAGCGGCCCCGGCATCGGCGTCTACAACACCGCGGGGGTGGAGATCCGCGACCTCGTCGTCACCGGGAACACGCGCACCCTCAAGGGCCCCAGCGGCATCATCGTCTTCAACGACCGGCGCGGCACCGAGCGCCTGGACCACGTGGTGGTCTCCGGCGTGGACGTGTCCCGCTTCGAGACCGGAGTGGCCATCGGCTGCGCCGAGGCCGCCGCGGGCTTCCGCAACGTCCGTATCACCGGCTCCGCGGTCCACGACAACACCGACGACGGTCTGCTCACCTACGGCCCCGGACTCGACGTGAAGAACCCGCGCTACCCCCACCAGAACGTGGTGGTCTCCGATGTCCAGGCCTTCCGCAACCAGGGCAATCCGACTTCCAAGCGCCACAACACCGGCAGCGGCATCGTCATCGGCGGCGTCGAGGGCGGCCGGGTGGAACAGTCCGCCGCGCACGACAACGGAGCACGCTCCGCCGCCGGGGCGAGCGAGGGCCCGGTGGGCATCTGGGCCTACGACTCCACCCGGCTGACCATCGAGCACAACTCCTCCTACGACAACCACACCTCCGCGAGAGTCGACGGCAGCGGCTTCGGCCTGGACCTGAACGTCTCCTCGACCACCGTGCAGTACAACCTGGCGTCCGGCAACGACGGGCCCGGCTACCACGCCTACACCAACCTCACCAACGGCGCCCACACCAACAACACCATCCGCTTCAACATCAGCAGCAACAACGGGCGCAAGTTGCCGGACAACGGCGGCATCGACATCCACGGCAAGGGCATCCGTAACCTGCAGATCTACAACAACACCGTGGTGATGACCGCTACGGGGGCCGAGCACGGACCGGCCCTGCGACTGCGCGGGAACCCGGCAGGCGTCTCGGTACGCAACAACATCCTCATCACCGACGGCGGGCCCGTGGTCGTGGCGGACACCGCCTACACGCCCGGGCAGGCCCTCCTGCAGGGCAACAACTACGTGGCCGCGGGCGGGCAGTGGTCGATCCGGTGGGGAAACACCACCCACCGCTCACTGGCCGGCTTCCGCACCGAGCAGCAGGAACTCCTCGGCGGCAAACCCACCGGGCTGACCGCGAACCCCTGCCTCGCCGGCGGCAGCACCCCGGTGGTCACCACCCCCGAACAGGCACCCCGCATCACCCCGACCTGCGCCGCGGTGGCCGGCAGGGGAGTGGACCTCGGCGCCCGCTTCCGTATCGACCCCGGCCCCACGGACTGGTTCGGCGCCCCCCTCACCGGCGCCCCCCTCATCGGGGCAGCCAACCCGCGCTCCCCTTGACAAAGGCGCCGCCGGCACCGGCCTCACCACCACACACCAGCCTGCCGGCCCCGCACCGCAGCACAAGCCCCACCGCTCCGCACCCGTACCGGCACAGGCGCGGGCGCCGGCCATGACCACCCCGAACCGGTGCCACCACCGCCGCCCGCCGTGGTCCGGCCGACACCCCGGCGCGCACTTCGTACAGGTCGACAGCAAGCAACAGACACACAGACCAAAGCGGCGCCCCGCACAGGAGAGGACAGATAACCGCGCATTCTGTCGTTCAGTCGTCAGTGCCTGCGCCTGGTCGCCGGGTTGCGCGGTTGCCGGGCTGGCGGGCTGGGCTGGCCGGCTGCTGGTGGGCTGACCTGAGGCTGGGGTCAGGGGTGGGGTGGGTTTTGGTGGCGACGATGTGGGTCATGGGCGGGCCCAAGGGCGCCGCCGGTCTGGCACCCAGGGCCACCCGGTGCACGGCCGTGTCCACGGCCGTGCACCGGTATCCGGTCAGGCTGTGTGGAGGGTGAGGCTGTACCTGGCGAGGATCTCGTTGACGGGCTGGAACCACGTCTGGCCGCCGGAGGAGCAGTTGCCCCAGCCAC
>NZ_JBSHFH010000094.1:0-15251 GCF_053617235.1 Streptomyces sp. NPDC055749 | reverse complement strand
GGCTTGTTTTGCAAGCCCGTCCGACGACTGGGGACATGGCGTCCCCCCTTTTTTGCCCACCCGCTCAGCGCTGGTAGCGGGCCAGGACCCGGTTCCCGTCCTCGACCAGGCGTTTCCTCAGCTCCTCGGTATCGATCGCCCCGCTGTAGAACTCCTGGAGTGCCGGGGTCGCGACCTTGTCCTTCCATTCGGGATAGCCGCGTACGGACTGGGCGGGCGCCGGGCGCAGGCCCTTCGCCAGCGCGGTGCCGGTCGACCAGCCGTTCTCGGTGGTGTGCAGGGCGGGGTCGGCGAGGGCTTCGGTGCCGGTCGGGAGCATCCAGTCGCCCTTGGCGAGCCGCACCATGTTGGGTGGCCGCAGCAGGAAGTCGATGAACCGCATCGCCTCCTTCTTGTACGGGCTCTCCTCGGCGACGGAGAGCGTCTGGGGACTCACGCCCTGGGCGAGTCCGTCCGAGCCTGCCGGGGCGGGCAGGACCGTCCACTCGAATCCCTCGGGAGCCTGCTCGACGATCTGCTGCCGGTAGGCGAAGCCCAGCGGGACCATGGCGTACTTCCCGCCGAAGAACCCGGGCAGGGTGTCGGAGCCGCCCATACCGAGAGCCGTGCGGGAGGCGCTGCCGTCGGTGGTGACCTGGTCGTGAATGGTTCCGGGGACCACCTGGTCGCCGTCCTCGAAACGGATGGTCACTTTCCCGTCCGCGCCCCGGTGGAAGAGCTGTCCTCCGGCGGAGAGGCCGAGGTTGAGGGTGACGGAGACCGGTTCCTTCAGCGGCCAGGCGACCCCGTACCGCCCCTTGCCCGTCAGTTCCCTGGTGATCTGCCGGAACTCCGGCCAGGTCCACGGCTTCTCCGGAGTGGGGACGCGCACCCCGGACGACTTGAGGATCCTGGTGTTGGCGATCAGGACCCGGGGTTCCTGGAGGAACGGGACGCCGTAGACCCCGCCGTCGAACGTGGTGGTGCGCCAGGACTGCTCCGGAATGTCCGCGGTGAGCCGGTCCGGCAGGAGGGTGCGCAGATCGGCGAGGTAGCCGCCGTACGCGAAGTCGGCGAGGTCGTCGGACGCGTCGTGGATGACGTCCGGTGCCTCACCGCCCTCGAAGGAGGTGAGCAGCTGGTCGTGGACGTTGTCCCAGCTGCCCTGGACGTAGTCCACCTGGATATCGGGGTGGGCCTCGTTCCACTCCTTCACCAGTTGCTTGTTGGCGTCGACGGACTCCTTCTGCCAGGCCAGCGACTGGAAACTCAGCCTGATCGTGCCGTCCGCGCTGTCCGGTCCTTCGGAGCAGCCGCTGAGCAGCAGGGTCAGTGCGGTGGCAACGACGGCGGCGGTACGGGTGAGTGCGCGCATCAGCTCTTCACCGCCCCGGCCATCATGCCGCCGGTGATCCGTCGCTGGATGACCGCGAAGAGTACGAGGGAGGGGAGGGTGGCGAGGAAGGCGGCGGCGGCGAGGGGCCCGAGGTCGGCCACGCCTTCCGCGCCGAGGAAGTGGGTGAGTACGACCGGCAAGGTCTGCTTCTCCGGTGTCTTGAGCAGGACGAGCGCGAAGAAGAACTCGTTCCACGCGGTGATGAACGCGAAGAGCGCCGTGGCGACGATCCCGGGGGCGAGCAGCGGGGCGGTGACGGAGACCAGGGTCCGCAGTTTTCCCGCGCCGTCGACGGAGGCCGCCTCCTCCAGTTCGGGCGGTACGGCGCGGACGTACCCCGCCAGCATCCACAGCGCGAACGGCAGCGACCAGACGACGTACACCAGGATCAGCCCCCACAGCGAGTTGATCAGATGCAGGTTCTTGAGGATCAGGAACAGCGGGATGATCACCAGGACGAACGGGAACGCCTGGCTGACGACGACCCAGCCGGTGGCGGCCGTGGCCAGCCTGCCGCGGTGGCGGGCCATCACATAGGCCATGGGTGTGGCGATCACCACCGCGATCAGGGCGGCGGAGAGCGCCGCGATCAGGGAGTTGCCCGCGGCCTGGAGCAGAGGCTGTTCGTCGAACGCCTGCCGGAAGTTGTCCAGGGTCGGATCTTCGGGAATCCAGGTGGGGTGCAGCGAACCCAGCTCGCGGGCGGGCTTGAACGCCGTGGAGATCAGCCAGACGAACGGGAACGCGAGGAAGACGAGGTAGCAGAGCAGTGCGGCGTACTGCCCGGCGCGCGCGGATCTGCTGGTACGGAGGCTCACTTGTCCTCGCCTCCCCTGAGACGGCCGACGAGGTAGAAGGCGAGGATCACGGAGATCACCGCGACCATCACACAGCCCATAGCGGCGGCGTAGCCGAA
Source organism: Streptomyces sp. NPDC055749 (assembly GCF_053617235.1). Taxonomy (NCBI): domain Bacteria; kingdom Bacillati; phylum Actinomycetota; class Actinomycetes; order Kitasatosporales; family Streptomycetaceae; genus Streptomyces; species Streptomyces sp. NPDC055749. The sequence continues at coordinate 12,960 of NZ_JBSHFH010000094.1, read as the reverse complement.
CTGGCCGTACCGGAAGGCCTCTTCGTACGCGAAGAGCATCGGCAGCCGGGTGCGGCCACCGGGGCCGCCGTTGGTCAGGACGTAGACCAGTGCGAAGGAGTTGAAGTTCCAGATGAAGTTGAGCGCGGTGATGGAGAGGGCGACCGGTTTGAGGGCCGGCCACGTCACCGTACGGAAGCGGCGCCAGGCTCCCGCTCCGTCGAGGGCCGCCGCCTCGTGGAGTTCGTGCGGGGTGTTCTGGAGTCCGGCGAGCAGCGCGACCGTGGTCTGGGGCATGCCGGCCCAGATGCCGACGACGATGACGGCGGGCAGCGCGGTGGCGAGGCCGGTCAGCCAGTCCCGGCCGTCGCCGAGACCGAGATCGCGGATGGTTTCGTTGAGGATGCCCGCGTCGGGGTTGTAGACGAGCCGCCACATGATGCCGACGACCACTTCGGGCATCGCCCACGGGATGATCGCCAGCGCCCGCGCCAGCCAGCGCATCCGCAGATTCTGGTTGAGCAGCAGGGCGAGGCCCAGTGCGAGCACGAACTGCGGGACGGTGACGCCGACCGCCCAGAGCAGGCCGATCCGGAACGAGTCCCAGAAGAGTGTGTCGTGCAGCAGGTCCTGGAAGTTGAGCGTGCCGATCCACTGGGTGGACCGGGTGCGGCCGGACTGTGCGTCGGTGAAGGCCAGTGCGATGCCGTAGAGCAGCGGTCCGACGCTGAGGATCAGGATGGGGATCAGGGCGGGCAGTACCAGGAACCAGGCGGCTCTGTCCCGTCCGGCCCGGCGGTCGGGGCCGGGCCGTCTCACGCGTGGACTCTTGCGCCCGGACCGCTCCGTTGCGGTCGCCAGTGTCACGGATTCGACCCCTTTGCTCCATTGCATCGGTTTCATTCCGGTCTGGCCGCCCAGGTGGCCTCCGTCATCGTGCTGACGGGACGTCCGTTCGTCAAGGTGGCCTGCGAGGATGCGAAAATCTGGAGCATGAACGAGAAGCGTGCGCGCGAGGTACTGAGCGCCGCCGGGCTCCCCGGCGAGGCGGAACTGCTCGCGCTGGGCGAGAACGCGGTGTTCGCCGTCGGCGACCTGGTGGTCAAGGTCGGCCGGGACGCCGCGCGCCACCCGGAGCTGCGGGAACGTGCGATGCGTGAACTGGCCGTCGCCCAGTGGCTCGCCGCGTCGGGCGTCCCCGCCGTACGCGCCGCCGAGCCCGTGGCGCGGCAGGCCGACGGCCACCCGGTGACGCTGTGGCACCGGCTCCCGCCCGCCGTACGGCCCGCCGAGCCGCGGGATCTGGCGCCGCTCCTGGCCCGGGTGCACGCGCTGGAGGCACCGGAGGGTTTCGTGCTGCCGCGCCGCGAACTGCTCGGCGGTGTCGAGCGCTGGCTGACGCTGGCGGGCGACGCGATCGACCCGGCGGACGCCGCCTTCCTGCGCGAGCGCCGCGACGGCTTCGCGGCGGCAGCCGCCGCCCTGACCCCGCACCTGCCGCCGGGCCCGATCCACGGCGACGCACTCCCCCGCAATGTCCACGTAGGCGCGGACGGACCGGTGCTGGTCGACCTGGAGACGTTCTCGGCGGATCTGCGGGAGCACGACCTGGTGGTGCTGGCCCTCTCCCGCGACCGCTACGGCCTGCCCGCCCCGGCGTACGACGCCTTCACCGCGGCCTACGGCTGGGACGTCCGGGAGTGGGACGGCTGCGGGGTCCTGCGCGGCGCCCGGGAGACGGCGAGCTGCGCGTGGGTCGCCCAGCACGCCCCGGCCAACCCGAAGGCGCTCACGGAGTTCCGCCGGAGGGTGGCGTCGCTCCGCGACGGCGACGCCGAGGTCCGCTGGTATCCGTTCTAGAGAGCTCCCCTAGAAGCTCACCGCGTCGCGGATCAGCGGGCAGGTCATACAGTGACCGCCACCGCGCCCGCGGCCCAGTTCGGCGCCGACGATGGTGATGACCTCGACACCGGCCTTGCGCAGCAGGGTGTTGGTCTGGGTGTTGCGGTCGTACGTGAACACCACACCGGGCTCCAGCGCGACGGCGTTGTTGCCGCTGTCCCACTGCTGGCGTTCGGAGGCGTACACATCGCCGCCCGTCTCGATGATCCGGAGCTCCGGCAGCCCGAGCGCCTTGGCGACCACGTCGACGAAGGCCCGTGATCCCTCGTCGGTGATCTCGATGCCGGGGGCCTTGTCGCCGGGGCGCAGCGAGAAGGTGTGGACGGCGTCCATGATCGCCGGGTAGAGCGTGACGATGTCGCGGTCGGCGAAGGTGAACACCGTGTCGAGATGCATCGCGGACCGCAGCTTGGGCATGCCCGCGACGATGACGTGCTCGGCCGCCCCATTCGCGAACAGCGACTGTGCGACCTGGGTGATGGCCTGCCGCGAGGTGCGCTCGCTCATGCCCATGAGGACGACACCGTTGCCCACCGGCATGATGTCGCCGCCCTCGAACGTGGCCTGGCCCCAGTCCCGTTCCGGATCGCCCCACCACACGGTGGAGTCCATGAAGTCGGGGTGGAAGAGGTAGACGGCCTTCATCAGGAGCGTCTCGTCGTGCCGGGCGGGCCAGTACAGCGGGTTGAGGGTCACGCCCCCGTACAGCCAGCAGGTCGTGTCCCGGGTGTAGAGCGTGTTCGGCAGCGGCGGCATGAGGTATTCGCGGACGCCGGTGGACTCCCGGGCGAGGGCCACGTATCCGGAGCGGAACTCGTCCGGCAGGTCGGCGGTGGCGAGACCCCCGATCAGGTGCTCGGCCAGCTGTCGCGGGGTGAGCGTCTCCAGGAAGGCACGGGTGTTGTCGATGAGCCCGACACCGACCTCGTTGGCGGTGATCTTGCGGTCGAGGAGCCAGTCCCTGGCCGCGGGGATCGCCATCGTCTGCGCGAGCAGGTCGTGCAGTTCGACGACCTCGACGCCCCTGTGCCGGAGCTTGCCGACGAAGTCCGCGTGGTCGCGCTGGGCGTTCTCCACCCACATGACGTCGTCGAAGAGGAGGTCGTCGGCGTTGGTGGGGGTGAGACGGCGGTGGGCCATGCCGGGCTCGCAGACCAGGACCTTGCGGAGCCGGCCGACCTCCGAGTGGACGCCGTACGGTGTGGTGGCGGTGGTGTCGGGGCTTGTCACGGTGTGCCTTTCCTCCAGTGGGCTGGGGTGGTGACGGCTGATCCGTCAGAGGCTGATCCAGCCGGCTGCGAGAGCGGCGACGCCCAGGACCGCACCGGCGACGGAGACGGCGAGTACGACGAGCTCGCCCGGGGAGAACAGCTGCTTGCCCTGCTCACGCCTGGCCATGACGAAGAGGATCGTGGCCGGGGCGTAGACGATGAAGGACACGAGGACGAACTTGAGCCCGGCCGCGTAGAGCAGGAACGCCGTGTAGAGCGTCGCGACGATGCTCACCGTGAGGTCGCGGCGGCGGCCTGCGCTCGTGTCGCCCTCCTCCGGCCTCAGCATGATCTTGACCGCGTAGCCCGCGGCGAGGAGGAACGGGATCAGCGTCAGCGCGCTGGTCAGGTCGAGCGCGAAGTTGAACGCGTCGTCGGAGAACAACGTGATGACGAGCACGACCTGCGTCAGCAGCGTCGTCATCAGGAGCGCGGGCACGGGAACGTCGGCGGCGGTGGAGCGGCGCAGGAAGCGGGGCATGTCGTCGTCCTTGGCCGCGACGAAGAGCACCTCCGCGGCCATCAGCGTCCAGGCGAGATAGGCCCCGAGTACGGAGACGATCAGGCCGACGCTGACGAAGACGCTGCCCCAGGTGCCGACGGCGGACTCCAGGACGGCGGCCATCGAGGGCTGGCGCAGCTCGGCCATCTCGCTCATCGGCATGATGCCGTAACTGACGATCGTGACCGAGGCGAAGACGGCGAAGACGCTGAGGAAGCCCAGGATCGTCGCCCTGCCGACGTCCTCCCGCCGTTTGGCGTGGCGCGAGTAGACGCTGGCGCCCTCGACGCCGAGGAAGACGAACACCGTGGCCAGCATCGTGCCGCGCACCTGGTCGAACAGGGAGCCCGCGTAGTCCGCGCCGCCGAAGTTGTCCGCGAAGACACCGGCGTCGAAGTAGAACAGCGCGAGGAGGACGAAGACGAGAATCGGGACGACCTTGGCGACCGTCACGATCTTGTTGATCGCCGCGGCCTCCTTGATGCCCCGGCGGATGAGGAAGTAGAAGCACCACAGGCCCACCGAGGACAGCGCCGCGGCGAGCACGGTGTCGCCGTCGCCGAGCGAGGGCCAGATCGCCCCGATCGTCGACATGATGAGGACCCAGTAGGTCACGTTGCCGACGCAGGCGCTCGCCCAGTATCCGAAAGCGGCGAAGAAGCCCAGGTATTCGCCGAATCCGGCCTTGGCGTAGGCGTACACACCGGCGTCGAGCCGGGGTCTGCGGATCGCGAGCGCCTGGAAGACGAAGGCGAGCATCAGCATGCCGGTGCCCGCGATGGACCAGGCGATGAGGGCGCCCGCGACACCGGTCTCCTGCGCGAAGCGCCTCGGCAGCGAGAACACTCCGGCGCCCACCATCGAGCCGACGACCATCGTGGTCAGCGTCAGCAGCGTCAGTTTGGCCGCGGTCGGAATCCCGGCTTTCGTTTCCTGCATGTCCTCGGCCACATCAGTCCCCGTCAGGAGGCGGCCCGCATATGCCGCGTCACTCACATAACAGGACTGAACGTACGCCGTGAAGTAACCTTTGCCCCCATTTGGGCGCTTCTGGCGGTGTGTCTCTCTCCGGGCCTCAGCCGGCCACGGGCGCCGGCTCGCGCAGCGGCCAGCGGCCGTCGACCACCGCGTCGGCCGTGCCCTTGCGGCGCAGGAACTCCTGGAAACCGGCCGCCCACTCCGCGTACCAGCCGATCTGGCGCTCGTGGAGTTCGGCGGGGGTCAGCGCGGCCACCGAGCCGTGCCGCCCGGCTATCGCGTACGCCACGCGCACCGCGGCGAGCGCGTCCGCGCCCGCGTCGTGGGCGCCGCCGTGCACCACCCCGTACTCGACGCAGACGGCCTCCAGCGTGCGCTTGCCCTTGCGGTAGCGGTCGACTGCGCGGTCGATGGTGTACGGGTCGACGACCGGGCCGATCCCGGCCCCGCCGAGCCGGTCGCTCAGCGACGGCAGTCCGTGGCGCCGCAACTCGGCCGTCAGCAGGGTCAGATCGAAGGCCGCGTTGTACGCGACGACCGGCACGCCCCGGCGCCAGTAGTCCACGAGGGTCCCGGCGATCTCGTCCGCCACCTCGCGCACCGGCCTGCCCTCGGCCGCCGCCCGCTCGCTGCTGATGCCGTGGATCGCCGAAGCCTGCGCGGGGATCAGGACGCCCGGGTCCGCCAGCCAGGTGCGCTGGCGCAGCGGCTCCCCGTCGCGGCCGTCGGTCTCGACGACCGCCGCGGTCACGATCCGCGCCTCCAGCGGCTCCGTGCCCGTCGTCTCCAGGTCGAAGCCGACCAGTGGCTCCCTGTGCCAGCCCATCCCGTACCTCCTACGTGGTGCTCTCCCCCGAATGACGACCACCATCGCACGCACCACTGACAACGCTCCGGGGCGGTGGCCCCGAAGGCCCCGGGACGGCTCAGGACACCGGCCGGGAGTCCGTCCAGACCGACTCGAACTCCTCGCGGTACGTCTCGAAGAGCCCGTGCTCGCTGTCCTGCCCCGCCCGGACCACCGCGCGGCCCCCGCCCCGCAGCACCAGGACGGGTGCCTCCATGCCGCGTGCGCGCCGCAGATAGGGCTGGACGACCCCGACGGCGTCGGGACCGTCGCCGTCCACCAGATAGGCCGTGAAGCGGGGGGTCTCGTCGAAGACCTGAATCTCGAAGGCACCCGGATCGCGGAGCTTGGAGCGGACCCTGCGCATGTGCAGGATGTTCATCTCCACCGAACGGCTCAGCTCGCCCTTCTTGAGCCCGAGTTCCCGCTCCCTGCGCTTGACCGCGCTGCTCGCCGGGTTGATGAAGAGGAGCCGGACCCGGCAGCCCGATTCGGCGAGCCTCACCAGCCGGCGGCCGGAGAAGTTCTGCACGAGCAGGTTGAGCCCTATGCCGATCGCGTCGAGGCGGCGCGCCCCGCCGAACAGGTCCTCGGCGGGCAGCTGGCGCTGGAGCCGTACGCGGTCGGGGTGGACGGAGACCACGTCGGCGTACCGGTCGCCGACCAGTTCCTCGACGGCGTCGACCGGCAGCCGGTCGGCGGACGGGACCGCGGCCCCGCTGCCCAGGATCTCCAGCAGACGCGCGGAGGCCCGTTCGGCCTGGGCGAGTACCGCCTCGTTCAGGGCGCGGTTGCGGGAGACGACATTGCGCGCCACCTCCAGCTCGTCGAGCGCCAGCTCGACATCGCGGCGGTCGTCGAAGTAGGGCTCGAAACAGGGCCAGTGCTGGACCATCAGCTCCCGCAGCTGAGGAAGCGTCAGGAAGCTGAGGACGTTGTCGTCGGCCGGGTCGAGCAGATAGCCCTTGCGGCGCGAGACCTCGCGGACGGCGACGGCCCGCTGCACCCACTCCTGCCCTGCGGGCCCGGCGGCGGCCACCACCCAGTCCTCGCCGTGCACGGGCTCGTAGATGGGCCGGAGCACCGCGGCGACGACGGCGCGCAGCCGCTGTTCGACGAGATTCAGCCAGATGTAGGCCCGTCCGGCCCGCTGGGCGCGCGTGCGCACCTCGCCCCAGGCGTCCGCTCCCCAGTCCAGCTCCGCGCCTATCTCCATGGGCCGTGCAAGGGATACCGCCCCTGGCGGGGCATCGGTCGATTCCCCCTCGTGACCTGGGTCACCTGGGGGCAGCTCGAAACCTCCCGAGCTCACCCGCGTACCGCCTTCCACTCCCCCACCAACGATCAAGGAAGGGTACTCCGCGTGGGTGAGCCGGTGCAGCCCGATGCGCAGGCTGCTTTCCCAACTGGTATGTGAATCAAGCCTGTTCCCTTCGGCGAGATCGGGTGGAGTGAGCCGATTCATAGTGATTAGGGACCCCGCCACGGGCCGCCCGGCGCACGGTCCGGCGCACGGGGCGCACGGATTCCTGTCCGGAGCGGTACCGAAGTGCCCGATGTTGACAGCACCGGTCGACGTGCTAGGCGGACGCCCTACTTTCGTGGAGTATCGGGACGAAGACCCCGCAGCACCCGGATCAGAAGTGGAAGAGTCATATCTATGCAGGTCTGGCCGGGACAGGCGTATCCCCTCGGTGCCACGTACGACGGCGCCGGTACCAACTTCGCGGTCTTCTCGGAGGCCGCCAACCGAATCGAGTTGTGCCTCCTGCACGACGACGGTTCCGAAACGGCGGTGGAACTCCGCGAGACCGATGCCTTCGTCCGGCATGCCTACCTGCCCGGTGTGATGCCTGGTCAGCGGTACGGCTTCCGGGTGCACGGGCCGTACGAGCCGCAGCGCGGACAGCGCTGCAATTCGGCGAAACTGCTGCTCGATCCGTACGCGCGCGCGGTCTCCGGGAAGATCGAGTGGGGCGAGGCGGTGTACGGCTACCCCTTCGGCCGGCCCGACGCCCGTAACGACCTCGACTCCGCCCCGCACGCCATGAGCTCCGTCGTGGTCAATCCGTACTTCGACTGGGGCGACGACCGGCCGCCCCGGACGGACTACCACCGCACGGTGATCTACGAGGCCCATGTGAAGGGCCTGACGATGCTGCACCCGGGGCTGCCCGAGGAACTGCGCGGTACGTACGCGGGGCTGGCCCATCCGGAGGTCATCGCCCATCTGACGGAGCTGGGTGTGACGGCGATCGAACTGATGCCGGTGCATCAGTTCGTCCAGGACCACCGTCTGGCGGACGCGGGCCTGGCGAACTACTGGGGCTACAACACCATCGGATTCTTCGCCCCGCACAATGCGTACGCCTCCTGGGGCGACCGCGGCGAACAGGTCCTGGAGTTCAAGCAGGCCGTACGGGCCCTGCACAAGGCGGGCATCGAGGTGATCCTCGACGTGGTCTACAACCACACGGCCGAGGGCAACCACCTGGGACCGACGCTCTCCTTCCGGGGCCTGGACAACGCCTCGTACTACCGGCTGGCCGACGACCAGCGGTACTACATGGACACCACAGGGACCGGGAACTCCCTGCTCATGCGGTCGCCGCACGTCCTGCAGCTGATCATGGACTCGCTGCGGTACTGGGTGACCGAGATGCACGTCGACGGGTTCCGCTTCGATCTGGCGGCGACCCTGGCACGCCAGTTCCACGAGGTGGACCGGCTGTCGTCGTTCTTCGACCTGGTGCAGCAGGACCCGGTGGTCAGCCAGGTGAAGCTGATCGCCGAGCCCTGGGACGTGGGCGAGGGCGGGTACCAGGTGGGGAACTTCCCGCCGCTGTGGACCGAGTGGAACGGCAAGTACCGCGACACGGTGCGGGACCTCTGGCGGGGCGAACCCCGGACGCTGGCCGAGTTCGCCGGGCGGCTGACGGGCTCGTCCGACCTGTACCAGGACGACGGGCGGCGGCCGCTCGCCTCGATCAACTTCACCACCTGCCACGACGGCTTCACGCTGCACGACATGGTCTCGTACAACGAGAAGCGCAACGAGGCCAACGGCGAGGGCAACCGCGACGGCGAGAGCCACAACCGGTCCTGGAACTGCGGGGCCGAGGGCGAGACCGAGGACAAGGAGGTCCTGGAGCTGCGCAACCGCCAGATGCGCAACTTCATCGCCACGCTGATGCTGTCCCAGGGTGTGCCGATGCTGAGTCACGGGGACGAGTTCGCCCGTACGCAGCACGGGAACAACAACGCCTACTGCCAGGACAACGAGCTGGCGTGGGTCCACTGGCCCGATCCCGCGGCCGCCCGCGCGGCGGACGACGAGGACGGCGACGAGGACGGCGAGGACGGGAGCGGCTCGGGGCCTGACACCGGCCTGCTGGAGTTCACCCGCGCCATGGTGTGGCTGCGCCGCGACCACCCGGTCTTCCGGCGCCGCAGGTTCTTCCACGGCCGCCCGGTGGAGGGCACGCACGACGAGCTCTCCGACATCGCCTGGTTCACGCCCCAGGGGCAGGAGATGACCCAGCGGGACTGGCAGGCAGCGCACGCCAAGGCCCTGACGGTCTTCCTGAACGGGCACGCGATCTCGGAGCCGGGTCCGCGCGGCGAGCGGATCTCCGACGACTCGTTCCTGCTGATGTTCAACGCCGGCGCCGACACCCTGGAATTCGCCGTTCCGGTGCACCACGGGCGGCAGTGGCAGATCGTGGTCGACACCGCCCGGCCGGACGGTGTGCCACCGGGCACCGGGCCGAAGGTCTCGGCGGGCGAGCGCGTCACGCTGATCGGGCGGAGCATGGCAGTGCTGAAGCGCCCGGCGTAGCGGAAGCGACCACCTCCGGCGGGTGAATCCGATGCCGCCGGAGGTGGTCGTTCCGCGAGGGCCGTGACACAGACGGCTCTCCGCTGGGTACTTGACAGTGCATGACGCCCACCGCCACGTACCGGCTCCAGCTCCAACCGGACTTCCCCTTCTCCGCTGCCGGTAAGGCAGTGCCGTATCTCGCCGCGCTCGGTGTCTCCCATCTGCATCTGTCACCCGTCCTGGAGGCGGTCCCCGGCTCACGGCACGGCTACGACGTCGTCGACCACAGCCGCGTACGCGCGGAGCTGGGCGGCGAGGCGGGGCTGCGGCAGCTGTCGGCCACCGCCCGGGAGTACGGCCTCGGACTGATCCTGGACATCGTGCCCAACCACATGGCCGCCGCGCCGCGTCACAACCGGCAGCTGTGGGAGGTGCTGCGCGAGGGGCAGGCGTCCCCGTACGCGCGGTGGTTCGACATCGACTGGACTGCGGGCGGCGGCAAGGTGCTGCTGCCCGTGCTCGGGGGGCCGCTCGCCGACGAGATCGGCAGCTTCGAGACCGGCACCGACGAGGACACCGGTGCTCCGGTGCTCCGCTACGGCGCGCAGGAGTTCCCCCTGCGCGAGGGGACGGCCGACCTGCCGCTGCCCGGACTGCTGGACGCCCAGCACTACCGGCTCGCCTGGTGGCGCCTCGCCCGCACCGAGCTGAACTACCGGCGGTTCTTCACCATCTCCGAACTGATCGGGGTGCGTGTGGAGCACCCCGAGGTCTTCGCCGCCACCCACGGAAAGATCCTCGAACTCCTGCGCGATGGTGTCGTCGACGGGCTGCGCATCGACCATCCCGACGGGCTGGCGGAACCCGCCGCCTATCTGGAGCAGCTGAGCGAGGCGGCCGGCGGCCGGTGGACGGTGGTGGAGAAGATCCTCACCGGCTCCGAGGCCCTGCCCGCGGGCTGGGCGGTCGCCGGTACGACCGGGTACGACGCGCTCCACCGGATCGACGGCCTGTTCACCGACCCGACGGGCGCGGCGGAGCTGCTCGGCAGATACCGGGAGTTCGCCGGTCCGCCCGGGGATCGCGGGGGCTACTGGACGGCGACGGTGCGCCGGGCCGCGTACCGCGTGGTGAACCACGAACTGGCCGCCGAGACGCAGTGGCTGACCCGGCTCGCCGGCGAGGTCTGCGCCCAGGACCCCGCCCTGCGCGACCACGCCCCGTGGGCCCTGCACGCGGCCGTCACCGAACTGCTCGTCCGGATTCCCGTCTACCGCCCCTACGTCACCGCGGGCGGCCCGGTCACCGAGCTCGCGGAGTCGGCGCTTCCCGCCGAGGCGGTACGGGACGCGAAGGCGGTGTTCTCCGTGCCCGAGGAGGCGGCGGCCGTCGACGTGGTGCGGGAACTGGCGCTGGGGCGGCTCGGCGAGGGGGAGGCGCAGACGGCGTTCTGCGCCCGGTTCGCGCAGACGGCGTCCGCGCTGCACGCCAAATCGGTCGAGGACACCGCCTTCTACCGCTACGTCCCCCTCATCTCGGCGACCGAGGTGGGCGGAGATCCGGGCAGGCCCGCGGTGACGCCGGAGGAGTTCCACGCGTTCTGCGCCCGCATCGCCCGTGACTGGCCCGCCACGGGCACGGTGCTGACCACGCACGACACCAAGCGGAGCGCCGATGTGCGGGCCCGGATCGCGGTGCTCTCGGAGTGCCCCGAGCGGTGGTCGTCCCTGGTGGAGCAGCTGACCCGGGCCACCTCGGCGGCTGCTCCGGATCCGCAGCTGGCCTGGCAGGCGTGGCAGTCGGCGTACGGCTGCGCGAGTCTGCCGGCCGGGGAGATCGCGGCGCGGCTGGAGCCCGCGCTGCTGAAGGCCGTGAGGGAAGCCGGTCTGTTCACCAGCTGGACCGAACCCGATGCGGCGTACGAGCGGGCGGTGACGGATTTCGTCGCCGCGGGGCCCGGCGGCGACGCGGGCCCCGCGCGTGCCCTGCTGACGCGGTTCGCGGCCACGCTCGGCCCCCAGGTGCGGGCCAATGTGCTGGGCGCGGCGCTGGTGCAGCTGACCATGCCGGGCGTGCCGGACCTGTACCAGGGCACGGAGCAGGAGTACATCGCCTTGGTCGACCCGGACAACCGCAGGCCGTTCCGGCGGCCGGACCGCGAGCCCGACGAGAAAACGGCGGTCACGGTGGCCGCGCTGGGGCTGCGGCATGAGCGGCCCGAGCTCTTCGGGGAGTCGGGGACGTACGCCCCGCTGGTGGCGCACGGCCCGGCGGCGGCCCACTGTCTGGCCTTCGCCCGCTCGGGCGAGGCGGTCACCGCGGTGACCCGGCTGTCCCTGCGCCTCGCGGAGGAGGGCGGCTGGCGTGCCACGGCGCTGACGCTGCCGGACGAGGGGCCGTGGCGCGATCTGCTGTCGCCCGGACGGGAGTTCGCAGGGTTGGTGGTCGCGGTGGGCGAGCTGTTCGCCGAGCGGCCGGTGGCGCTGCTCAGAAAGGTCGTACGAGAAGGGTCCGCGGACCCCGTGTGAGGAGCCCGGTCGCGGTGGGGCGGAACCCCGCCGCCCAGCGGATGCAGGGCATCGCGTCGAGCAGGGCGTGCAGCCCGTGCTCGGCCTCCAGCCGGCCGAGGAGGACGGCGGGGCAGTGGGCCGGTCCTGTGGTGAGCTGTCCCGGGTCGGGCCTGAAGGGGTCGAAGCGGTCGGGTGCGGCGAACCGGTCGGGGTCGCGGCCCGCCGCGCCCATGAGACAGGCGACGGGCACCCCCGCCGGGAGGGTGCCGCCGCTGACCGGGACGTCGGTGAGGGTGCGGCGCAGCACGATCTGTACGGGAGGGTCGCGCCGCAGGGTCTCCGTCCAGGCGCCCGTGATCAGATCGGGGTCGGTGCCGAGGACCTCCAGGAGGCAGGGCTCGTCCAGGACGTTGGCGAGGAACGCGGCGAGGGCCGTCTCGCGGAGCGCGGTGTGGACGGTGCAGGTGGCCGCCGAGGAGCGGGCCGTCCGGATGGGGAGCTTCGCGCGGGGCGCCCCGGTGGGCTCGGGGTACGGGAGCCCGGCCACGGTGAGGGCACCGGCGAGCGGCAGCCAGTGGCAGAACTCCGTTACGAGATCGGCCTGTTGGCGGTCGGCTATTCGGCGCGCGAGGACGTAGGCGGTACGTTCCACGGCGCTGCGGTGGGCCGGCTGCGCCGCGGGCCGGTGCCGGGCGCCGCGGGGCAGGGGCGCGCAGCCGGGGCTGCCGCCGCAGAGCCCGAGGGGCGCGGGGCCGCCACGGGGTGCGCCCTCGTACGGGTAGCCGGCGAACCGGGGGTCGGTGAGTGCGGCGGCGACATCCGCGTACCGGCTGAGGAGCCAGGCGCCGAGGCCCGCGTCGTACGTCAGCGGGTGGTCCTCGCGCAGGCTGCGGTAGAGCCGCAGGCGGTACGGGTCACGGTCCGCCCCGGGCGTCAGGACACTGGGCCCCGCCGTACCCGCCCGGGTACGAGGGGTGGCCGCCGGGCGCAGCCGGGGGCTGTCGGTGCCGGGGGTTTCCGCGGGTGGGCCGAACTGCATCCGTACCCCCCGAGTGCGAGCGTCGCCGTCCGACGCGTGTGCCCCCAGCCGACCACTGCCGGGCCCCGGCCGCAGTGGACGTACGGCCGTTCGGGTGACGGGGGAAGCGCTT
>NZ_JBSHFH010000093.1:0-15528 GCF_053617235.1 Streptomyces sp. NPDC055749 | reverse complement strand
ACCCCGTGCGGGGTGCCGCCCTCCGGCGTTCCGTGCGTGCGGCGGGTGCGCTACTTGCGCATGACCTCCGGCTCGTGGCGGCGCAGCAGTCGCGCGACCGCGACGCCGCAGATGATGCCGATGAACAGCAGCACCGAGATGTTGAAGCCCCACTGGCCGGCCGTGCTGTCCCAGAGCGGGTCCAGGTTGGTGGGGTCCTTCTGGTCCCACGGCGGCATGAGGTGGGCCAGGTCGAGCGTCGAGCCCGCGGCGGCGATGGCCCAGCGCGAGGGCATGAGCCAGGCGAACTGCTCCAGGCCGGGCGACCCGTACACCTGGAAGAGGATGCCCGTGAAGACGACCTGGACGATCGCGAACATGACGAGCAGCGGCATCGTCTTCTCGGAGGTCTTCACCAGCGAGGAGATGACCAGTCCGAACATCATCGACGTGAAGCCCAGGGCGATGATCGTGACGCAGAGCTCGACGGCCGGCGGCATGATCAGGCCCTCGGCCGGCAGATCGCGGGTGGCGAAGCCGATGCCGCAGATGATGACGCCCTGGATGGCCGTGATCACGCCGAGGACGATCACCTTCGACATCAGGTACGCGGAGCGGGAGAGGCCGGTGGCCCGTTCCCGTTCGTAGATGACGCGTTCCTTGATCAGCTCTCGTACAGAGTTGGCCGCACCGGAGAAGCACATGCCGACCGCGAGGATCAGCATGATCGTCCCGGCGTCGCCGTTGAAACGGGACGGCGGTGTGGGCGGTGCCAGGCCGAAGTCGGCCGGGATCACCACGCTGACGATGCCGAGCACCGCGGGCAGGATCACCATCAGGCCCATGAAGCCCTTGTCGGACGCGATCACCGCGGTGTAGCGGCGGATCAGCGTCCACAGCTGCGTCCCCCAGCCCTGCGGCTTCGGCGGGCGCATCTGCTGCGGGGGCGGCATGTGTACGGACTGTGCGGCGACCGCGTCGATGTCCGCTGCGTACATCTGGTAGTGCTGCGAGCCTCGCCAGCGGCCCGCCCAGTCGTAGTCGCGGTAGTTCTCGAAGGCGGAGAAGACGTCGGCCCAGGTGGTGTAGCCGAAGAAGTTGAGCGCTTCCTCCGGCGGACCGAAGTAGGCGACCGAGCCGCCCGGCGCCATCACGAGGAGCTTGTCGCAGATGGCCAGCTCGGCCACGGAGTGCGTGACGACGAGGACCGTACGGCCGTCGTCGGCGAGGCCGCGCAGCAGCTGCATGACATCGCGGTCCATGCCCGGGTCGAGGCCGGAGGTCGGCTCGTCCAGGAAGATCAGCGAGGGCTTGGTGAGCAGCTCCAGGGCCACGGAGACGCGCTTGCGCTGGCCACCGGAGAGCGAGGTGACCTTCTTGTCCTTGTGGATGTCGAGCTTGAGCTCGGCGAGGACTTCGAGGATGCGGGCCTGGCGCTCGGCCTCGGTGGTGTCCGCGGGGAAGCGGAGCTTGGCCGCGTACTTGAGGGCCTTGGTGACCGTGAGTTCCTTGTGCAGGATGTCGTCCTGCGGGACCAGACCGATGCGCTGGCGCAGCTCGGCGAACTGCTTGTAGAGATTCCGGTTGTCGTAGAGGACATCGCCCTGGTTGGCGGGCCGGTAGCCGGTGAGCGCCTTGAGCAGGGTGGACTTTCCGGAGCCGGACGGGCCGATGACACCGATCAGCGACTTCTCCGGGACGCCGAACGAGACGTCCTGGAGGATCTGCTTGCCGCCGTCGACCGTGACCGTGAGGTGACGGGCGGCGAAGGAGACCTCACCGGTGTCGACGAACTCTTCGAGCCGGTCGCCGACGAGGCGGAAGGTCGAGTGACCGACACCGACGATGTCGTTCGGGCCGATGAGCGCGGAGCCGGACTTGCTGAGCGGCTGGCCGTTGACGTACGTGCCGTTGTGCGATCCGAGGTCACGGATCTCGAAGCGTCCGTCGGGCGTCGCGTGGAACTCGGCGTGGTGCCGGGAGACCTGGAGGTCGGAGACGACCAGCTCGTTCTCCAGCGCACGGCCGATGCGCATCACCCGGCCGAGGTCCAGCTGGTGGAACGTCGTCGGGCTGCGGTCGCCGTACACCGGCTGGGCTCCCGGGAAGCCGCCGGGGCCGCCGGCGACGGGCGGCTTCTGCATGCCCTGCTGGTGCGGGAACTGGGGCTGGGCGTGTCCCTGCTGGGCCTGCTGCTGTTGCCAGGCCGCCTGCTGCTGTTGTTGGTGCTGCTGAGCCGCCGGGTCGGGTCCGGCCGGTGCGCCCTGCTGAGGGTGTACGGGGGCCTGCTGGGCGCCCGCGGCCTGGCCGCTGTAGACGTCGGCCGCGGCGCCGCTGATGCTGAGCCGCGGTCCGTCGGTCGCGTTGCCCAGGTGCACCGCCGTGCCGGGCCCGATCTCCATCTGGTGGATCCGTTGGCCCTGCACGTAGGTGCCGTTGGTGCTGCCGTGGTCCTCGATGGACCAACTGCGGCCACCCCAGCTGATCGTGGCGTGCCGCCACGACACCCTGGCGTCGTCGACCATGAGATCGCCCTGCGGATCACGTCCGAGGGTGTACGACCTGGACGGATCGAGCGTCCAGGTCCTGCCATTCAATTCCAGTACGAGTTCCGGCACTCCGCGCCCCACTAGTTGTCCCCCGAGAGACTCCCGTCACAGGGAGTCTAGGGATGCTGAACATCGTGGGGAACTATTCCAGGACCAGTCACCGATCGGAAAGCCGGGCGGAGTGAAGACCGCGCAGAGACCTGTGCCGCCGGACCGTTGACTCGGGTGAAACGGGCTCGGACAGTGGTAACCACGCACGAGTGCGCACGGATCATGAGCGAATGGGTCAACTCAGGGCATCTCGGTGCAGATTGGGGGGTCCTGTATGGCTGCGGACACGAGGACGGGCGGGCACCGGGGGGCTGTGGGCAGGGGTGTTCCGTGGGCCGATGTGGTGCTCGCCTCGGTTGCGTCGGTGAGCTGGGCGCTGGCCGCGATGGCGGGAGCGGCGGCCCTCGGGCTGCATCTGCTCGGCGCCGGTTCCGTCGGTGAACTGGGCCCGCTGACCGCGGCGGTGGTGGTGCTGGGGGTCGGCGGCACGGTCTCTCCCTCCGGTGACGTGTCGGCCTTCGGGCTCGACGGGGCCGAGGCCCGCACGGCTGTCGACGTGACTCCGCTGGGAGTGGGCCTGGCGGGCGCGCTCGTCCTCTCCTTCTTCTTCCTGCGCTCGCTGCGCGGTGCGGGCGCGACCCTCTCCTGGGGCGAGCTCTGTGCCCGTACGGGCTCGGCGGCGGCCCTGTTCGTCGCGATGGTGGGCGGCCTGGCATGGGCAGGTCACGATGTCGTGACGATCGACGGCGACCGGCTGCCGGGGGTCGGGGGTGGTGCCGGTGGTGGTGCCGGTGCCGGCGGTGTGGTCGATGGGCTGGGGGATCTGGGCGGGCTGCTGCCGGACCGGCTCGCCGACCTCTCGCGGGCCGAGGCGCGGGTCGGGTTCGCCGTCGACAGCGGGGCCTCGCTGGTGGGTGGGGCGTGCTGGGTGCTCGGGGTGCTCCTGATCGCCCTGCTCGTCTCGCGTACGCCGCTGCCCGGCCCGGCCGGCCGGTTCCACCGGATGGTGCGGCCCGCCGTTTCGGCGCTCGTCACGGTGCTGCTCGTCGCGGTGCTGGCCGGGTGCGCCGCCGCCGCGTACGCCGCGGTCGGTGACGCCCATCCGAAGCGGATCGCGGGCGCCACGCTGCTCGGGGCGCCGAACGGGGCGTGGCTCGGGGCGCCGCTCGGGCTGTTCGTGCCGTGGGACGGCACGGCCACGGGTGCGCTGTCCGAGCTGCTTCCCGACCCGCTGGCCGAGCTGTTACGGGGCTCCGCCGAGCAGCCGGTGACGGTCGGGAGGCTTGCCGAACTGGACGGCCGGGTCTGGCTGTTGGCGGTCGCCGCCGGGACGATGATGCTGTACGCGGGGGTGCTGGCGGCCGCGCGTACGCCACGGGCCCCCGGGATGTCCGCAGCCGGGTTCGCGGGGCGGTGCGCGCTGCGGCTCGGGGTCGTGACCTCCATCGCGCTGCCGTTGCTGGTGTGGCTGACCCAGGTGTCCGCGGACGCCTCGCTGTCGGTGCTGGGCTTCGACGCCTTCGGGGCCGGGGTCGAACTTCACGGGCGGGCAGGAGTGGCGGCGGGGCTGGGCGCCGTGTGGGGGGCCGCTGCGGGCGCGGTGGGTGCGGCGCTCGCGTGGGCGGTGGGGGCGGTTCCGTTGCCGTCGCGCCTGCCGGGGGGCGGGTATCCGGACGAGGAGGCTGCCGGGCCGTACCGTCCTGCCCGGCCCTACCGGGTGCCGAACGCCGACACGAATCCGTATCTGCGGCTGCCGGAGGGGATGCACGGTGCGCCGACGGTGGTGGGGCGGACCGGTCCGCCAGTGCCGCCACCGCCGGGACCGGGGCCGGGCCCTCCTCCCGAAGGACCGGCCGGACACGAGTGAGCGTGGTGTCCTCACTGTCCGGGTGGCGGGACAGGGGGCCGGAGCTCGGAGCCGGACCGATACGGTGGGAGCACCATGAGCGCATCTCAGCCACCTCAGTCTCCCCCGTCTCCTGAGCTCCCTGAGTCCCGTCAGGGCATCGACGAACCCACCCTTCTCGTGAAGATCTTCGGGAAGGACCGTCCCGGTATCACCGCCGGGCTCTTCGACACACTCGCCGCGTACGCCGTCGATGTCGTGGACATCGAGCAGGTCGTCACCCGGGGCCGCATCGTCCTGTGCGCCCTGGTCACCGCCCCGACCGCGGGCGGCACCACCGAGGGCGACCTGCGGGCGACCGTGCACAGCTGGGCCGAGTCGCTGAAGCTCCAGGCCGAGATCATCTCGGGCCTGGGCGACAACCGGCCCCGTGGCTACGGCCGTTCCCATGTGACCGTGCTGGGGCACCCCCTCACCGCGGAGTCGACCGCCGCCATAGCGGCCAGGATCACGTCGACCGGTGGCAACATCGACCGGATCTTCCGGCTGGCGAAGTACCCGGTGACCGCCGTCGAGTTCGCCGTGTCCGGCACGGGCACCGAGGAGCTGCGGACCGCGCTGGCGACGGAGGCCGCGCAGATCGGCGTCGACGTCGCCGTCGTATCGGCCGGGCTCAGCCGCCGGGCGCAGCGGCTCGTCGTCATGGACGTGGACTCGACGCTCATCCAGGACGAGGTCATCGAGCTCTTCGCCGCCCACGCGGGCTGCGAGGACGAGGTCGCCGCCGTGACCGAGCAGGCGATGCGGGGCGAGCTCGACTTCGAGCAGTCGCTGCACGCGCGGGTCGCGCTGCTCGCGGGCCTCGATGTGTCGGTCGTGGACAAGGTGAGGGCCGAGGTGCGGCTGACGCCCGGTGCCCGCACCCTGATCCGTACGCTGAAGCGCCTCGGTTACCAAGTGGGTGTCGTCTCCGGCGGATTCACCCAGGTCACGGACGACCTGAAGGAGCGCCTCGGACTCGACTTCGCCTCGGCCAACACGCTGGAGGTCGTCGACGGGAAGCTCACCGGCCGGGTCGTGGGCGATGTGGTGGACCGGGCCGGCAAGGCGCGGCTGCTGCGGAGCTTCGCCGAGCAGGCGGGGGTGCCGCTCGCCCAGACCGTCGCGATCGGCGACGGTGCCAATGACCTGGACATGCTGAACGCGGCCGGGCTCGGCGTGGCGTTCAACGCCAAGCCGGTCGTGCGGGAGGCCGCGCACACGGCGGTGAACGTCCCGTTCCTGGACACGGTGCTGTATCTGCTCGGCATCACGCGTGAAGAGGTCGAGGCCGCGGACGGCCTGATCGACTGATCGGGGACTACACGGTGAAGGGCCCCGGCGCAGGTGCTGCGCCGGGGCCCTTCCCTGTTCGTCCGTATCTCAGTCGTTCGGCGTCCAGTAGTCGACGAGCTTGCCCACACCGAGCTCCAGCGACTTCCAGGAGCCGGAGAACTCGACGATTCCGTAGGCGGCGGTCGGGAAGCCGTCACGGGCCACCCTCGCCAGGGCGTCCGCGTTCGCCGAGCCCGAGAGGCCGTCCACGGCGGCGTGCATGCCGGGATTGTGGCCGATGACCAGGAGGTCGCGGACCTCGTCGGGGGTCTCGTTGAACACCGCAATCAGTTCGCCGAGTGAGGCGTCGTACAGCCTCTCCTCGTACACGGTCCTTGGACGGTGCGGGAGCTCGTGGACCGCGA
This sequence comes from Streptomyces sp. NPDC055749, assembly GCF_053617235.1. Lineage (NCBI taxonomy): Bacteria > Bacillati > Actinomycetota > Actinomycetes > Kitasatosporales > Streptomycetaceae > Streptomyces > Streptomyces sp. NPDC055749. The sequence goes on along the minus strand of NZ_JBSHFH010000093.1, from coordinate 9,364 downwards.
GCTTCCAGGTCTCGCGTGTCCTGACGGCGGTCGAGCACAGGGCCAGATCGAAGTCGATGCCGGAACCGGCGAGCCTGCGGCCCGCTACGGGCGCGTCTTTGCGACCGCGTTCCGCCAAGGGCCGCTCGTGGTCGGATTCCTGCGACCATTCCGCTTTTGCGTGCCTGAGAAGGACGATCCTGCGAGGTGTATCGACGCTCATACACCTCAGCTTCGCACGAAATGTGCCGCCTGGCGCAGGGTGTTGGCGTGCTCGCCCGGTGCGGGTGAATCACTCGACCGGCCCAGCGGAGTGGCGTCAGCGGGCGAGCAGGTCCATGATGCGCCCGAGCAGCTGGCCGAGCGCCGGATCGCCGGTCTCGGCACGGGCCTCGCCCGGTGCCACGATCAGCAGCAGGAGGGCGGCGAACGCGAGCGCGGGCAGCGCGACGGCCCACCACGGCAGCCGGACCTCGACTGTGTTCGGCGCGGGTGTGGTGGACCGGGTGTGCGTACGGGCCGGCATGTCGCCTCCGTGGTCTTCGATTCGATACCTCGAACCTACGGAGCCTGCGGTGCCCTTCCCATCCGGTGACCCACCCACTTCACCCTGACCCTGCCCCCCTAGGGGATGGTGGGGCCAGCCCCACCCTCCGTCAGGGGGAGGCGATCGAGGCGATCACACCGATGATCACGGTGATGAGCAGCATCGCCCCGAAGACGAGGAGAAGCTTCTTCTGACCGTTCTGGGGGTTCGGGTCGAGCACAGGAGACATGGCCCCAGTCTCGCATCTCAGCATTCGTCCTCGATCGTCCGGTCCCGCCCGGCCAGCACGCCCGCCACCATCTGCGGCAGCATGAGGGCCGCCATCAGGGCGATCGGCAGTCCCCAGCCACCGCTGTGCTGGTAGAGCACGCCGACGAGCAGGGGGCCGGGGATCGAGATCAGATAGCCGGTGGACTGGGCGAAGGCCGACAGCCTGACCACGCCGGCGCCGGTGCGCGAGCGCATGCCGATCATCGTGAGCGCGAGCGGGAAGGCGCAGTTGGCGATGCCGAGCAGCAGTGCCCATGCCCAGGAGCCTGCCGCGGGCGCCAGGTAGAGGCCCGCGTAGCCGATGAGACCGCAGACGCCGAGGAAGATCGCGATCGGGCCCTGGTTCCGCATGCGGGAGGCCACGCGCGGGATGACGAAGGCGAGCGGTACTCCCATCGCCATCGTCACCGCGAGCAGGACGCCCGCGGTGCCCGCCGAGACGCCGGCGTCGCGGAAGATCTGCGGCATCCACCCCATGGTGATGTACGCGGCGGTGGCCTGGAGGCCGAAGAAGCAGGCGAGGGCCCAGCCGGTCCTGCTGCGGGTGATCCGGAGCGCCGGGGCGTTCTGCCGCTGGTGGGCGGTGGGCTGTCCCGGTGCGTCGCCCCGGTCACGTACGAGTGGAATCCACGGCAGGACGGCCGCGGCGGCGAGCACGGCCCAGATCGCCAGCCCGGCCTTCCAACTGCCGCCGAGCGCATCCGTCATGGGCACGGTGACGGCAGCGGCGAGCGCGGTGCCCAGGGCCAGGGCCATGGAGTAGAGACCGGTCATGGTGCCCACGCGGTCGGGGAACCAGCGCTTGACGATCACCGGCATCAGGATGTTGCTGACGGCGATGCCCATGAGGGCGAGGGCGCTGGCAGCGAGGAAGCCGGCCGTGCCGCCGATGAAGGGGCGGATCGCCAGGCCCGCGGCGATGGCGACCATACCCGCGCAGATGACCGCTCCGGCTCCGAAGCGGCGGGCGAGCCGGGGCGCCATGATGCCGAAGAGCGCGAAGCAGAGCGGCGGTACGGAGGTGAGGACACCGGCGACGCTGCCGCTCATGTGCAGCCCGTCCCGCACCTCTTCGAGGAGGGCGCCGAGGCTGGTGATGGCGGGGCGGAGGTTGAGCGCGGCGAGGACGAGTCCGACCATGACCAGGCGCAGCAGCCACGGGGCCGGGCCCGTGGAGGCCGGCTGGGGCAGTGGGTCGGGGCGGGTTGTTTTCGGGCTCAGGGTCCGTGTCTCGTCGTCGGGCATGTCGCCCATCATAGAATCATGGGATGATTGGTTGTCCAATCGCGAACAAGGAGCATCATGGCGCTGACGTCTCCGCGGCGTTCGGCACTCGCCGATCAGGTGATTGCCCAGCTGAGGAACCAGATCACTTCGGGCGAGTGGCCCGTGGGTTCGCGGATTCCCACCGAACCCGAGCTGGTCGAGCAGCTGGGGGTGGCCCGCAACACCGTCCGCGAGGCGGTGCGCGCGCTCGCGCACAACGGCCTGCTGGACATCCGGCAGGGGTCGGGCACGTATGTCGTCGCCACCAGCGAGCTGGCCGGGGTGATGCACCGGCGGTTCGCCTCAGCCGACCCGCGCCACGTGGCCGAGCTGCGCTCGACGCTGGAGTCGTCGGCGGCCCGGCTGGCCGCCGTCCGGCGCACGGACCGGGATCTGCGGCAGCTCGACGCGCTGATGGCGCGGCGCGAGGAGACCTGGGCAGCGGGGGACGCGGAGGCGTTCGTGGCGGCCGACGCGACGCTGCACCTGGCCGTGGTCGCCGCCTCGCACAACGACGTACTGACCGAGCTCTACGCGGACCTGGGCGACCTGCTGCGCGACTATCTCCGCGACGACGTCGGCCCCGAGCTGCGGCCCGAGAAACACATGGACCACTCACGACTGGTCGAGGCGATCCGGGCGGGCGACGCCGAAACGGCCGCGTCGGAGGCCGCGAGCCATGCGCTGAGCTGTCTGGTGGACCGGGTCTGATACGCCGATCGGGCCCCTAGGCCGGGTGGTGGCTGACCCAGGCCGATGCGACCTCTTTCCAGCAGCGGTCGTCGAGCCGTACGGTCCGGCCGGGCTCCACCGCGACCGCCTTGCCGTCCGCGTCGACGTCCCACCAGCGGCCGCACTCGGTGTGCAGCCGCACCAGGTCGACGGAGGGGTACGGGTTGTGGCAGTACGCGATCACCCGGGAGCCCTCGACCGTCGTACGGCATTCCGAGCCCGAGGGTTCCGGGGTGGGGGCGAGGGGGGCGGCAGCCCCGGAGCCGGCCCGGTTCGCCGCGTACACACCGACAGGGGTGACGAGACCGGCGACGGCTGCCGAGACGGCCAGCAGGGCCGAGGTTCGGCGGCGCGTGGGGTGCACAGCAGTCTCCTCCCCGCAGCCTGACCAAAAGTCCGGTTCCACCACATTCTGCGGTGGATCGACCATCTTTTCGACTTGAGGCTGTGGCGCCCGGACGGGGGCCGCGTCCCGGGACGCACGACGGCCGCGTATCGATACCGGTACGCGGCCGTGATGTCAGGCGTCGGGCGTGAAGGGTCAGGCGCCCATCATGTGCACGCCACCGTCGACGTGGATGATCTCGCCCGTCGTCTTCGGGAAGAAGTCCGAGAGCAGGGCGACGACACCGCGGCCGGCCGGCTCCGGGTCGGTCATGTCCCACGCCAGCGGGGAGCGGTGGTTCCAGACGTCCGCGAGCTCCGAGAAGCCCGGGATGGACTTGGCGGCCATGGAGCCGAGCGGTCCCGCCGAGATCAGGTTGCAGCGGATGCTGTCCTTGCCCAGGTCACGGGCGAGGTAGCGCGAGGTGGCCTCCAGCGCGGCCTTGGCCGGGCCCATCCAGTCGTACTGCGGCCAGGCGAACTGCGCGTCGAAGGTGAGACCGACGATCGAGCCGCCCTCGCTCATCAGCGGCTTGCACGCCATGGCGAGCGACTTCAGCGAGAACGCCGAGACGTGCATCGCCGTGGCGACCGACTCGAACGGGGTGTTGAGGAAGTTGCCGCCGAGCGCGTCCTGCGGCGCGAAGCCGATGGAGTGCACGACGCCGTCGAGCGAACCGAGCTCGTCGCGGACCAGACCGGCGAGGCGGTCCAGGTGCTCGTCGTTGGTCACGTCCAGCTCGATGACCTTGACCGGCTCGGGCAGCTTCTTGGCGATGCGCTCGGTCAGCGTGGGCCGGGGCCAGGCGGTGAGAATGACCTCGGCGCCCTGCTCCTGGGCCACCTTCGCGGTGTGGAAAGCGATGGACGACTCCATCAGCACACCCGTGATGAGGATGCGCTTGCCGTCGAGAATTCCGCTCATGGTGATCAGTGACCCATGCCCAATCCGCCGTCAACGGGGATGACGGCTCCAGTGATGTACGACGCGTCGTCGGAGGCGAGGAAGCGGACCGCGGCGGCGATCTCCCCGGGCTGCGCATAGCGGCCGAGCGGCACCTGGGCGACGATGCCCTTGCGCTGCTCCTCGGTGAGCACCTGGGTCATGTCGGTGTCGACAAACCCGGGCGCGACGACGTTGAAAGTGATGTTCCGCGAGCCGAGCTCGCGGGCCAGCGACCGGGCGAAGCCGACAAGGCCCGCCTTGGAAGCGGCGTAGTTCGCCTGTCCCGCCGAGCCGAGGAGGCCGACGACGGAGGAGATCAGGACGACACGGCCCTTCTTGGCGCGCAGCATGCCGCGGTTGGCGCGCTTGACGACCCGGAAGGTGCCGGTGAGGTTGGTGTCGAGTACCGACGTGAAGTCTTCCTCGGACATCCGCATCAGCAACTGGTCCTTGGTGATACCGGCGTTGGCGACCAGCACCTCGACGGGACCGTGCTTCTCCTCGATCTCCTTGTATGCCTGCTCCACCTGCTCGGTGTCCGTGATGTCGCAGCGGACGGCCAGGCAGCCCGCCTCGGTGAGTTCCTTCGGCGGCTCGCCGGAGCGGTAGGTGATCGCGACCTTGTCGCCGTTGTCGGCGAAAGCGCGGGCGATGGCGAGGCCGATGCCCCGGTTTCCTCCGGTGACGAGAACCGAGCGGCTCAACGGATCACCCTTTCCTTGGCGGTCTGGTACCTCGAAAACCTATCGGTACGGCGCCGCGTACGGGGACTCGCCCTCTGACAGCGCCGCCGGGCGGCCTCTGTGGGGTTCCTACAGAACGGCGCGGGACAGTCGCGGGACGGTGGAAGCGGGGCAAAGAAACAGGACAGCGAAAAGCGAAGGCCCCGGGCGGCCGTACCCACCATGATTCACTGCTGAGACATTGTGCAGAGGTGGAGAAGGGGAGGCCCACGTGGCCCACGAGGTAGATCAGTCATTCCTGGCGCTGCCGCTGCGTGCCCTCGCCGACGCGGCGCTCGCACGCGCCCGCGCGCTCGGTGCGGTGCATGCCGATTTCCGGTTCGAGCGGGTACGGAGCGCCGGCTGGCGGCTGCGTGACGCCCGGCCCTCCGGCTCGTCGGACACCACCGACCTGGGGTACGCGGTACGGGTCGTGCACGGCGGGGCGTGGGGGTTCGCGTCCGGGGTCGATCTGACGATGGACGCCGCGGCGAAGGTGGCTTCGCAGGCCGTGGCCATGGCCAAGCTGTCGGCGAAGGTGATCGCGTCCGCGGGTTCGGACGAGCGGGTGGAGCTGGCCGACGAGCCCTCGCACGGTGAGCGGACCTGGGTCTCGGCGTACGAGGTCGACCCCTTCTCCGTACCGGACGAGGAGAAGGCGGGGCTGCTCGCCGAGTGGAGCAGCCGGCTCCTGGGTGCCGAGGGCGTCGCGCATGTGGACGCCTCGCTGATGACCGTCCACGAGAACAAGTTCTACGCGGACACCGCGGGCACCGTGACCACACAGCAGCGGGTGCGGCTGCATCCGCAGTTCACGGCCGTGGCGGTGGACGGGACGACCGGTGAGTTCGACTCGATGCGGACCATCGCTCCGCCGGTCGGGCGCGGCTGGGAGTATCTGACGGGCACCGGCTGGGACTGGGACGCCGAGCTGGAGCGGATTCCGGGGCTGCTCGCCGAGAAGATGCGGGCGCCGAGCGTCGAGGCGGGGACGTACGACCTGGTCGTCGACCCGTCGAATCTGTGGCTGACCATCCATGAGTCGATCGGCCACGCCACGGAGCTCGACCGCGCGCTGGGCTACGAGGCGGCGTACGCCGGGACCTCGTTCGCGACCTTCGACCAGCTGGGCAAGCTGGCGTACGGCTCCCCCGTGATGAACGTGACGGGTGACCGCACCGCCGAGCACGGGCTCGCGACCATCGGGTACGACGACGAGGGCGTCGAGGCGCAGTCGTGGGACCTGGTCAAGGACGGGACGCTGGTCGGCTACCAGCTGGACCGCCGGATCGCGAAGCTGACGGGCCTGGGCCGGTCCAACGGCTGTGCGTACGCGGACTCCCCCGGCCATGTGCCCGTACAGCGCATGGCGAACGTGTCGCTGGCGCCGGATCCCGGCGGGCTGTCAACCGAGGATCTGATCGGCGGGGTGGAGCGCGGGATCTATGTGGTCGGCGACCGGTCCTGGTCGATCGACATGCAGCGGTACAACTTCCAGTTCACCGGGCAGCGTTTCTTCCGTATCGAGAACGGCAAGCTGGCCGGTCAGCTCCGCGATGTCGCCTACCAGGCGACGACCACGGACTTCTGGGGCTCGATGGAGAAGGTCGGCGGCCCGCAGACGTATGTCCTGGGCGGCGCCTTCAACTGCGGCAAGGCCCAGCCGGGCCAGGTCGCCGCCGTCTCGCACGGCTGCCCCTCCGCCCTCTTCCGAGGCGTGAACATCCTCAACACCACGCAGGAGGCCGGACGATGAGCCGGGTCAGTAAGCCGTACGAGATCGTCGAGCGGGCCCTTGAGCTGTCCACCGCCGACGGGTGCGTCGTCATCGCCGACGAGAACTCCTCCGCCAATCTGCGCTGGGCCGGCAACGCGCTCACCACGAACGGGGTGACCCGGGGACGCACGCTCACCGTGATCGCCACGGTCGACGGCGCCGAGGGCACGGCCTCCGGTGTGGTGTCCCGCTCGGCCGTCACCGCCGAGGACCTGGAACCGCTCGTCCGCGCCGCCGAGACCGCCGCGCGCGGGGCCGGTCCCGCCGAGGACGCCCAGCCGCTGGTCTCCGGCGTGCCGGTCTCCCCCGACTTCACGGACGCGCCGGCCGAGACGGGCGCCGATGTGTTCGCCGACTTCGCCCCGTCGCTCGGTGACGCCTTCGCGCGTGCCAGGGCCGGTGGCCGTGAGCTGTACGGCTTCGCCAACCACGAGATGACCTCGACGTACATCGGTACGTCGACGGGGCTGCGGCTGCGTCACGACCAGCCGAACGGCACGCTGGAGCTGAACGCCAAGTCCCCCGACCGCTCGCGGTCGGCCTGGGCGGGCCGCGCCACCCGGGACTTCAAGGACGTCGACCCGGCGTCGCTGGACGCGGAGCTCGCCCAGCGGCTCGGCTGGGCGGAGCGCCGTATCGAACTGCCCGCCGGGCGGTACGAGACGCTGCTGCCGCCGACCGCCGTGGCCGACCTGCTGATCTACCAGCTGTGGTCGTCCACCGCCCGGGACGCCGCCGAGGGCCGGACGGTCTTCTCCAAGCCTGGTGGCGGTACGCGGCTCGGCGAGACGCTGTCCGAGCTGCCGCTGACGCTGCGCAGCGACCCGCACGCACCGGGTCTGGAGTCCGCGCCGTTCGTGATCGCCCACGCTTCGGGGGACAGCGGTTCCGTCTTCGACAACGGTCTGCCGCTCGCGCCGACGGACTGGGTGAAGGACGGCAGGCTGGAGCATCTGACGACCACGCGGCACTCCGCGGGCCTGACGGGGCTGCCGGTCGCCCCGGCCATCGACAATCTGGTGCTCGACGGTGGCGGTGAGCGCTCCCTGGAGGAGATGGTCGCCGCGACGACCGGGCGCGCCCTGTTGCTGACCTGCATGTGGTACATCCGGGAGGTCGATCCGGCGACGCTGCTGCTGACCGGGCTGACCCGCGACGGGGTGTATCTCGTCGAGGACGGCGAGGTGGTCGGCGAGGTGAACAACTTCCGGTTCAACGAGTCGCCCGTCGGTCTGCTGTCGCGGGCCACGGAAGCGGGCCGTACGGAGAAGACGCTGCCGCGCGAGTGGGGCGACTGGTTCACCCGGGCCGCCATGCCGGCGCTCCGGATTCCGGATTTCAATATGAGCTCGGTGAGTCTCGGCGTATGACCCGCCTAGACTGACCGTTGCCTTTCCATACACGTAGCTGAGGAGACACGGAACCGTGACGGACATCGTCGACGAGCTGAAGTGGCGTGGGCTGTTCGCCCAGTCCACTGACGAGGACGCACTGCGCAAGGCTCTCGCGGACGGTCCGGTCACGTTCTATTGCGGCTACGACCCCACCGCGGCCAGTCTGCACGTCGGGCACCTGGTGCAGGTCCTCACCATGCGCCGGCTCCAGCAGGCCGGGCTCAGGCCGCTCGCCCTGGTGGGCGGGGCGACGGGTCAGATCGGTGACCCGCGCCCGACCGCCGAGCGCACGCTGAACGACCCGGAGACGGTCGCCGCCTGGGTGTCGCGGCTGCGGGCCCAGATCGAGCCGTTCCTGTCCTTCGAGGGCGAGAACGCGGCGGTCATGGTGAACAACCTGGACTGGACCGCCGGCATGTCCGCGATCGAGTTCCTGCGGGACATCGGCAAGCACTTCCGCGTCAACAAGATGCTCACGAAGGACTCCATCGCCCGGCGTCTGGAGTCCGACGAGGGCATCAGCTACACCGAGTTCAGCTACCAGTTGCTCCAGAGCATGGACTTCCTGGAGCTGTACCGGCGCTACGGCTGCACCCTCCAGCAGGGCGGCAGCGACCAGTGGGGCAACCTCACCGCGGGCCTCGACCTCATCCACCGCCTGGAGCCGGGCGCCGTCGTGCACGCGCTGGCGACGCCGCTGATGGTGAAGGCGGACGGGACGAAGTTCGGCAAGTCCGAGAGCGGCGCCGTCTGGCTCGACGCCGAGATGACCACCCCGTACGCGTTCTACCAGTTCTGGCTGAACGCGGACGACCGGGACATCTCGCGGTACATGCGCATCCTCAGCTTCAGGAGCCCCGAGGAGCTCGAAGAGCTGGAGAAGCTGACCGAGGAGCGTCCGCAGGCCCGTTCGGCGCAGCGTGCGCTGGCCGAGGAGCTGACCACGCTGGTGCACGGCGGTGCGCAGTGCGCCGCCGTCATCGCCGCGTCGAAGGCGCTCTTCGGCCAGGGCGACCTGGCCGAGCTGGACGAGGCGACGCTGAGCGCCGCCCTGTCCGAGGTGCCGCACGCGCGGGTCACCGAGCTCGGTCCGCTGGTGGACCTGCTGGTCGAGGTCGGTCTGGCGCCGAGCAAGTCGGGTGCCCGCCGGACGGTCAAGGAGGGCGGGGCCTACGTGAACAACGTGAAGGTCGCGGACGGCGAGACCGCTCCGGCACGCGAGGAACTGCTGCACGGGCGCTGGCTGGTACTGCGCCGGGGCAAGAAGAACCTGGCGGCCATCGAGGTCACGGCCGGCTGACCCGCTCGCACAGCAGAGCGGCCGGACACGCGTCGTGCGTGTCCGGC
>NZ_JBSHFH010000092.1:0-16615 GCF_053617235.1 Streptomyces sp. NPDC055749 | reverse complement strand
GCCCGGCGGATATCCGCCGGGCCGCTCCTTCATGTGCGCTTCCTTCTTGTCCGTGCCCGGGTGCGCCGTCGGCCGTCCCCCGGAGGAGTTTCCGCGGACCGCGGGAGGGTTGCGTTCCGCAGGCCCCGGGTAAGACCGCCTACGACCGATTTGCCCTCCCCGCAACCCGCGAGGTGATCCTCTGTGATCTGGGAATCCTTCGGCTCCGTCGTGCTCGGACTCGCCCTCTCCTGGGCGGCGCTCCGCTCGCTGCCGGACCGGCTCCCGTCCAGCCGTGCGGTCTTCACCACCGGCGCACTGGGTGCCCTGTTCGGCGCGTATCTGACGCACTCGGCGCTGGGGGCCGGTCATGTGCTGGCGACCTTGGCCGGTGCGGTGTTCGTGGGGATGGTGACGCTGTCCCTGCTGATCCGCCCGCGCAGCCGCCGCCTGGCAAGCTCGGCGGCGGCGCAGTAGGCCGGTTCGGCAGGCCCGGGCCCACTGGGCGCGGGTGATTACGCGGCGAGTCCGAGGGCCGCCATCCGCTTGGTGTGCGCCTCGGTGATCCTGGAGAACATCCGGCCCACCTCGGCCAGGTCGAATCCGTCGGCCACCCCGCCGACGAGCATCGTCGACAGCGCGTCACGGTCGGCGACCACCCGCTGGGCCTGCGAGAGCGCCTCGCCCATCAGCCGGCGGGCCCACAGAGCCAGCCGCCCGCCGACCCTCGGCTCGGCCTCGATGGCGGCGCGCACCTTCTCGACCGCGAAGTTCCCGTGACCTGTGTCGTCGAGCACGGCCAGGACGAGGGAGCGGGTGTCCGTGTCGAGCCGGGCCGCGACCTCGCGGTAGAAGTCGCTGGCGATCGAATCGCCCACGTACGCCTTGACCAGACCCTCGAGCCAGTCCGACGGCGCGGTCTGGCGGTGGAAGTCGTCGAGCGCCTTCGCGAACGGCTCCATGGCCGCCGTGGGCTCCTCGTCGATCGCGGTGAGGCGCTCCGTCAGCTGCTCGAAATGATGGAATTCGGCGGAGGCCATCTTTGCCAGCTCCGCCTTGTCACCGAGCGTCGGAGCGAGTTTGGCGTCCTCGGCGAGTCGCTCGAAGGCAGCCAGTTCCCCGTAGGCGAGTGCGCCGAGAAGGTCGACGACAGCTGCGCGGTACTGCGGCGCGGCGGACGCGGTGGCCCAGTCCTGGGCGGCGATCCCGGTGAGTGCGGGGGCTTCATTGGCGTTGTCAGGCGTCTCCATGCAGCGCACAATAGCCGCCCCCGGGGAAGCGGTAAGGGCCCGGTCAGCCACACACGTCACACCGTTCCGATGAATTCGCCCAACACACATGCGCGAATCCGGGGTACAGTGGTATTGCGCTTACTGAGCATTTGACTGTGCTCGGAGCGCTTTTGAATGAGGATGCCCGGTCGGTGGCCCGATCGGCTCCGACCCGACAGCCCTCCACGCGGGGCGTACGACACGTACGACCGCAGATGAGGGGCCCCCTCAGCGGCACGAGCGCTCGAGCGACGGCAGTGGTCCCGCGCCACCCGGCCCATCCACGGCCGGATGACCAACCCCGGCACGGTACGACCCCCAGCGTTCGCCTCGGACCGCGTCTCACAGAAGAGGCAGCACCCTGACTACGTTCCGCGACCTCGGAATCCTTCCCGAGACGGCCGAAGCCCTTGAGGCAGTCGGCATCATGTCCCCCTTCCCGATCCAGGAAATGACGCTCCCCGTAGCGCTTTCCGGCTCCGACGTCATCGGCCAGGCCAAGACCGGCACCGGCAAGACGCTCGGGTTCGGCCTGCCGCTCCTGGAGCGCGTCACCGTCCCCGCCGACGTCGAGGCCGGGCGCGCTGCGCCCGACAAGCTGACCGACGCGCCGCAGGCACTGATCGTCGTTCCGACCCGTGAGCTGTGCCAGCAGGTCACCAACGACCTGCTGACCGCCGGCAAGGTCCGCAACGTCCGCGTGCTCGCGATCTACGGCGGCCGTGCGTACGAGCCGCAGGTCGAGGCCCTCAAGAAGGGCGTCGATGTGATCGTCGGCACCCCGGGGCGTCTCCTCGACCTGGCGGGTCAGCGCAAGCTCGACCTTTCGCACATCCGCGTGCTCGTCCTCGACGAGGCCGACGAGATGCTCGACCTGGGCTTCCTGCCCGACGTCGAGCGCATCATCACGATGCTGCCGCCGAAGCGTCAGACGATGCTGTTCTCGGCGACGATGCCGGGCGCCGTCATCAGTCTCGCGCGGCGCTACATGTCGCAGCCGACGCACATCAACGCCACGTCGCCCGACGACGAGGGCACGACCGTCAAGAACACCGAGCAGTTCGTCTACCGCGCCCACAACATGGACAAGCCGGAGATGCTCTCCCGCATCCTCCAGGCCGAGGGCCGCGGGCTCGCGATGATCTTCTGCCGTACCAAGCGCACGGCGGCCGACATCGCCGAGCAGCTGGAGAAGCGCGGTTTCGCCTCCGGCGCGGTCCACGGCGACCTCGGCCAGGGCGCCCGTGAGCAGGCGCTGCGCGCGTTCCGCAACGGCAAGGTGGACGTGCTCGTCTGCACCGACGTCGCCGCGCGCGGTATCGATGTCGAGGGTGTCACCCACGTCGTCAACTACCAGTCGCCCGAGGACGAGAAGACCTACCTCCACCGCATCGGCCGCACCGGCCGCGCGGGGGCCAAGGGCATCGCGATCACGCTGGTGGACTGGGACGACATCCCGCGCTGGCAGCTGATCAACAAGGCGCTCGACCTGAAGTTCCCGGACCCGGTCGAGACGTACTCCACGTCGCCGCACCTCTACGAGGAGCTCAACATCCCGGCGGGCACCAAGGGTGTCCTGCCGCGTGCCGAGCGGACCCGTGCGGGCCTTCGGGCCGAAGAGGTCGAGGACCTCGGCGAGACCGGCGGCCGTGGCCGCAAGTCCGCCGCCCCGGCCGCGGCGCCCGTCCGTGAGGAGCGCCCGGCGCGTACGCCGCGCCAGCGTCGTCGTACGCGGGCCGGCGGCACGCTCGAGGAAGGCACCGTCACGGTGCCCGCCCCGGCTGCCGAGGCCGTCGTCGACCCGGCGGAGCCGCGTACGCCGCGCCGTCGCCGTCGTGGCCGTGTCGGCGTCGCAGAGGGTGTCGCCGAGGCAACGGCCGTCGTGGCCGAGGCCGCGCCGCTCACCGTCGAGGACGTCGTGACCGCCGTGGACGTCGCGGAGCCCGCTGCCGAGGAGAAGCCGCGCCGTCGCCGTACCCGTACGGCCGTCGCGGAGCCGGTTGCCGAGACCGTCGCCGAGACGGTGACGCAGGACCCGGCCCCCAAGGTGAAGGCCACCAGGACCAGGGCCAAGAAGGCGGCGGAGGTCGTCGACTTCCAGACCGTCGCCGCGGTCGCGGTCGCCGAGCCCGTCACCAAGCCGCGCCGCCGCGCCCGTGTCATCAAGCCCGCGGTCGACGAGGTCGACTTCCAGATCGCCCCGCCGTCCGAGCCGGTGACGGAGACCCGCCGCCGGACACGTCCCGCCGCCAAGCCGAAGACGGAAGCGGTGACGGAGGCCCCGGCCGCCGACGGCGAGACCAAGCCGCGCCGCCGCCGTCCGCGCGCCGCGGCCGTGAAGGCGGAGACCGCCGAGGTGGCCGCTCCCGCGGCGGCCGAGGCCGACGCCAAGCCGCGCCGCCGCCGTGCCCGCACGACGCCGGCCAAGGCCGAAGCGGTCACGACCGAGAGCTGACAGGCACAGCACGACACCGAAGGGCCGGGTACTCCGCAGACTGCGGAGTACCCGGCCCTTCGTGCGTCCGGCGCACCGCGCGCCGCGCCTCCGCCCGCCCGGCGATAGCCTCGGCCCATGAGCCGGCCACCCACCTTCACTCCGCCCCCCTGCGCCCGCGCCCGCGTGCTGCGTACCGCGCGCGGGGACTTCGCCGTGCTGGATGCCGCGCCGCGTACCGGGGCGCACTCCACCGCGCTCCTGCTGCCCGGGTACACCGGCAGCAAGGAGGACTTCATCGCCCTGCTCGAACCGCTCGCCGACGCCGGCTACCGCGTGGTCTCGGTGGACGGCCGCGGGCAGTACGAGACGGAGGGAACGGACCGTCAGGAGTCCTACGTCCAGACGGAGTTGGCCCGCGACGTACTGGCTCAGGCCGAGGCGCTGGGCGCCCCCGGCCGCCCCGTCCACCTGCTCGGCCACTCACTGGGCGGCCAGGTCGCCCGCGCCGCCGCGCTGCTGGACGCCTCCCCCTTCCGCTCGCTGACCCTCATGTCCTCCGGCCCCGCCGAGGTCGCCCCCGGCCAGCGGGACAGGATCAAGATGCTCGCCGACGCGCTGCGCACCCTGAGCATGGCCGAGGTGTGGGAGGCGATGCGGGTCCTCGACCCGCCCGAGGACGCCGACACCGGCGACGGCGAGGACCTGCGCCGCCGCTGGCTGAGCCACAGCCCCGCGCAGCTCGTCGCGACCGGCGCCCAGTTGTCGGCCGAACCCGACCGGGTGGCGGACCTCGCCGCTCTGGCGCTGCCCGTCCACGTGGTGTCCGGCGAGCGCGACGACGTCTGGCCGGTGGACCGGCTCGACGACATGGCGCGCCGGCTGGGCGCCCGCCGTACGACGATCGAGGGCGCCGAGCACTCCCCCAACACGGCACGGCCGCTGGAGACGGCGGCGGCGCTGATCTCGTTCTGGGACAGCCACTGAGCCGGCGCTCCCGGAGACCGGGAGCGCCGGACGCGGCCGGACTCAGTACTGCGACTGCAGGTGCTGCCAGAAGCCGTCGCGCAGCGCGCGCCGCAAGTGCGCGTGGCCGCGCAGGGAGTGCTGGAGCAGCCTCTCCGCCTCCACCAGCAGGTCCTGGTCCACGGAGCCCGGCAGATAGGGGTGGCCGGGCAGCAGGTCGGCCAGGGACTCACGGCCGCGGGCGGAGAGCCAGGTGGCGGCGATCTGCGCGCCGACGAAGCGGACGTTCTCGCGCGAGGGTGCCGGGGTGTCGTCCTCGTACGTGGTGACGGAGCGCCGCGTGACGTAGGGGCGGCAGAACTCGAGGTCGAAGGTGCGCGTGCTGTCGACCTCCCACAGCAGTGGCTCGGCCTGGTTGCGGCCCTCCCCCGCCTCGATGCCCCAGAGGTGGACGCGCGCCCCGTACCCCTGCGCCGCCTCGACCGCGGACACCAGGTCCTCGTCCCCGCCGACGAGCGCCGCGTCGCTGATGGCGCGGTGTCTGGCGAGCGATTCGAGGTCGGTGCGGATGAGTGAATCGACGCCCTTCTGCTGGTTGTTGGCGTTGAGGTTGCCCAGTCTGACCTTGACGTCGGGGAGTTCGGCGATGGACTGCTGCTCGACGGTGTGGATGCGGCGCCTGGCCCCGTCGTACCAGTAGACGCGCAGCAGCCTGCTGTCCGCGAAGATCGTCCGCGCCTTGTCGATGAATGCCTCGATCATCCCTTCCGCGTCGAGGTCGAAGTTGCGGCGGTCCTCCGTGCCGGTGACGAGCAGTCCGGCCGCGGCGTACACATAGCCCGCGTCCACGAAGATCGCGTGGGTCGAGGGAGTCTTCGACACCTCCGCGAGCACGCGCGTGAGCAGTTCGTTGGTGCGGTCCAGGTACTCGCGGATGTCGGCCTGGTCCTCCGTCGGCGCGTCCGCTTCGTTCATGCGGACCTCACCGGCTGCGCCTGCGCAGCTACTACCTGGTAGTTAGGCATCCAAAAAATTTCCTTAGCGTAGGGAATGTTTGCAGACGGCAAGCCGTTGTACACATCGTGGAGCGCCGGGCTCTGATGCCTTGCGCTCTCCATCTTGCGGACGGGACACCCCGTCCTCCCAGCAGTTCTCCAGCAGGAGGATCAGACGAAGGGAAGCCATATGCGCTTCGAGATCATGCGACTCGACGATGTCGACGGTACCGCCGTGGACAGCACCGTCGTGGACGCCGCCTCCGTCAACCGGATGGTGCAGCAGGCCGCAGCAGTGGGCCGGCGCATCTACATCCGGCCGGCCGAAAGCTCGGCTTCGTAACGCCTGACAGAGCATTGCGCCGCTAAAGACGAAGCGCCCCCGTACGGAAGGACCGTACGGGGGCGCTGTTGTGTCCGGAGTCAGGCGTTCTGGATGACCTGGGTGACGCCGTTGATGATCTGCTGGACGGCGATGGCGGAGAGCATCATTCCGGCGAGCCTGGTCACCAGCACCACCCCGCCGTCCTTGATCACGCGAATGATCAGCAGCGAGTAACGCATCGTCAGCCAGAGCACGACGTGCATGGCGACGATGGCGGTCCAGACCGAGATCTGGCCGGAGGCGCCGTCGGCGTTCTGCACCGCAAGGATCACCGAGACGATCGCACCGGGGCCCGCGAGCAGCGGCATGCCCAGCGGTACGAGCGCCACGTTGACGTCCTTCGTCTGCGTGGGCTCGTCGGTCTTGCCGGTGAGCAGGTCGAGCGCGATGAGCAGCAGGAGCAGTCCGCCCGCGATCATCAGCGCGGGGACGGAGACATGGAGGTAGTCGAGGATCTGCTGACCGAGCAGACCGAAGACGGCGATCACTCCGAAGGCGACCGCGACGGCCTGGAGCGCCATCCTGCGCTGGACCTTGGCGGGCCGGCCGGCGGTGAGGGCCAGGAAGATGGGGGTGATTCCGGGCGGATCCATAATCACAAAAAGGGTGAGAAAAAGGGATCCGAAGACAGCGACGTCGAACACAGTGAGCCTTGCGAGTGGGGAGCGGGTCGAACAGGAGGGGCGCGGCCCGGCGGCAGGAGTGACGGCAGCCGTACGCGGCCGTGGCGGCCGGGCGCGCGAAGGTGTGACGGGAAGACGTGAGGGTACGGCGCGGGCGCCGTGCGACAGTCCCTAGGAGCGGCGGGGTCCACCGGCGCCCGGCACCGGGAAGGCTCCCGCTGCGCGCCGGGTGATCTCGCCGTAGATCTCGGGGTCGGTGGTGTACTCCCCGAGCTGCACGGTCTTGCGGCTGCCGTGGTAGTCGCTGGACCCGGTGGTCAGCAGCCCCAGTTCACCGGCGAGGCCGCGCAGCCGGGCCCTCGTGGGCTCGTCGTGGTCCATGTGGTCGACCTCTATGCCGTCGAGACCGGCGGCGGCGAGCAGAGCGATCGATGCCTCGGGCACCACATCGCCGCGCTTCACGGCCAGCGGGTGGGCGAAGACGGTGACGCCGCCCGCGGCCTTGACCAGCCGGATCGCGTCGAACGGGTCGAGCTCGTGCTTCTCGGCGTAGGCGCGTCCGCCGTTCGCGAGCCATTCGGGCGTGAAGGCGTCGGAGACCGTTTCGACGACGCCGAGGTCGACGAGTGCGGTGGCGATGTGCGGGCGGCCGACCGAGCCGTCCCCGGCGATCGCGGCGACCTGCTCCCAGGTGACCGGGACGCCCAGCTCCTGGAGCTTTCGCACCATGGCCTGCGCGCGCGGCACCCGGTCGTCCCGTACCAGCTCGCGCTCGCGCGCCAGTTCGGGCTCGTAGGGGTCGAAGAGGTACGCCAGCATGTGCAGGCCCACCCCGTCGATGCGGCAGGAGAGTTCGGCGCCGGTGACGAGGGTGAGGCCCTCGGGCAGGGCCGCGACCGCTTCGGCGTGGCCCGCGACGGTGTCGTGGTCGGTGAGGGCGACGACATCGAGACCCGCGGCGGCGGCGTTGGCCACCAGCTCGGCGGGGGTGTCCGTACCGTCCGACGCGGTGGAGTGGGTGTGCAGGTCGATGCGCACGACGCGTACTCCAGTGCTCGGGGCCGGACAGGGGGACGCTCAAGGATAACCGGCGCGCACACGCTTCCCGGTCGGCCGCCCTGCCGGTCAGGGCGGAGTGAGCAGCCGCGGCGTGAGCGCGCCGCACGGCACGAGGTCCACTTCCGCCCCGGCGTCGCGCAGATCCGTCAGGACCAGCTCGTCGTACATCAGGAGCCCCGACTGCTCGGGCCAGACGATCGCCCAGAGCCACAGCCCGCACGCCTCGCCCGCGAAGACGGCCCGGTCGTCCGGGGCCCCCTTGACGTGCCAGAGCGGCGTCGGACGTCCGGCGGCGAGCACCTTGACGTCGGGCGCCCGGTCGACGCGCAGATGCGGGCCGGGGTCGGGGCCGTCCATGCCGGCGTACCGCGCGCCGAGTCCGACACCGAGCTCCTCGGCGACGAGCAGCAGCTCACCGAAGCCGCCGAGCGGGCCGGGACCCGAGCAGGCGACGGCGGTGGCCCGTCCGCCGCTGCGGTCGTCCCCCGCGTAGGCCACACCCGTGAACAACCAGCCCACCGGCAAGGGCCAGGGCATCCACACCGGGACGTGCGTGCGGTGCACCACGACGCCGAGCGACTCGACGCTGGGCGGGATCACCGGCTGCATCGGGTGCACCTGGCCGTGCGCGGGGCACTGCCAGGAATCGGCAAACAGACCGGGCGCCCTGACCCGGCCACCGCACTTCGGGCAACTGGGTTCGCCCCTCATAGCGCCCAACGGTCCTCCCCGGTTGTCGCCGCGTCAAGGACGATCACCCGTCCGCAGCGTGGCTCTCCCCCCGGAAAATAGATGTAACTTGCATTTATTAGATCGCCTAACTTATTCTGTGTATAACGCATCGATCTAGTGGAGAGCGAGAGAGCCATGCGGGGAGAGGATCCCTTCGACGAAGGGACATCAAGCATCCTGCGCCAGCCGAAGGCCGTCTGGGCCACGGCGGGCGCGTCCGTGGTCGCATTCATGGGAATCGGCCTGGTGGACCCGATCCTGCCGTCCATCGCCAAGGGTCTGGAGGCGACGCCCAGCCAGGTGTCGCTGCTCTTCACCTCGTACTTCCTGATCACCGCCTTCGCGATGCTCGTCACCGGATTCGTCTCCAGCCGCATCGGTGGCCGTAAGACGCTCCTGGCCGGGCTCGCGCTCGTCGTCGTCTTCGCGGCGCTCTCCGGCACCTCCTCGTCCGTCGCCGAACTGGTCGGCTTCCGGGCCGGCTGGGGTCTCGGCAACGCCCTGTTCGTCTCGACCGCGCTGGCCGTGATCGTCGGTGCGGCGGCCGGGGGCAGCGCCGCGGCGATCCTCCTGTACGAGTCGGCGCTCGGCCTCGGCATGGCCTGCGGCCCGCTGCTCGGCGCCCTGCTCGGCGACGCGAACTGGCGCTACCCGTTCTTCGGCACCGCCGCGCTGATGGCCATCGGCTTCGTCTGCATCATGGTCTTCCTCAAGGAACAGCCGAGGCCCGCCCGCAAGACCTCACTGCTCGACCCGGTCAGGGCACTGGGCCACGGCGGCCTCGCCTCCGTCGCCGCATCCGCGTTCTTCTACAACTACGCCTTTTTCACGGTCCTGGCGTTCACGCCGTTCGTGCTGAACATGACCCCGTACAAGTCCGGCGCCGTCTTCTTCGCCTGGGGGCTGCTGCTCGCGGTGTTCTCGGTACTGGTCGCCCCGCGCCTGCAGAAGCGCTTCGGCTCGCTCAAGGTCGTCGGCGGCTCACTGGTGCTGCTCGCCGTCGACCTGGTGGTCCTCGGGTACGGCGATCACGCGACGGCCGTCGTCTGCACGATCGTCTCCGGAGCCTTCATCGGCATGAACAACACCGTGTACACGGAGCTGGCCCTCGGTGTGTCGGACGCCCCTCGCCCGGTGGCGAGCGCCGGATACAACTTCGTCCGCTGGTTCGCAGCGGCGGCCGCCCCCTTCCTCGCGCCGAAGATCGAGGAGTGGAGCGACGTCCACATCCCGTTCGTGGTCGCCGCGGTCGCCGCACTGGCCGGCGCCCTCGTCATCGGGATCCGGCGCACGGCCCTGACCCGGGAGGCGCGGGAACTCGAACCGAAGCACGCCACCGAGGACGGCGTCACGGTCTTCGCCAACTGACCGGCGCACCGACCCCGTTGCTCCCCGCCCGCGGCTCCCCCTCCTGGCCGCGGGCGGGGTCTGTGCCGTTCGTCTCAGTCGAGCGCCACGGACGTACGCAGCGGATCACGCAGATCCGTGCCCTGCGACAGCCACCGTTCCTGAAGCTCCTGCGCACCCCTGACCCGCTTCCAGGCGGCCTCGTTGTGCGTCATCGGCAGGAGCGGCAGGAAGTGCACCGGGTCCATCGGGGCGTCCAGCTCCAGGTTCTCCACGAGCCCGCCGGGCTCGGCCACCAGAACGGAGCTGAAGGGCGCCCCCGGCCAGAGCGGCCGGCCCACGTCGAGGGAGGCGCCGGGCGCCACGATCAACCCCTCCACCTGCGGGGACGCGGCCAGCACCGCCAGTGGACGCAGCACCTGGTCGGTATCGGCGAGCCCCACCCGTACCGACAGGATCAGCTCGGCGCGCGGCCCCTTCACCGGGTCGGCGAGGGGCGAGGTGGGGTCGGCCATCGGCTGCCCGGACATGCCGAGCGTGGCGTAGCGCACCACGTCGCCGTCGATGAAGCGGAGCACCTCGATACGGTCCGTACCGAGGAAGGTCACGTCGGCGCGTGCGTCCGGTTCGCCCAGGGCCGTACGGAGCCGGGCCTCGACCAAGGCGAGAATTTCTTCCATGACGCGAGCATAGGACGCGTCAGGAACGGGCAAAGAAAGGGATTGACCCCGAGTCGGCTGGTAGCCTGGCCGCCAGCCGGGACAGCACGCAGAAGCGTTGCTCTCTCAGTCCCGGCACACGTCGTCCCTCACGGGGGACCGGCCGGAGGAGGTGGGGACTGCCATGGATCCAAGTCGACCGTGCAGTACCAGCCGCTCTTCCGCCACACGCCTTCCCTCTGTCGCCTGAAGCCTTTCCGGCCAAGGCCCACGGCAGTTCGCGCGACGGAAGAGCCCCTCGTTTTTGCCTGTCTGTAGCGAACGCCGTCATCGCGCTGCCGCGGTGCCGCCCGCTTTGCGGACGTAGTGACACGTCCCCATTCCGGGCTGTTCCACGTGCCCGCCGACGGCCCTCCGTGAAGGAGCCAGCCATGTCGATGATCCGCGACCTGCGCGCCGCCGTGCGCCCGTCCCTGCGTAAGAGCAACACCCCGTACAACAGCTACGACACGACCCGTGACCCGTCCGCGTCGAGCGCGGTCGTCGACTGCGCGGTCTACCGCGACGGGCGGCGCCTGGAGGCGGCCGACTGCCAGACCCCGCACGAGGCGATGCTCCGGGTGCGGGAGCAGGGCGGTTTCGCCTGGATCGGTCTGCACGAGCCGACGGAGGAGGAGTTCGCGGGTATCGCCCGGGAGTTCGGCCTCCACCCGCTGGCCGTCGAGGACGCGGTCCACGCGCACCAGCGGCCCAAGCTGGAGCGGTACGACGACACGCTGTTCACCGTCTTCAAGACCATCCACTACGTGGAACACACCGAGTTGACCGCGACCAGCGAGGTCGTCGAGACCGGCGAGGTCATGTGCTTCACCGGCCGGGATTTCGTCATCACCGTCCGGCACGGCGGACAGGGTTCGCTGCGCGCCCTGCGCCACCGCCTCCAGGACGACCCCGAGCTGCTGGGCAAGGGCCCGTCGGCCGTACTGCACTCCATCGCCGACCATGTCGTGGACGGGTACATCGCGGTGGCGGCAGCGGTGCAGGACGACATCGACGAGGTGGAGATCGGCGTCTTCTCCACCCCGGCGAAGGGCAGTCCGCGCGGTTCGGACGCGGGCCGGATCTACCAGCTGAAGCGTGAGGTGCTGGAGTTCAAGCGGGCCGTGTCCCCGCTCCTGCGGCCGATGCAGCTGCTGAGCGAGCGGCCGATGCGGCTGATCGACCCCGACATCCAGAAGTACTTCCGCGATGTGGCCGACCACCTGGCCCGGGTGCAGGAAGAGGTCATCGGCTTCGACGAGCTGCTGAACTCGATCCTCCAGGCCAACCTCGCGCAGGCGACCGTCACGCAGAACGAGGACATGCGCAAGATCACGTCCTGGGCGGCCATCATCGCCGTACCGACGATGATCTGCGGGGTGTACGGCATGAACTTCGATCACATGCCGGAGCTTCAGTGGACGTACGGCTACCCGATGGTGATGGGCGTCATCGGCGTCGTCTGCTTCTCCATCCACCGCACCCTCAAGCGCAACGGCTGGCTCTAATAGAGTGCGCGCATGACTGCTGCTGCTCCTGACGTGCTGCTGGGCCGGGCTCTGGTCGAAGAGGCCACCAAGAAGTCCGGGCTGATCTGGGTCCGGGGCACCGGCCACGCCCGGGCGCTGTGGCACATCTGGCACGAGGGCGCCGCCTACCTCGTCGGCGACGGCCCTGGGGAGCAGCCGCTCCCGGACGGGCTCACCGACGGGGCGGCGGCCGAGGTCACCGTGCGCAGCAAGGACAAGGGCGGCCGGCTCGTCGTCTGGACCGCCGAGGTGACCGAACCGGCGCCGCGCTCCGAGGAGTGGGCGGCGGCGGTCGCCGAGCTCAAGGGCAAGCGGCTGAACGCACCGGACGCCGAGCTGATGACCGAGCGCTGGGCGCGCGAGTGCCGCGTGCTGCGGCTGGCGCCCGGCGAGATCCGTACGGAGCTGCCGGACTCCTCGCTCGCCGCGGTCCCGCTGCCCACCGGGGCGACGACCCGCGGGCCCGTGCCCGCCGGGCTCCCCCGCCTGCTGCTGAAGCGCCGCAGGAAGAGCTGACGGGGCCACCCCCGCCGGTCAGCCCGAGGACTTGGGGAGCTGGCCCCCGTAGTCGACCGTCTCGTCCTCGGACGGCGGCTTCAGGGTGAAGGCCCGCCCCCAGTCGGCGAGCGTCACCGTGCCGCCGCCTCCGCCGCGCGCGACCCGTACCGGATACGGCGTGCCCTTCAGGGAGACGTCGAGCGCGCCGCCCTCACCCTTTCCGCCCATGATCTGCACCGTGGGAACTCCGGCGACCTTGTCCCGGTCGCCCTTGTTGACCTTGCCGTGCAGGGTGAGCAGACCGTCGAGCAGGATCTTCTTGTCTGTGAAGCCGCGCAGCTGCTTGTACGTCGGGTCGCCCTCGGGGACCTTCACGTACATGCCCTGGAGCTTGTCGGCAGCCGCCTGATCGCCGTCCTCGCCCTTGCCGCTCGCCTCGTCGTGGCTCCAGAAACCGGCGTCGGCCTTGAGGAACAGCTCGTCGCCGACGCGCAGCAGCGCGAAGGTGTCCTCCTTCGAGGTGACGGAACCCGTGCCGCCCTCCGCGTTGAGCTGCATGTTGAGCCTGTACGTGCCGCCCTTGCTGACCAGGGTGCCCGCGAGGCGTACCGCGTCCGCGGAGTCCGCCGCCGCTCTGGCCTTCTTGTCGATCTCCGCCGCACTGAGTTTGCCGACGCCGTTGGTTCCCTTGTCCGGGTCCTCTCCGGCACACGCCGTGAGGGCTGCGGTCAGCCCCGCACAGAGCACTACGGCGAGGACGGTCCGGTGACGGGCCCGGACGGCCGGGGCAAAAGAGGTCACGGGCGCACTGCCTCTCATCTGCGTGTCGGGGGTGGCAGACGGCAGCGTACCCGTGCTGCCTACGCCTCTTTGCAGAGAGCCGTACGGACGGGCCGCCGGGGCGCCGCGGAGCGGTACGGGCTAGCCTGATCCCGGCATATCGGTGCATTTGCGTCACAGTCGGAGGGAGGTGCACGGGATGGTGGCAGGCGCCCCCAGGATCTTCGTATCGCACCTGTCCGGTGTGCCCGTCTTCGACCCCAATGGTGACCAGGTCGGGCGGGTCCGCGATCTGGTGGCGATGCTACGGGTGGGCGGGCGCCCCCCGCGGCTGCTCGGCATGGTCGTCGAGTTGACGAGCCGGCGGCGGATCTTCCTGCCGATGACCCGGGTGACGGGTGTCGAGTCCGGTCAGGTGATCACCACAGGCGTGGTGAACATGCGGCGCTTCGAACAGCGCCCGACCGAACGCCTGGTCCTCGGCGAGTTCCTCGACCGGCGCGTCCGGCTGGTGGAGACCGACGAGGAGGTGACCATCCTCGACGTCTCGATCCAGCAGCTGCCGGCCCGCCGCGACTGGGAGATCGACAAGTACTTCGTACGCAAGGGCCGGGGCGGTGCGCTGCGGCGCAAGGGCGAGACCCTGACGGTCGAGTGGTCGGCGGTCGGCGGCTTCTCGCTGGATGAGCACGGGCAGGGCGCGGAGAGCCTGGTGGCCACCTTCGAGCGGCTGCGGCCCACCGATGTCGCCAACGCCCTGCACCACCTCTCGCCGAAGCGCCGTGCCGAGGTCGCCGCCGCGCTCGACGACGACCGGCTCGCGGACGTCCTGGAGGAGCTGCCCGAGGACGACCAGGTGGAGATCCTCGGCAAGCTCAAGGAGGAGCGGGCCGCGGACGTCCTGGAGGCCATGGACCCGGACGACGCGGCCGACCTGCTCTCCGAGCTGCCCGAGGAGGACAAGGAACGGCTGCTGGCCCTGATGCGTCCGGACGACGCGGCGGACGTGCGGCGCCTCATGTCGTACGAGGAGAGGACCGCGGGCGGACTGATGACGACCGAACCGATCGTGCTGCGGCCCGACGCCACCGTCGCCGACGCGCTCGCCAGGGTCAGACAGTCGGACCTGTCCCCCGCGCTGGCCGCCCAGGTGTACGTCTGCCGCCCGCCGGACGAGACGCCGACCGGCAAGTACCTCGGCACGGTGCACTTCCAGCGGCTGCTGCGCGATCCGCCCTTCACCCTCGTCAGCTCGATCGTCGACAGCGACCTCGTACCGCTGTCGCCGAACACCCCGCTGTCCGTCGTCACCAGCTACCTGGCCGCGTACAACCTGGTCTCGGTGCCTGTCGTGGACGTGAGCGGATCGCTGCTCGGCGCGGTGACCGTGGACGACGTGCTCGACCACCTGCTGCCGGAGGACTGGCGCGAGGCCGACTTCCACGGCGAGGAGGGGATCGCCCGTGGCCGGTGAGGAGCGCCCGAGGGCGGCGTCGACGGGCTCCTCGGGCCTCGTGCGCCCGCCGCGGCCCCGGCTCGACCAGCCGAAGGACCCGCGGCGGCGGCTGCTGCCGGACTACGACCCCGAGGCGTTCGGCCGGTTCTCCGAGCGGATCGCCCGCTTCCTGGGCACCGGGCGGTTCCTCGTCTGGATGACGCTGACCATCGTCCTGTGGGTGGTGTGGAACATCTTCGCGCCGAAGCCGCTGCGGTTCGACGAGTACCCGTTCATCTTCCTGACCCTGATGCTCTCCCTCCAGGCCTCGTACGCGGCCCCGCTGATCCTGCTCGCGCAGAACCGGCAGGACGACCGCGACCGGGTCACTCACGAGCAGGACCGCAAACAGAACGAGCGCTCCATCGCCGACACCGAATACCTCACCCGGGAGATCGCGGCGCTCCGGATGGGCCTCGGCGAGGTCGCCACGAGGGACTGGATCAGGTCCGAGCTCCAGGACATGGTGAAGGACATGGAGGACCGCCAGGTCCTCTCGCGGGTGGAGAGTGACGAAGGCGACCGTTGACGGGTTACCCGGCCGTAGGGGCATCCGCCGTAACATCGTCGGTATGGCTACGGAAGACGCGGTGCGTGAAGCACTGGCGACAGTGAACGACCCGGAGATCCACCGTCCGATCACCGAACTCGGCATGGTGAAATCGGTCGAGATCGACGATGACGGTGTAGTCGCTGTCACGGTGTATCTCACGGTCTCCGGCTGTCCGATGCGCGAGACCATCACCAACAACGTGACCGAAGCGGTGGCGCGCGTCGAAGGCGTGTCCCGCGTCGAGGTCACGCTCGACGTCATGAGCGACGAACAGCGCAAGGAGCTCGCGAGCTCCTTGCGCGGCGGCACGGCCGAGCGCGAGGTGCCGTTCGCCCAGCCCGGCTCCCTGACCCGGGTCTACGCGGTGGCGTCCGGCAAGGGCGGCGTCGGCAAGTCCTCGGTGACGGTGAACCTGGCGGCGGCGATGGCTGCCGACGGGCTCAAGGTCGGCGTCGTGGACGCGGACATCTACGGGCACAGCGTGCCGCGCATGCTCGGCGCGGACGGGAAGCCCACCCAGGTCGAGAACATGATCATGCCGCCGTCGGCGCACGGCGTGAAGGTCATCTCCATCGGCATGTTCACGCCGGGCAACGCCCCGGTGGTGTGGCGCGGACCGATGCTCCACCGCGCGCTCCAGCAGTTCCTCGCCGATGTGTACTGGGGCGACCTGGACGTCCTGCTCCTCGACCTGCCGCCGGGCACGGGCGACATCGCGATCTCCGTGGCCCAGCTCGTGCCGAACGCCGAGATCCTCGTCGTCACGACGCCGCAGCAGGCCGCGGCCGAGGTCGCCGAGCGGGCCGGCTCCATCGCCGTACAGACCCACCAGAAGATCGTCGGTGTCGTCGAGAACATGTCGGGCATGCCGTGCCCGCACTGCGACGAGATGGTCGACGTGTTCGGTTCGGGCGGCGGTCAGCGGGTCGCCGAGGGGCTGACGAAGACCGTCGGCGCCACGGTGCCGGTGCTGGGCACCATCCCGATCGACCTGCGTCTGCGCGAGGGCGGCGACGAGGGCAAGCCCGTCGTCCTGTCCGACCCGGACTCGCCCGCCGGAGCCGCGCTGCGCTCCATCGCGCAGAAGCTGGGTGGCCGTCAGCGCGGCCTGTCCGGCATGTCCCTGGGGATCACCCCGCGCAACAAGTTCTGAGCGGCTGGAAGCTCAAGGTGTGAGGGGGGCGGTCTCCACGGAGACCCCCCCCCACACCACGACCCAGTGGGGCAGGCCATCTAAGTTGTACGCGGCGAAGTCCGCGATCACCGAGAAG